>NZ_JBHRXJ010000003.1:0-439160 GCF_042648425.1 Paracoccus mangrovi | reverse complement strand
TGAAACGCGCCCCTCGCAGCCGTCAACGCCATGATTTATATGCGAAATATCACGATTACGACAGCGAAATCAGCGACTTACTTGGAGAATGTGGGTTGATGATGGTTGACATGTCACGCGCTCCCGTTGACTGGCCCGAGTGTGTAACCGTTCCGTGACGGCCGCAACCAGCTAGTGCGCGGCAACCCGCAGCCAGACCCCGCCATGTGGCCGTAATGTCAGGATAAGCCGTGGATCGGGCCGCTGTCCGCTCAGCGAAAAGCGGAAACGGTCCAGCAACGTGGCCAGAACGATCACCGCCTCTTGCAGGGCAAAGCTGGCCCCGATGCAGATGCGCGGCCCGGCCCCAAAGGGCAGAAAGGCAAAGCGGTCGCGCGGGGGCGCATCGGGGGCGAACCGGCCGGGGTCAAAGCGGTCGGGATCGTCCCACAGCATGTGATGGCGGTGCAGCGCATAGATCGGCAGCATGATCGTATCGCCGGGCCGCACCTCGCGCCCGCCCAGCACATCCGACGCAAGGGCGGTGCGCGACAGAAAGGCAGCCGGGGGATACAGGCGCAGCGTCTCGTCGACGATCTGGCGGATATAGGGCAGCTGCGGCAGGTCGGCGGCAGTTGCGGGCCGGCCGCCACCCAGCACGGCACGGGCCTCAGCAGCAGCGCGGCACTGCACATCTGGGTCAAAGGCCAGCAAATACAGCGCCCAGGCCAGCGTCAGCGCCGTCGTCTCATGCCCCGCGACGATAAAGGCCAGAAGGTTGTCGCGCAGTTCGCCATCGCGCATCCGGCGACCCGTCTCGGGGTCGGCGCCCGCCCGCAAAAGGTCCAGAAGATCCGGCACCGGGCGCGGCCCCGAACGCGCGCGGGCGCGGATGGCGGCATCGGCGACCCGCTTCATGCGCCGCATCTCGCCACCGGTGCTGAACAGCCGGCCGGGGCGCGGGATCCAGCCGGGCAGGCCCAGAATATCCATGATCGACATGCGCGCCGCGCCGGCCATATAGGCGTCGATGGCGGAATGAACCGCATCGCGGTCGAACCCCTCGCCCCCCGACAGGGTGACATCGGCGATCACCTCGAAGGTGGCGCTGACGGTTTCCTCGAACAGATCGACCGGGCCATCGGTGGCGGCGGCCAGCCTACGGGCGCTGGCCTCGGCGGCGGCGGTCATCACCGGACCCAGCGCCTCGACATGGCGTTGAGCAAAGGCGGGCGCGGCGGCCAGACGCTGCCAGCGCCAATGCGCGCCCTCGGCGATGAACAGCGACTGGCCGATCGCCGGCTCAAGCAACAGCCGCGTGACAAGCGACTTGGGATAATCCTCGACCCGGTCCTTGAGCACCCGGCGCAGGGCATCGGGGTCCATGACCATATGCCAGCGCTTGCCCGTCCGCCCCGACACCATGGGCTGGCGCGTCGCCAGATCGGGGATCAGCTCCAAAAGGTTGCGGCGCGCGATCATGGCGCTGGCGATCACGCCGATGGGCCGCCGGTTCAGGCGGACACGGGCGGGATAGCCGCTGACATCGGTCATCATCGCCTCCGGTTCCGGGCCGTTCCGGGATGGGACGGCCGGCACGGCATTGTCGGCGCCGGGACCCCGGTCGTCAATGACGGGCCTCCGGCGCCCCGCACCCGGACGCGCACCCGGACGCGCATCCTGAAACGCAAAAACCCGCGCAGATCGCGCGGGTTTCATTAATTTCGCGATGTCGCCTGAAATCAGGCGGCGGCTTTCGCCTGTGCGACCACGGCGGCAAAGGCCTCGGGCTCGTTGACGGCCAGATCGGCCAGAACCTTGCGGTCCACCTCGATCCCGGCTTTCGCCAGCGCGGCGATAAAGCGCGAATAGGTCATCTCCGCATCGACCAGACGCACGGCGGCGTTGATCCGCTGGATCCACAGGGCGCGGAAGTTGCGCTTGCGCGTCTTGCGGTCGCGGGTGGCGTATTGGTTCGCCTTGTCCACGGCCTGGGTCGCGGTGCGGAAGTTGCGCGAACGGTTGCCGTAATAGCCTTTTGCCGCGTCAAGAACCTTCTTGTGGCGGGCGTGGGTGACTTTACCCGATTTGACTCGTGCCATGTCCGGTTCTCCTTAGCGGTTATAGGGCATGTATTTCTTGACGATTTTCGCGTCCGCATCGGACAGGATCATGGTCCCGGTCACATCGCGGATGAATTTCGTCGAGCGCTTGATCATGCCGTGGCGCTTGCCAGCCGGGCCAGCTTTCACTTTGCCCGAGGCCGTCATCGAGAACCGCTTTTTCGCGGCCGATTTGGTCTTCATCTTCGGCATTTTACTCTCCTTGCGGTCAGAGTGAACGCACGACTCGGCAATGCCATATCGGCCGGCCGCGCGGGTGGAAGCGTGCCCTATACGGGGGCACGCGCGGATTGGCAAGCCCTATCGAGCGGCTCTATTGGCCCGGCTGGGCCGTGGGCGCCGGATCGGATGCGGGTTCGGCTGCGCTTTCGGTCGGGGCGGGCGCGGTCACCGGATCGGTACCCAGCCCGATATCGCCATTGACCAGCCGCGCACCGGATTCGCGGATCGCCTCGATCCCGAAAGGACGGTCATCCAGCCAGGCGCCCCCGATCAGACAGATTATCCCAAGCACCAGCGCAATCGCCGCGCCGCGCGGCGGTTCGGTCCGGGCCAGCGCGAAAACCGCGGCCAGAACCGAAAGCAGGCAAAGCGCCACGCCGGCCAGAAGAAGGATATCGGACATGTGGATCACCCTATCAGTATGTATCCACGCGGCTTTATTCCGGGTCGGTACGATAGATCAAGCGTTCGTCGCAAGGTGCGATGCGCAGGATATTGGTGGTGCCGGGCACGTTGAAGGGCACACCGGCCATGACCACGATCTGGTTCGTCTCATCGGCAAAGCCGAAATCGCGCGCGGCCTTGGCGGCATTGACCACCGCCTGCTTGAAGCGTTCCAGCGCCGGGGTCAGCACGCAATGCGCCCCCCAGGTCAGGCACAGACGACGCAGCGTTCGGGTTTCCGAGGACATGGCGATGATCGGCACGCGCGGCCGTTCGCGGGCCACCAGACTGACCGTGGTCCCCGACGAGGTAAAGGCGCAGATCGTGGCGATATCGGTGGTTTCGGCAATCTCGCGGGCAGCGGCGACGATGCCATCGGCCACGGTCTGGCGGCGCGCGCTGCGCGAGCTTTCGATGATCTCGCGATAGGTGGGATCGGATTCGACCGAACGCGCCACCGCGTCCATGGTGCTGACCGCCTCGATCGGGTACTGGCCGGCGGCGCTTTCGGCCGAGAGCATGATCGCGTCCGAGCCTTCATAGATGGCGGTGGCGACATCGCTGACCTCGGCGCGGGTCGGCATCGGGCTTTCGATCATGGATTCCAGCATCTGCGTGGCGACAATCACCGGCTTTGCCGCCGCGCGGCAGGCGCGGACCAGACGTTTCTGGATCGGCGGCACCGAATGCACCGGCAATTCCACCCCAAGATCGCCCCGCGCCACCATGATCCCGTCCGAGACCTTGAGGATTTCCGGGAATGCCCGCACTGCGGCCGGCTTTTCGATCTTGGACAGCACCGCGGCCCGGCCATTGGCCAGCTCGCGCGCCTCGATCACATCCTCGGGACGCTGGACAAAGCTCAGCGCAAGCCAGTCCACGCCCAGCTGACAGGCGAATTCCAGGTCGTCGCGGTCCTTGTCCGACAGCGCCGCCAGCGGCAGCACGACATCGGGCACGTTCACGCCCTTGCGGTTCGAAATCTCGCCGCCCACGGTCACCGTGCAATCGGCGAAATCGGGGCCGCAGCTTTCCACCCGCAGGCGGATCTTGCCGTCATTGACCAGAAGCTCGGCCCCCGGCTCAAGCGCGGCAAAGATTTCCTTATGCGGCAGCTGCACCCGGGTCGCATCGCCCGGCGCACTGTCCAGATCGAACCGGAAGGCCTGTCCGATCTGCAGGTCATGCGGGCCGTTGGCAAAGGCGCCGACGCGCAGCTTCGGCCCCTGAAGGTCGGCCAGCACGGCGATGGGGCGGCCCGACTCGGCCTCGATGCGGCGGATGATGTCATAGCGCGCGCGCTGTTCATCATGGGTGCCGTGGCTCATGTTCAGGCGGAACACGTCTGCGCCGGCCTCGAACAGGGCGCGAATGGTGGAAAAATCGCTCGAGGACGGCCCCAGCGTTGCCACGATCTTGACCTTGCGATGCCGTCTCATTCTTTCATTCCTCCTGCCTGCGTCGCTTGTTTGCGCTACCGCTGACCACTCTATGGCGCAAAGCTTGCGTCACGGCAACTGGCGCATCGCCTCAACTGTGCCTAATGCTACCGGGGGCAACACGGCGAAATCATGACGGACCCAGCATTTCACATCGAAGGCGCGGCGCGCGGGTCGCGCTGGCTTCTGACCTGCGACCATGCCACCAACCGGGTGCCCGACTGGGTGAATGGCGGCGATCTGGGCATCGCGCCCGAGGACATGGCCCGCCACATCGCCTATGACGTGGGCGCGGCGGGACTGACCCGGGCATTGGCGGAACGGCTGGACGCGCCGGCGATCCTGTCAGATTTTTCGCGCCTCGTCATCGATCCCAACCGGGGCGAGGACGACCCCACATTATTGATGCGCATCTATGACGGCACGGTGATCCCGGCCAATCGCGATGCCGGCCCCGATGCGCGCGCCCGGCGGCTGGACCGGCTTTACCGCCCCTATCACGACGCCTATGCGGCGCTGGCGGCGGCCCGCCCCGACCGCGCGATCTGTGCCATCCACAGCTTTACCCCCCAATTGCGCGGCCGCGCCCGGCGACCATGGTCGGTGGGCGTGCTTTATTCGCATCGCGACGAAAGGCTGGGGCCGGCGCTGATCCGCGAATGCCGCGACCGGGGCTGGGTGACCGGCGACAATGAACCCTATTCCGGCCATCTGGAGGGCGATTCCATCGACCGCCACGCGCTGGCCCATGGCCGCCCGAATGTGTTGATCGAGATCAGGAACGACCTGATCGCCGACCCGGCCGGTCAGACGGAATGGGCCGACCGGCTGGCCGGGGTGCTCGAGGGATTTCTGGAACGCTGGGGGGTTTAGTACTGGAAGGTTCGCGGTGCGTCGCTGGCTTCCGTTTCCATGTCCATACAGCCCTTCAAGATACTGTACGAGCCCCCTGAAACCTGGGCGACATCATCGCAATAGCTGCGTGACCGGGCCGGAAGACCGCCCCAATCGGGCTTTAATATATTGTAAGCCTCTTGCTCCATATCCATGCAGCCATTCAAAATGGCCGCCGAGCCGCCGCTGACCCCGGCAACCTCCTGACAGTATTTTTCAACGTCATATCGCGGCATGCCTTGGGCAAGCGCAGGCAAAACAAGGCATGGCAGAAACAGGCCCGCACAGACGGTCGACTTGAGCAACTGACACCCCCTCTCCGCACCAAAACACACGCGATGGTAGAATTTTTATCGGTCAGAATGCAACCGTCACAAGAAACTCATCGGATCGATATCCACCGCCAGCCGCAAATTCGCCGGCGCCTTGGGCGCGCGGGCCAGCCATTGCGAGATTGCCGCCTGCACCGGCGCCTGACGCGGTGCATGGATCAGCATGCGGACGCGGTAACGCGCGCGGATGCGGGCGATGGGCGCGGGCGCGGGGCCGAAAACCTCGGCGCCGATGGTGCGCAGGGGTTCGGCGCGACGGGCCAGTTCGCGGGCGTAATCCTCGACCACGGGCTGGTCGGGATGGGACAGGATGATCCCCGCCAGCCGGCCGAATGGCGGCATTCCGGCGGCCTGTCGGCCCGCCGCCTCGGCGTCCCAGAATTCCTCGTCCTGCCCCGACAGGATGGCGCGGATCACCGGGTGATCGGGCTGATAGGTCTGTAAAAGCGCCAGCCCCCGCGCCTCGCCGCCCTCGCGCCCGGCGCGGCCGGCGACCTGACGCATCAATTGAAACGAGCGTTCGGCCGCGCGCATATCGGCGCCTTGCAGGCCCAGATCGGCGTCGATCACCCCGACCAGCGTCAGGCGGGGGAAATTGTGCCCCTTGGCCACCAGCTGGGTGCCGATGATGATGTCGGTCTGACCCGCGCCGATTTCGGCGATCGCATCTTTCAACGCGCGCGCGGAATGAAACAGGTCGGAACTCAGCACGCTGGCGCGCATGTTCGGGAACCGCTCGGCCACCTCTTCGGCCAGCCGCTCGACGCCGGGGCCGACGGCGGTCATCTTGCCCTCGGTCCCGCAGCTGGGACAGGCGACCGGGATCGGTTTCGTCGCGCCGCATTGGTGACAGACAAGGCGGTTCTGAAAGCGGTGCTCGACCATGCGGGCATCGCAATCGTCACAGCCGATCTGTTGCCCGCAGGCGCGACAGGCGGTGACCGGCGCATAGCCGCGCCGGTTCAGAAACAAGAGCGACTGTTCGCCGCGTTCCTTGCGGGCGCGGATTTCGGCGGCAAGACGCGGGCTGATCCAGCGGCCCTTTTCGGTCTCCTCATGGCGCAGATCGATGGTGCCCATTTCCGGCAGCTCGGCACTGCCGTAACGCGCGCGCAGATCCAGCCGCCGATATTTCCCCAGCCCCGCGTTCACCCAGCTTTCGACCGACGGTGTGGCCGAGGCCAGAACCACCTGCGCCCCCCCGATGCTGGCCCGCAGCACGGCCATGTCGCGGGCGCTGTAATAGACGCCATCCTCTTGTTTATAGGATGAATCGTGCTCTTCATCGACGACGATAAGCCCCAGATCGGCAAAGGGCAGGAACAGCGCCGAGCGCGCCCCCACGACCAGCCCGACATGATGCTGCGCGGCCATGGTCCACAGCCGGCGGCGTTCGCCCCGCGTGACGCCGGAATGCCACTCGCCGGGGCGGGCGCCGAACCGCGCCTCGACCCGGTCCAGAAATTCGGCCGAAAGCGCGATTTCCGGCAAAAGCACCAGCGCCTGACGGTTCTGGCGCAGACATTCGGCGACGGCCTCAAGGTAAACCTCGGTCTTGCCCGACCCGGTAACACCCCGCAACAGCGTGGTGCCATAGGCGCGGGTCCGCATCGCGTCGCCCAGATCCGCCGCCGCCGCCGCCTGATCAGGGGCCAGCGGCTTGCCCGGCAGATCGGGATCGAGCCGGGGATAGGGCGTGTCGCGCGGCGCGAGCGTTTCGGCCAGCGTGCCGGCCTTGACCAGCCCCTGGACCACGCCCGCGCTGACCCCGGCCAGCTGCGCCAGTTCCGCGGGCGCGAACCCCGCCCCGCCATGATCGGCGATCACCCGCATGACGGCGGCCCGCGCATCGGTCATGCGTTCCGGTTCCGGGCCTGCGCGATGGATGATGCGCCGCGCCGAGGGCGGCTGATCCAGATCCGGCGCCCGCGTCGCCATGCGCAGCATCATGGGCAGCGGCGTCAGCGTATATTCCCCCATCCGGGTCAGGAACTCGATCATCTCGGGGGTCAGCGGCGGCGCATCGATCAGCCGCGCCACCGGGCGCAACCGCGCCAGATCGAAATCGCCCGCACCCTCTCCCCAGACCGCGCCCATCACCCGGCGCGGCCCAAGCGGCACCACCACAAGCTGGCCCAGCCGCACCCCCCCTTCGGGCGCCAGATAATCCAGAATGCCCACGACCTCCTGGGTCAGCACCGCAATGCGGGCGCCATGGGGGAAAAACAGCGGCCGGTCCATGCGTCAGGCGGCGCCCCCGGCGGGCGTCACGGGCGCGCGCCGGACGGCGGCAGGATCGGGGGGCAAGGCATTCTGTGGCATGGCGGCGGGATAGTGACACGGCCCCGCGCCCGACCGCAAGCGGCCCGGCCCACTTCGCCCGGCCCACCTCGCCCGGTCGCACCTCGCCCGGCTGCACTTCACGCGCGGGCCGGAATGCGTTAGACCTGCGGCAAAACCGCAAACAAGGATCACGCGCATGAAATTCTTTGTCGATACCGCCGATGTCGCCGCCATCCGCGAGCTGAACGATCTGGGCATGGTGGACGGCGTCACCACCAACCCGTCGCTGATCCTGAAATCGGGCCGCGACATCATCGAAGTGACCAAGGAAATCTGCGACATCGTCGACGGCCCGGTCAGCGCCGAAGTCGTCGCCAGCGACGCCGAGGGCATGATCCGCGAGGGCCGCCACCTCGTCACCATCGCCCCCAATATCACCGTCAAGGTGCCGCTGACCTGGGACGGGCTCAAGGCCTGCAAGGTGCTCTCGTCGGACGGGCACATGGTCAACGTGACGCTCTGCTTCTCGCCTGCACAGGCGATTCTGGCGGCCAAGGCCGGCGCGACCTTCATCAGCCCCTTTATCGGCCGGGTCGACGACATCAACCTTGACGGGATGGAGCTGATCGCCCAAATCCGTGAAATCTATGACAATTACGATTTCGGCACCCAGATCCTGGCCGCCTCGATCCGCTCGGTGAACCACATCACCGACGCCGCGCGCATCGGTGCCGACGTGATCACCGCCCCCCCGGCCGTGATCAAGGGCATGGTCAAGCATGTGCTGACCGATCGCGGTCTGGAACAGTTCGAGGCCGACTGGGCCAAGACCGGCCAAAAGATCGTCTGATGAGCCCCGAGGCCCCCGAAAACAGCGAAGCCGCATCCGAAGCCGCGCCCGCCGCGCTTTCGGATGCGGAACGTGCCCGCCTTCTGGCCCGCCCCGAGCTGATTCTGGGGGATCGCGACCTCATGCGCGCGCTGATCGGCGCGCGCGATTCCGAGGCGGGCGAGAATGTCATCGACATCCGCGGCCGCGCCATGCAGGCGCTGGAATCGCGTCTTGCCCGGCTGGAATCGGCGCATGAATCGGTGATCTCGGCCGCCTATGACAATCAGACCGGCATGGCGACCGTGCATCGCGCCGTGCTGTCGCTGTTGGAACCCACCGATTTCGAAGGGTTTCTTGAAAATCTGGACAGCGCGGTCGCGCCGATCCTGCGGGTCGAAACGCTGCGGCTGGTGATGGAATCGGGCGAACGCATCCCCGAACCCGAAGAGAACGGCCCGCTGGTCATCCTGCCCGCCGGCAGCATCGCGCGCCTGATCGCGGCCGGGCGGCAAACGCCGCGCGCCGACGATATCGTGCTGCGCCGTGCCCAGCGCGAGACCCTGCCCATCCACGGCCTGACCCGCGCCCCGATCCAGTCCGAGGCGCTTTTGCCCATCGACCTCGGCCCCGGCCGGCTGCCGGCGGCGCTGGTCATGGGTTCGGCCGATATCGGCCGCTTCAACCCGGCACAGGCCACCGATCTCTTGCGCTTTTTCGGGCAAAGCTTCCGGCTGGTGCTGCTGTCCTGGCTGCGCAAATGACCGACGGGGCCACGCAGCTCGCGCTGGCCCCGGTGATGGCGGATGCCCTGGCGCGCTGGCTCGACAGCGAACGCGCCACCCGCGACCGTTCGGACCACACCATCCGCGCCTATCAGGGCGATCTTCTGGCCTTTCTGGCCTTTCTGGGCGAATATCTGGGCAGTCCCGCCCTGCCCGGAACGCTGGCCGGGCTGACGCAATCGGAAATGCGGGCCTTTGCCGCCTCGGAACGCGCGCGCGGGTTTTCGGCGCGCTCGCTGGCGCGGCGGCTTTCGGCGACACGCAGCTTCATCCGCTGGATGGCGGATCGCAACGGCTTCGACGCCTCCAAGGCGCTAGCCTCGCGTGGACCGAAATACACCCGATCACTGCCGCGCCCGCTGGCCCCCGCCCAGGCGCAAGAGCTGCTCGAACTGGCCGCCGAAACCCACCCCCAGCCCTGGATCGCCGCCCGCGACACGGCGGTGCTGACCCTGCTTT
Source organism: Paracoccus mangrovi (assembly GCF_042648425.1). Classification (NCBI taxonomy): domain Bacteria; kingdom Pseudomonadati; phylum Pseudomonadota; class Alphaproteobacteria; order Rhodobacterales; family Paracoccaceae; genus Paracoccus; species Paracoccus mangrovi. Next base: position 429,371 of record NZ_JBHRXJ010000003.1, on the reverse strand, counting down.
ACGGCTGCGGGCTGCGCATCTCCGAGGCGCTCGGCCTGAACGGCGCCGACTGGCCCCTGCGCGAGGCGCTGACCATTCGCGGCAAGGGCGGCAAGGAACGTCAGGTCCCGGTCCTGCCCGTCGCCCGCGACGCGATCGAAACCTATCTGAACCGCAGCCCGTGGCCGCTGGAACGGGACGGCCCGCTGTTTCGCGGCGCCCGCGGCGGCCGGCTCAGCCAGCCGGTGGTCTCGGCGGCGATGCGGCTCTTGCGACAGGGGCTGGGCCTGCCGCCGACCGCCACCCCGCATGCGCTGCGCCATTCCTTCGCCACCCATCTGCTGGCGGCGGGCGGCGATCTGCGCACGATTCAGGAATTGCTGGGCCATGCCAGCCTGTCGACGACCCAGGTCTATACCGGCGTCGACGACGCCCATCTGCTGGCCATCTATCGCGCCGCCCACCCCCGCGCCTGACGGCCGCACAGGCGATTTCTTCTTCATCCAAATATCCATCCACAACGGCGCCGCCCGCGCCCCCTTTACATTCCTCGCACCACCCTGCATCAGCGCGAGATGCTCGATCTTTCGCTTGATCTCGTGCTGATGCTGATCGCGGCGGCCTTCGCGGCCGGCTTCGTCGATTCCATCGCCGGGGGTGGCGGGCTGATCACCGTCCCGGCGCTGATGCTGGCGGGCCTGCCGCCGGCACAGGCGCTGGCCACGAACAAGGTCCAGGGCGTCTTTGGCGCAGGTGCGGCGGCGCTCTCCTATGCCCGGCGCGGGCTTGTCGATCTCAGGGCCCAGACCGTTCCGGCGCTCATCGCATTTGGGGCGGCGATCTGCGGGGCGCTGATGGTGTCATGGATCCCGACCCAGGTGCTGCGCTATGGCCTGCCGGTGCTGCTGATCGGGATCGCGCTCTTCTTTGCGCTGAAGCCGGGGCTGAACGACATGGACCGGATCCGCCGCGTCTCGCCGGCGGTCTTTGCCGCGACGGTGGTGCCGCTGGTCGGGTTCTATGACGGGCTGCTGGGGCCGGGGGCCGGCGCCTTTTACATGCTCGGTTTCGTCATGCTGGCCGGTTATGGCATTCTCAAGGCGACGGCGCATACGAAACTGTTGAATTTCGCCTCGAATCTCGGCGGCCTGCTGGCATTCGCGCTGGTGGGACAGCCGCTTTGGCTTTTGGGCGCGGCCATGGCGGTGGCACAGATCGCGGGGGCGATGCTGGGCGCGCGGCTGGCGATGCGGATCGGGGCGCGGATCATCAAGCCGCTGCTCGTCGTCACCTCGACGGCATTGGCGCTGCGGCTGATCTGGCAGTTGCTGGCCAGCACCTGATCCAACAACTGATCCAGCCAAAGGGCGGCGCCGGAACGGTCCCGCCCCCTGACAGGGATCGCAATCAGATAAAGGCGAACATCGAGCTGTCCAGCGAAGCCAGCGCCACACCTTCAAGCACCAGCGAATTGCCCTGGCCCAGATCAAAGACCGTGTTGCCGTCAACCTCGTTGGCCGCCGCGATCAGCTGCGCATAGCTGTCCACGCCGTCGATATCGACCTGAATCAGCTCGGCCGGATTACCCGAACCACAGCCACAGCCGCCATTGCCGGTTTCAAAGTCGATGATCGTGTCCTGGCCGCCGTTAAAGACAAAGACGTCGCGCCCATAGCCGCCCGACAGCACGTCGCAACCGGCACCGCCATCCACCAGATCGTCGCCGAAACACCCGTTCAGCGTGTCGTTGCCGGCACCGCCCGACACATCGTCATTGCCGAAACCGGCATGGATGAAATCGTTGCCCGCCTCGCCCCGCAGGGTGTCGTTGCCGAAACAGCCATGGATGGAATCGTTGCCGGTCCCGCCCCAGATCAGGTCATTGCCCAGCCCGCCATGCATGAAATCGTCACCGGCCTGACCGAACATCTCGTCATTGCCGAAACCGCCGAACATCGCGTCGTCGCCGGTACCGCCCCACATCTTGTCATTGCCGGCCTCGCCATAAAGGAAATCGTTGCCAGCACCGCCGCGCAGCGTGTCATTGCCCGCCCCGCCCAAAAGACCGTCATCGCAATTGCTGCCTTCGAGCCGGTCGGGACCGTCATCACCGAGAATGCGGTTGATATATGGCAGGCGGGCCTGCTGGGTCGCGAACTCGGCCGCGACATCGGCCAACGTGCCCGAATAGACCGACCAGTAATATTCGTAAGAGAGCGTCGCCATGGGATACCTCATAAAATAAAGCACTATATGCCCAATATGTCTGGGCACGCCGCATATCGCACATCCCTAGGGACAAGGCGATGCATGCCGCCTCAACCGGCGAAAATTTATTAACCAAGACTGGGGCATCATCCGGGTTTTCAGGTGAAAACCGGCCTCTATCCGCCTAGATCATCTGGGAAAGCCACTGGCCCGGCGCAGCTCGCCGGTGGCAAGACCGCGCCAGTTCCGCAACGGTCCGCTCAGATATTTCTGCACGACCGGATCTTTTTCATCGAATATGTCCAGATGAACCATGAGCGCGGCGATGGCCGCCTCGGACCCCCGGGTCGCCCCATCCGCCACCTTGAGCGCGACCCCAAGACCGCGTTCGGGCAGGATCGCCACGAACACCGCCTCGGCACCGGTCTTCAATGCGGCGCGGCCGCGCGCGGCGCGCATCATCTCGGTGCAGGCGCGGCCTTCGCCGGCGACCAGTTCGGGATGCGCGATCATCGCCTCGACCAAGCGCCGCCGCGCCTGCCCGCGCCGATCTGCGCCGGGCTGGGCGAAACCGGCCATCGCACGGGCGAGCCCGGCGACCGTGACGGCGAAATTCGGCGCCGAGCAGCCGTCGATCCCCCAGCCCGCGACGGTCTCGCCGGTCTCGGCCTCAAAGGCATCGCGCACGGCGCGCTGAACCGGATGATCCAGTTCGACATATTCCGCCCCGCCGCCAAGATGCCGGTTCAGCGTCAAAAAACCCGCATGCTTGCCCGAGCAATTGTTGTGGATCTGACAAGGCGCGGTCTCGGAGCAGGTCAGACGCCGGCGCTCGGCGGGATCATTGGGCAGATGCGCGCCACAGCGCAGATCGCTCTCGGCCAGCCCCAGCCTGTCCAGCCATGCCGACACCCGCCGCGTGTGGATTTCGGCGCCATTATGGCTGGCACAGGCCAGCGCAAGCTCTTCGCTGGAAAGTCCCGCCGCATCGGCCGCGCCGCTGTCGACCAGAGGCAGGGCCTGGATCATCTTGCACGACGATCGCGGAAAGATCACCGCGCCGGGATCGCCCCAGGCCTCGACGATCCCCTTGCCATCACAGATCACCGCATGGCCCAGATGCGCGCTTTCGCGCAGGCCGCCGCGCCACAATTCGATCAGTTCCGCCGCCGCCATGGCCGATATTCCTCTGACAATCGCGCGATTTTCTGCTTTCAGGGCTTTTTCGTGCGCGCATTTTCGCATTATCTTGCCGGCAGATGGTTGAAAAAACCACCGTCATCGGCAACAAGCCGGAGTAAACCGGACCATGGCAGGAGACCAGAGCATGTTGAAATTCGCGCCGCGCGCCGCAGCGGCAGCCGCTGCAATCGCGATCGCCGCGTCTTCGCCGGTCCTGGCCCAGGACTCGACGAACGTCATCGGGACCGAGGGTGACTGGACCGCATTTTCCGCCAACAGCCCCAAGGAATGCTGGGCGGTGTCGGCTCCGAAATCGACCCAGAACCAGGACAGCAGCGGCAATCCCAAGGATGTGACGCGCGGCGATATCCGCCTTTATGTCGCCTATCGCCCCGGCCAGTCGGGCGAGGTGTCGTTCTCGGGCGGGTACCCCTTTGCCCCGGATTCGGCGGTCGAGGTGAATATCGGCGGCACCACCTTCAAGCTGTTCACCGAAGGCGAAAGCGCCTGGGCCGGATCGCCCTCGGAAGACAGCAAGCTGATTTCGGCGCTGCGCGGCGGGTCGTCGGCGGTCATCACCGGGCGTTCGGCACGCGGGACCGTCACCAAGGACACGTTCAGCCTGTCGGGCATCACCGCGATGACCAATCAGGCACAGGGCGCCTGCAAATAAGCCGCATCTTTGCGAAATGACGGATGCAGGGGCCTCGGCCCCTGTTTTCTTTTGCGCCGTTCTGGCCTATATATCCGCTTTGCCCCTCCGCCCCGGATAGCCCCATGACCGCCCAGAACGCCGCCCCGATCACGCAGGATCTGCTGACCATTCCGCGCAAGCTGCCCGATGCCGCGCGCGTCAATATCGTCGGTCTCACCCGCGACCAGCTGCATCGGGCCCTGATCGACGCCGGCACCCCCGAGCGGCAGGCAAAGATGCGCGTCGGCCAGATCTGGCAATGGGTCTATCACTGGGGCGTGCGCGATTTCGCGCAGATGACCAATCTGGCCAAGGATTACCGCGCCTTTCTGGCCGAGCGGTTCGAGATCGCCCTGCCCGAGATCGTGACCCGCCAGATCAGCGCCGACGGCACCCGCAAATACCTGTTGAAGATCGCCGGCGGGCATGAGGTCGAAACCGTCTATATCCCCGAAGAAAACCGCGGCACGCTCTGCATTTCCTCGCAGGTGGGCTGCACGCTGACCTGTTCCTTCTGCCATACCGGCACGCAGAAACTGGTGCGCAACCTGACGGCGGGGGAAATCGTCGGTCAGGTCATGCTCGCCCGCGACGATCTGGGCGAATGGCCGGTCCCCGGCGCGCCCAAGGACGAAACCCGCCTTGTGTCGAACGTCGTGCTGATGGGCATGGGTGAGCCGCTTTACAATTTCGACAATGTCCGCGACGCCATGAAGGTGGTGATGGACGGCGAGGGACTTAGCCTGTCGCGCCGCCGCATCACCCTGTCGACCAGCGGCATCGTCCCCGAAATCGCCAAGACCGCCGAGGAAATCGGCTGCCTGCTGGCCGTCAGCTTCCACGCCACCCAGGACGAGACCCGCGACCGTCTGGTGCCGGTGAACAAGAAATGGAATATCCAGACGCTGCTGAATGCGCTGCGCGACTATCCGCGCCTGTCGAATTCCGAACGCATCACCTTTGAATATGTGATGCTGGACGGGGTGAACGACAGCGACGCCGACGCGCGGCGTCTGGTCAAGCTGATCCAGGGCATCCCGGCCAAAATCAACCTGATCCCCTTCAACGAATGGCCCGGCACACCCTATAAACGCTCAAGCTGGGAACGGATCGAGGCCTTTGCCGACATCGTCCACAAGGCGGGCTATGCCAGCCCCATCCGCACCCCGCGCGGCGAAGATATCATGGCCGCCTGCGGCCAGCTGAAATCCGCGACCGAGCGTGGCCGCAAATCCGCCGCCCAGATCGCGGCTGAGACGCAATAAATCGGCTGACTTATCTGCCTAATCCCGTTTCCGGTCGAACAGCCCGCCCAGAGCGCCGCGAATACCACCTAATGCTGATTTTGCACCACTGGCTATAGCCGCACTTCCGCTTTGTGCGACGCCGGCCGCTTGTGCAGCGTATTTTCCCGCACTTCGACCAAGCTGTGCGGTGGTGGACAGATGTGCCGCCAATTCGCGTTCGACCAACTCTATAGCAAGTTCCTCGCGCTCATCGAAATCGCCATCGGCATGGGCAATTTCCTCAAGAAACTGCCTGATTGCCTTTTGCATTGCTGCCGGGTTGCAGTCGGGATTATCCATTTGCTGCTCAGCCAGCGCACGCACCATTTCCTTCAGCGTAGCACCACGAATCTGCTGTTCGACCAACGGCAGCGCGCGACGGGCATAATCGGGGGAAATGCCCCAAACCTCATCGAAATAGCCGATGATCGCGGCGCGTTCAGCATCATCCACCGGCCCGCCGAATTCTGCAACCTTCAGCGCCAGCCCCGACATGATGTCGAATATCGTTGCGCCCAACAGGTCAATCGGTGTGTTGATGAACTTGGGAATCGTCTCAACTCGCGAGGATGAATATCCGGAAAGCAGCCGCATCGCGCCATAATAGGCCCCGCCCGAGGCTATCGCAGCGGCGACAATCCAGACGGGAGGTGTAGCAACTATAGCAGTACCGAAACCAATCTTGGCCAGAAGGCCGCTGATCCCCCCAGATGCGAAGAAAGTGCTATAGACAGCAGACGATGATGCAGCTGCTGCACCTGCGTTCGCCGCACCGCCTACTTCCCATAATGACTGCAACAGGTTCTTGGCGCGCATGCTGGCATAGGCATTTTCGCCGATCCCCAATCTGATTTTGAATTTTGTGGTGTCCGCAACGACCAGTTCGGCATCGCTCAGATCCTCGATCAGCTTTTCCGTCGTATCGTTCATGGTCAGACCGCCACCAGGACGCGGAACGAATCAACAAGCGCGCCCACGCGCACATTAAAGTCTGGGCTCGTCATATCCCTCAGTGCACCTATACCGATGCCAATGGCTAACAGCAGAGGTGTCAGGACTGCCATTAGATACCTGTTTCCGATACCTGGAATCGAGTCGATCAGGCCTGCCAACACCAAGGCGACAACTGCCCCGGCGGCCATACCCGGAAAGGTCCGGATCAAGTCCAGCGCAAACGCCAGAATCCGGCGACCGATCGCGACGACCTTTCCGCCAACGCGGACGGTGATGCGTGCTAAATCGCACAGGATCGCCTTCAGATCGGCCGAGAGATTAGTACGCTCGATCAACTCAATCAGTTTACGCTCAGACGGGCTGGCGTTTACCTCACGCAGCAGCGCATCGAAAGAACCAGACATGGAAACTCCTCATCACCCCGGAAACAACTCCGCCAGATGCTACAAAAATTTACCCGGCGGGCAATATTGCGCTTGCGTCATTCGGAAACTTTTATGTTGTGCAGTCGCAAGGTCCCGACTGCAGCCGCCGCGCTCGCGCGACCGGCAGCTTGCACTGAACTTGCCCCTCGCCCCGCACAGTCGTAGAAGCAAGGCGACCCGTGAATGAGGCCGTCCATGACCCGTCCGAAACCTGTCGTCCTTTGCATCCTCGATGGCTGGGGCATTTCCGACCGCCCCGAACAAAGCGCCCCCGATCAGGCGAACACCCCGAATTTCGACCGGCTGATGCGCGACTGCCCACATGCGACGCTGGTGACATTCGGCCCCGATGTCGGCCTGCCCAGCGGCCAGATGGGCAATTCCGAGGTCGGCCACACCAATATCGGCGCCGGCCGCGTCGTCGCCATGGATCTGGGCCAGATCGACCTCGCGATCGAGGATGGCAGCTTTTACCAGAATAGTGGCCTGGGCGATTTCATCCGCAAGCTGAAGGCGACCGGCGGCACGGCGCATCTGATGGGCGTGGTCTCGGATGGCGGCGTGCATGGCCATATCCAGCACGTCATCGCCGCCGCCCGCGCCATCGCCGACAAGGGCGTGCCAGTCATCCTGCATGCGATCACCGACGGCCGTGATGTGCCGCCGAAATCTGCCGAAGGCTTCATCACCGAACTAAGCGGCAACCTGCCCGAGACGGCGCGGATCGGCACGGTGATCGGGCGCTATTACGCCATGGACCGCGACAACCGCTGGGAACGCGTCAGCCGCGCCTATGACGCAATGGTGCTTGGCCAGGGCCTTTCGGCCCACAGCGCCGCCGATGCGGTGGTCGAGGCCTATGCCCGGGACGAGACCGACGAATTCATCCAGCCCACCATCATCGACGGCTATGCCGGGGCAAGGGATGGCGATGGCTTTTTCTGCCTGAATTTCCGGGCCGACCGCGCCCGCGAAATTCTGGCTGGCATCGGCCAGCCGGATTTCAACGCCTTCGACACCCATCGCCGCCCGGAATGGGCCGCACTTCTGGGCATGGTCGATTATTCCGACCGCCATAACACCTATATGACCGCCGCCTATCCCAAGCGGCAGGTGGTCAATACGCTAGGCGCCTGGGTCGCGGCCAAGGGGCTGCGCCAGTTCCGCCTCGCCGAGACGGAAAAATACCCCCACGTCACCTTTTTCCTCAATGGCGGCAAGGAAGCCCCCGAGCCGGGCGAGGACCGTTTCATGCCCTCGAGCCCCAAGGTCGCGACCTATGACCTTGCCCCGGAAATGGCCGCCGCCGAGGTCAGCGCCAAGCTGGTCGAGGCCATCGAGGGCGGCTATGACCTTGTGGTCGTGAACTTTGCCAACCCGGACATGGTCGGCCATACCGGCAGCCTGCCCGCCGCGATCCGCGCCTGCGAGGCGGTGGACAAGGGTCTGGGCATGATGCTGGCGGCGCTGGAAAAGACCGGGGGCGCGGCGGTCGTCATCGCCGATCACGGCAATTGCGAAACCATGATCGACCCCCTCAGCGGCGGCCCGCACACCGCCCACACCACCAACCCGGTCCCGGTCATCGTCTTTGGCGGTCCGGCCGGCGCGATGCTGCGCAAAGGCCGGCTGGCCGATGTGGCGCCCACGGTGCTCGAGCTGATGGAACTGGACCTGCCCCCGGAAATGACCGGAAAATCCCTGATCGGACACGCATGAAACTCAGACTGCTGGTCCCGCTTCTGGGGCTTTTCGGCATTGGCATGATGGCCACCGCGCAGCCGCAGGCCGCGACACGAAATGAATCGCAGCTTAATCAGGCCGCGGATGAGGCGGCCGAGGCCGCCGACATGCTGCGCGCCGCCATCGGCCAGCTGGATCAGGCGCTGACCGAGGACGATCAGGTCGTCGCCCTGACCGGGATGATCCGCGCCTATGAACAGGGGCTCTCGGCGCTGCGCGACGGGCTGCGCCGCGCCGGCATCCGCGAACAGGAAATCCGCGCCGATTTCGATGCCCGCCGTGAAAGGCTGGGCCGGGTGCTGGGGGTGATGACCTCGATGCAGCGGTCGCCGGAGACGATGCTGCTTTTGCATCCGGCGGGGCCGGAGGCCTCGGCGCGGGCGGGGATGATCCTTGGCGCGGTCGCCCCCGGGCTTGAGGCCGAAGCCCGCGACATGAGCGCCAAGCTCGAAGAAATCCGCGCCGTCCGCGCGATCCAGCTGAGCGCCGCCAACACGCTGGCGCAGGGCCTGGGTCAGGTGCAGGAGGCGCGGCGGCTTCTGGCCTCGGCGGTGACCGACCGTTCCAGCCTGCCGGTCCGCTTTGGCCAGGACCCGCAGGAGCTGACGGCGCTGGTGCAATCGGCCGATACGCTGGACGCCTTTGCATCCGGCATCACCGGCATGGAACAGGATGTCGGCGCGCCGATGGCCGATTTCGACGGCGCACAGGGCAGCCTGCCCCTGCCGGTGCTGGGCACGGTTCTGCGCCGCTATGACGAACCCGATGCCTCGGGGGTGCGACGGCCCGGGCTGATCCTTGCGACCGGGCCGGCCGCGCTGGTCACCACGCCATGGCCCGCGACGATCCGCTATCGCGGGCCGCTTCTGGATTACGGCAATGTGATGATCCTTGAACCCGCGCGCGGCTATCTGATGATATTCGCCGGGCTGTCGCAGGTCTTTGGCGAAACCGGCGATGTGCTGGCGGCGGGGGAACCGGTCGGCCTGATGGGGGGGGCGGAACCGCCCGCACAGGAATTCGGGGCCGAATTCGTCGCCAATGCGGCGGCCGGAGGCGGTGCTGGACAGACGGAAACACTGTATGTTGAACTGCGCCGGGGTAAGGAAACACTGGACCCGGCGGAATGGTTCGTGATGAATCCGATTATCGGCGAGTCCGCTCGCGACGCAACAGGCCAACAAGCAGCAGGCCGCAACTCAACCGGTCAGGACGGAACGGAATGAAACATTATCTTCTGGCAGGGGCGGTCGGCACGCTTGCGGGCATCGCCGTCACCACGCAATTCGCCGGCCCGATCGTGGCGCAGGAATCCGGCAAGAACGCCTCGGTCTATGAACAGCTCGACCTGTTCGGCAATGTGTTCGAACGCGTGCGCAGCGATTACGTCGAACAGGTGGACGACAAAAAGCTGATCGAGGCCGCGATCAACGGCATGCTCACCTCGCTTGATCCGCACAGCTCGTTCCTGTCGGCCAAGGATTACGAGGATATGCAGACCCAGACCCGCGGCAGCTTTGGCGGCCTTGGCATTGAGGTCGGGCAAGAGGACGGGCTGGTCAAGGTCATCTCGCCCATCGACGACACCCCGGCCGCAGAGGCGGGCGTGCAGGCGGGCGATTTCATCACCCATGTGAACGGCGAATCGCTGATGGGGCTGGGGCTGGACGAGGCGGTCGAAAAGATGCGCGGCCCGGTCGGTTCGGAAATCAAGGTCACCATCCTGCGCGAGGGCGAGAAAGAGCCCTTTGACCTGACCATCGTGCGCGACACCATCAAGCTGACCGTGGTCAAGACCCGCATCGAGGGCCATGCCGTCGTGCTGCGCGTCACCACCTTCAACGACGAGACCATGGACACGCTGAAATCCGAGATGGCCAAGGCCATCAAGGATGCCGGCGGCATCGACAAGGTCACCGGCTTCGTGCTGGATCTGCGCAACAATCCGGGCGGCTTGCTCAACCAGGCCATCGAGGTGTCGGACGCCTTCCTCGATCGCGGCGAGATCGTCTCGACCCGTGGCCGCAAGCCCGAGGAAAGCGAACGCTGGAATGCCAAGACCGGCGATCTTGCCCAGGGCAAGCCGATGGTCGTGCTGATCAATGGCGGCTCGGCCAGCGCATCCGAGATCGTGACCGGCGCGCTGCAAGATCATCGCCGCGCCATCGTCGTCGGCACCAAGTCCTTTGGCAAGGGTTCGGTCCAGACGGTGATGCAGGTGACGCCCGACAGCGCCATCCGTCTGACCACGGCGCGCTATTACACGCCCTCGGGCCGCTCGATCCAGTCGCTGGGCATTCAGCCCGACATCATCGTCGAACAGCCGCCGGTCAAACCCGCCGACGAAGAGAATGCCGACAAGCCCCGGACCGAGTCGAAATTCCTGAGCTCGGAGGCCGATCTGCGCGGCGCGCTGAACAACGATTCGATCAGCGACGAAGAGCGCAAGCAGATCGAGACCGAGGCCAAGGAGGTCGAGGCTACCGCCAAGCTGCGCGAAGAGGATTATCAGCTGGCCTATGCCGTCGACATCCTCAAGGGGCTGGTGGCGATGGATTACAACGCCCGCGAAGTGTCCGATGCCGCCAAGCCCGCCAATACCGGCGAAGCCTCGGGGCAAGGGGCCAAGACCGAATGAGCAAGGACGAGCTGGGTCCCGCCGGTCTGCCCTATCGGCCGGGCGCGGGGGTGGTGCTGATCAACCGGCGGGGGCTTGTCTTTGCCGGTCAGCGCATCGACCGCCCCGCCGCCGATCCCGCCGCCTGGCAGATGCCGCAGGGCGGGATCGACAAGGGCGAAACCCCGCGTGAGGCCGCGCTGCGCGAGCTGGTCGAGGAAACCGGCGTCTCCGCCGATCTGGTCGAGGTTCTGGCCGAGACGCCGGGCTGGGTGACCTATGAGCTGCCGCCCGAATTGCTGGGCAAGGTCTGGAAAGGCAAATATGGCGGCCAGCGGCAGAAATGGTTCGCCATGCGCTTTCTGGGCGAGGACGGGGCGGTCGATATCGCGACCGAGCATCCCGAATTCGACCGCTGGCAATGGATGCGGGCCGCCGATCTCATCGAGGGGATCGTGCCCTTCAAGCGCGAGATCTATGCCCGCGTGCTGGCGGATTTTCGCGACCATCTGGCCTGACGGACGGCGGTCCGTGCCGGTGGCGCGGGTGGCATGGATATTTGGATGAAGAAGAAATCAAAGGGGGGCGCCCGGATCGGGACCGCCCCCCTTTCGTTTCAGCCGCGTAGCAGGGCCAGCAGCCGCGTATCCGCATAGCCGTCGGGGGTGACGCCGCGGCTGCGCTGATAGGCCTTGATCGCGTCCGAGGTCTTGGACCCGATCTTGCCATCGACGCCGCCGGTGTCGAAGCCGCGCGCCATCAGCTGGCGCTGGATTTCGGATTTCTCGCCGCTGGAAAGCGGGCGGTCGCCGCGCGGCCAGCTGCCGCGAATGCCGGGGCGGCCGGCAATGGCGTCGCCCAGATAGGCGACCCCCAGCGCATAGCTGTCGGAGGCGTTGTATTTCAGGATGGCGCGGAAATTCTCGGTGATCAGGAAGGCGGGACCGCGCGCCCCCGCAGGCAACAGGATCGAACCCGAGGGCACCGCCGTGCCGTTCATCGTGCGCACCCCCATCGCCGACCATTGGCTGGCCGAGCGGCTGACCGATTTGCCGGTCTGGTTATAGTCGAAGCCGGGGGGCAGCACGACCTCGGTCCCCCAGGGCTGACCGGGGCGCCAGCCCATCTGGCGCAGATAGGAGGCCGTCGAGGCCAGCGCGTCGGTCGGGTCGTTCGACCAGATGTCACGCCGGCCGTCGCCGTTGAAATCGACCGCATGGCCCAGAAAGGACGAGGGCATGAATTGCGTGTGGCCCATGGCGCCGGCCCAGCTGCCGACCAGATGACCGTTATCCACGTCGCCCGCTTGCAGGATGCGCAGCGCGGCGACCAGTTCGCCGGCAAAGAATTCGCCGCGCCGGCCGTCATAGGCGAGCGTCGCCAGCGCGGGGACGATCTGGGTGCTGCCGCGATTGGCGCCGTAATTCGATTCCATGCCCCAGACCGCCAGCACCACCTCGCGCGGGACGCCATAGCGCGCCTCGATGGCCGACAGCGTTCCGGCATGGCGCGCGGCCATTTCGCGGCCCGTCGAGGTCCGTGCGCCGCCCACGGCGCCGTCCAGATATTCCCAGATCTGTTTCGAAAATTCGCTTTGCCGACCGTCCAGCGCCACGATGCCGGGCTGATAATGCGCGCCCGCCATGGCGCCGTCGAATGTGCCGGGCGACACCCCGGCGGCCAGCGCGCGCGGCCGGAAGGCCATGACCCAATTGCGGAACCCCGCCTCGCTGCCCTGTCCGTTCGCGGTGGGCAGGCCGGCGAAATTGCCCCCCGCGACCGCCCCCGGCGTCTGGCTGAGCGAAACGCCGCAGCCGGAAAGCGTACCGATCAGAAGGGCGGTCAATGCGATGCGGGAAATGCGTCTGGTCATGGGGTGCCTGTCCGTTTTGCTGTCTGCTCTGGTTTTGGGCCAGTCTAGATCAGCCCGCGCCGGGTGGATAGGGGCGGATCAATCGTCCTCATCGTCGAAAAGCGGCTCGATCTGCGCGACGATCACCGCGTTTTCGGTCAGGGCGCGATCCATCAGGGCGCGTTCCTCGGCCGGGATGTCGTGCCCCTCGGCCAGGCGCTCGTCGATGGTGCCATGGCCGGTCACCTCGATCGGGGCCAGATCGGCCTGTTTCAGGATGGCGACGGTTTCGCGGACGGCCTCTTCTTCATCCTTGCCCGAGGCATAGCAGACCAGCGCCGCGCCGGTCGCATCCTTGGGCAGACCGTCGCCCTCGACCCGGCCGACCTGAACCAGAAGCGTGTAAACCTGTTGCGCCATGGCTTTTCCTTTGCAGCATTTTGTCGTCATATCGCCCGAAACGCGAGGAGGTGACAATGAGCAAGAGTCTGCGCCGGGTCGAGGCCGCGTTGCACGAAGCCGGGCTGAGCGTCGAGATCCGCGAAACCGATGACAGCGCCCGCACCGCCGAAGGCGCCGCCGCCGCCGTCGGCTGCGAGGTCGATCAGATCGCCAAGTCGATCATCTTTCGCGGCGAGGAAAGCGGCCATGTCGTGCTGTTCCTGACTGCCGGGGGCAATCGCGTCGATCCGGCGCGCGCCACCGAAATCGCGGGGCAGCCGCTGGGCAAGGCCGATGCCGATCTGATCCGCGCCGAGACCGGCTTTGCCATCGGTGGCGTGGCGCCGGTCGGGCATCTGCGCCGGATTCAGGCTTTCGTCGATCCCCGGCTTCTGGAATTCGATCTGGTCTGGGCGGCCGCCGGAACGCCGCGCCATGTCTTTGCCATCGCGCCAGCCGACCTGATCCGCGTGACCGGCGCCGAAAAGGCGGCGTTCACCGCGTGACGGGCATGAAAAAGGGGCGGGAAACCCGCCCCGGCCTTGCCGGCATGTCGCCGGATCAGGTCACCGCCCGGTAAAGCCAGATCAGCACCACCGCGCCGAACAGCCCCGCCGCGCCCTGTGCCACCCAGCTGCCGGCCTGGGCGTTCAGCCCGACCAGACCCAGAAGCGCGTTGCCGACGATGGCGCCGACAATGCCCAGGATCACGTTGAGAATGATCCCCGTATCGGCCTTCATGATGCTGCTGGCGATCCAGCCTGCAAGACCGCCGACGATGATCGCGGCCAGCCATCCCAAACCCTGCATGAGAAACTCCGTTGTCAGAACCTTTACAGGAATGGCAACGCGCAGGCCCGGCCAAGGTTCACGCCGGACCCGCGAATTTTCGCACGGATCAGTCGCGCAGCAATTCGTTGATCGAGGTTTTCGACCGGGTTTGCGCATCCACGCGCTTGACGATCACCGCGCAATAAAGGTTCACCCCGTTCTTGGACGGCAGCGAGCCGGCGACCACGACCGAACCGGCCGGAACCTCGCCATACATCACCTCGCCGGTTTCACGGTCGACGATCTTGGTCGATTTGCCGATGAACACGCCCATGCCCAGGACCGACCCCTCGCGGACGATACAGCCCTCGACCACCTCGGAGCGGGCGCCGATGAAACAGTTGTCCTCGATGATGGTCGGGCCTGCCTGCATCGGTTCCAGCACGCCGCCGATGCCGACGCCGCCCGACAGATGCACATTCTTGCCGATCTGGGCGCAGCTGCCGACCGTGGCCCAGGTATCGACCATCGTGCCCTCGTCGACATAGGCGCCAAGGTTCACGAAGCTGGGCATCAGCACGACGCCCTTGGCGATATAGGCCGATTTGCGCACGATACAGTTCGGCACGGCCCGAAACCCGGCATCGCGCCAGCGGTTTTCGCCCCAGCCGGCGAACTTGCTGTCCACCTTGTCCCACCAGCCGCCATTCTGCGGGCCGCCGGGCTGCATTTCCATATCCTTGAGCCGGAAACCAAGCAGCACGGCCTTTTTGGCCCATTGGTTCACATGCCAGTCCTGCCCGCGCTTTTCGGCGACGCGCAGCACGCCCTTGTCCAGCGCCTCAAGCGTGGCTTCGACGGCCTCGCGCGCCTCGCCCTTGGTGGCGGGGGTGATCTGGTCGCGCGCCTCCCAGGCGGATTCGATGGCGACTTCCAGGGCGTCATTCGACATGTGCAGACCTCTCTCGGGTGGAAACTGTTGCCCAAGGGCTATAAGCCGAGGGGTGCGGTCGTGCAATGAGCGGCTACCAGTCCGAGGTTTCGATGAAAGACGATGATGAGCGCAGCCACCCGTTCCGGGACAGCCAACAGGACGTGGCCACGGCACGCACCATTCCCGACACCCCACAGACGCGCGCGCCGGCCTATCGGCTGGCCTTTGCCGACAACGAATTCCTGTTGCGCGAAGAATTGCGGCCCGTCCGCCTGCAACTGGAACTGTTGAAGCCGCAGATGATCATGGATGCGCGCGGCATCCGTTCAACCATCGTGATGTTCGGCGGCGCCCGCATTCCCGCGCCCGATCACCGCGATCAGGCCCGCACCCCGCAACTGGCCGAGCTGTCGCATTATTACGAAGAGGCGCGGCGTTTTGCCTTTCTGATGACCGAACGCAGCCTGAAAAGCTATGGCACCGAAAACGTCATCTGCACCGGCGGCGGGCCGGGCGTGATGGAGGCCGGCAATCTGGGCGCGCATGAGGCGGGCGGCACCTCGATCGGGCTGTCCATCGTGCTGCCGCACGAACAGGCCCCGAACGCCTATGTGACGCCGGACCTGTGTTTCAATTTTCACTATTTCGCCATCCGCAAGATGCATTTCCTGATGCGGGCCCGGGCGGTGACGGTGTTCCCCGGCGGCTTTGGCACCATGGACGAGCTGTTCGAGACCCTGACCCTGATCCAGACCGGGCGGATGAAGCGCATCCCCTTTATCCTGTTCGGCACGCAGTTCTGGCACAAGGTCATCGACTGGCAGGCGCTGGCGGATGCGGGCACCATCAGCCCCGAGGATCTGGACCTGATCAGCTTTGTCGAAACCGCCGACGAAGCCGTCGCGATCATCGACAACTGGGAAGAACCCTGCCCCTGATCGGGGGCGCGGATCGCACCCCCGGCAACCTTGCCGCGCGCTCATCGCGGCAAGGGGTTATTTGGGCCACCAGGCGACGAAATCGCTGGTCCCGACGCTTTGCGGCTTGGCCTGCGCGCGGTCGGGCATATCCAGATCGACCGTGGCATGGCCGCTTTGCAAGGCACCCTGACGATAGATCGCATAGGCGACTTCGGGGCGCAGCTCGGGTTCGGGCGTGTCCTCGACGGCGCGGATGATGATCGTGCCGCGTTCCAGCGCGCGCTGAAAGGACTGATCCTCGCGATAGATGGCTTGCAGGAAGCGGATGACCTTGGCGCGGAACACGGCCCGATCCTGGGGCGAGTCGGCCTCGATCACGGTGCGGTTCTGGTTGCTGCGCTGTCTCTGGGCGGCAACCGCCTGGGCATCGCGCGCACGGTCAAGATCGCCACGACCACGCTGCGCGGCATCATGGGTCGCCTCGGCCTGTTCGACGGGCCGGACCTCGACTTCGGGTTGGGCGGCAACCTGGGCCACCGCTTCGGTTCCGCGGGCGGGCGCAGTCGCGACAGGACTGGCCCGGCTTTGGATCTGATTCACGACTGGTATCATAATGCACCCCAAACGGACGGATTCGCACTTTCATGCTAACAAAATGCACGAAGTTTTCATCAGCCAAGCGCAATGGGTTTAGTTAAAAACTTAACTGTTCCAGTCGTTTGTCATTCGCGGTGATAGGGGCTTCCCGACAGGATGGTGGTGGCGCGATAAATCTGTTCGGCCAGCATGACCCGGGCCAGCATATGGGGCCAGACCATGCGCCCGAAGCTGATCGCCAGATCGGCGCGATCCCGCAGGCTGGGATCGATGCCATCCGCGCCGCCGATGACAAAGGCCACATCCCGGGCCTGATCGCGCCAGGCGGCGATCCTGTTGGCAAATTCGGGCGAGGTCAGCATCTGCCCGCGTTCATCCAGCACCACCAGCGCGGCGCCGTCGGGAATGGCGCGCGCCAGAAGCGGCGCTTCGGCGCCCATGCCGCCGCTGCGCTTGTCCTCGACCTCGGTCAGGGTGACGGGGGGCAAGCCAAGCGACCGCCCGGCCTTGGCGTGGCGGTCGAGATAATCGGCAATGAGCTTCGCCTCGGGGCCCTGCCGCAGCCGCCCGACCGCGGCAATGACCATCCGCATGGCTCAGTTCTGTGTCTTGCGGGCCTCTTCGGCCGCATGGTCGGCGCGCAGCCGGTCAAGCGTGACGGAGCGCAGCGAATCGGCCGGCATCCACATCTTTTCCAGCTGATAGAATTCGCGCACCTCGGGGCGAAAGACATGGACGATGACGTCATCTGTATCGATCAGCACCCAATCGCCGGTATCCTTGCCCTCGACACGCGCCGACTGGCCGGTCTGCTGCTTCAGGCGCTCGACCAGCTTTTCGGCGATCGAGGCCACCTGACGCGCATTCCGCCCCGAGGCGATGACCATATGGTCCGCCATCGCGGAACGGCCGCGCAGGTCGATGGTCACGACATCTTCGGCCTTGTCGTCGTCAAGAGATGCAAGAACGCGGTCCAGGACCTGATCACTGGTCAGCCCGGACTCGGCGGTGGTCGCTGCCGGCGTAGAGGCCGGCGTGACGGTATTGGACAGGGGTTTATCCTCCGGTCAGCGCGCCGATCGCCCCCGGCGCAGGGGATGGTTCAAAGATAGCATCTTTTCGGCCCATCTCAATGACCACTGGTATCATCGGCGCCTTCCGGCACGAGTTTCGCGGCGTTCCGATGCGATTGCACCGGCAGGGTTTCGTTCAGGATCCGCACCTCGCGCTGCGGGAAGGGGATCGAGATATCGTGATCCTTGAACGCGTCCCACAGGGCCAGAAACACCTGTCCGCGCACATTGGTCAGCCCGCCGGTCGCATCCCCGATCCAGAATCGCAGCACATAATCCACGGAACTGTCGCCGAAACCGGTGATCCAGCAAACTGGCCTGCGGCCCGCGATGACGCGCGGCACGCCCATCGCGGCATTGATCGCCACCTCGCTGACCTTGTGGGGATCGTCCTCATAGGATGCGCCGAATTTCAGATCCAGCCGCACGAACTGATTGGTATGGGACCAGTTGACCACCTGCCCGGTCACCAGATCCTCGTTCGGGATCAGGTATTCCTTGCCGTCGCGGGTGACGACGCTGACATAGCGCGCGCCCAGTTCCTCGATCCAGCCAAAGGTATCGCCAAGGCTGATCACGTCCCCCGGCTTGATCGACCGGTCCAGAAGGATGATCACCCCCGAGACCAGATTGGACACCACCTTTTGCAGGCCAAAGCCAAGCCCCACACCGACCGCGCCCGAAAACACCGCAAGCCCGGTCAGATCGAACCCCACCGCCTTGAGTCCGACAATGATGGCCAGGCTGAACAGCACCACCTGCAACAGCTTGGCCGTCAGCACCCGCATCGTGGGCGAGATGTCCTCGTTCCGGGCCAGCCGGGCGGAAATCAGCTGCGACAAAAGCCGCGCCCCCGCGATCATCAGCCCGGTCACCGCCAGCGCCTTGATCACGGTCAGCGCCGAAAGCCGGAAATCGCCAAAGCTGATCGACGCGCCGTCCAGCAGATTGGCGACCGACCCGGTCAGCTGCGTCAGCTCAAGCGTGACCCAGATCCAGGCGGCCCAAGTCACGATCCGGCGCAGAAAGCGGTTGGCGATGATCCGCGCCATGAAAAAGATCACCGCCCAGGCCGTGGCGATGGTCGCCGCCAGCGCGATCACCTGACTGCGCGAGGGCCAGGTGATTTCGCGCATCACCAGCACCACCACCCAGGACAGCACCACGAAAACCAGAAGCGCCAGCCGCCGGTTGACCAGCAGGCCCAGCCGCAGCCGCCATTTCGGCCAGTTCTCGCGCCGCCGCAGCCAGTCGGTCAACAGCCGCGACAGCCACCGCGACAAAAGCCAGGACAGCCCCGCCAACACCACCACCGCCACCAGCTGATAGCGCCGCGACGGCAAAAGCAGCAATTGAAAGAAGGTCACGATGCTGCCCCACAGCCCCTGTGCGGCATCGACCATCTGCGGATTCAACTGCTCCATCCTGCCCCCTTTCGCTGTGGTATTTGAACCCGGCGAACCCCATCCTGACAAGGACCAGAAAGATTGCACCGGCCCCGAAAGCGGCGTAAAAGGCGCTTTATGCGAGGATTCGTCTATTTCGATATTCATGATCGCGCCCGCCTGCCGGGCCGGTTCTACGGCGAAAGCCTGTCCGTCACCGCCCGACTGTGACGGCGCGGGCGCATGCGCGCCCTGCCGCGTCCCGCACCTGCCGGGGCGGCCAAGCCTATCCAATCCCAGCTACTCTTTCGGAAAGAGACAGCCATGACCGGCACCAATAACGCGGGCGCGCCCCGCACCCTTTACGACAAGATCTTCGACGCGCATGTGGTCGACCGTCAGGAAGACGGCACCTGCCTTCTGTATATCGACCGGCATCTGGTCCATGAAGTGACCAGCCCGCAGGCCTTTGAGGGGCTGCGCATGACCGGCCGCAAGGTCCGCCGCCCGGACCAGACCATCGCCGTGCCGGACCATAACGTGCCCACCACCGCCGACCGCGTGAACGGCATCGAAAACCCCGAAGGCCGCATTCAGGTCGCGGAACTGGACAAGAACGCCCGCGAATTCGGCCTGAACTATTACCCGATGTCGGATATCCGTCAGGGGATCGTCCATATCGTCGGCCCCGAACAGGGCTGGACCCTGCCCGGCATGACGGTCGTCTGCGGCGACAGCCACACCGCGACCCATGGCGCATTCGGCGCGCTGGCCCATGGCATCGGCACCTCCGAGGTCGAGCATGTTCTGGCCACGCAGACGCTGATCCAGAAAAAATCCAAGAACATGAAGGTGGAAATCACCGGCAAGCTGCGCCCGGGCGTCACCGCCAAGGACATCACGCTGGCCGTGATCGGCAAGACCGGCACCGCCGGCGGCACCGGCTATGTGATCGAATATTGCGGCGAGGCGATCCGCGACCTGTCCATGGAAGGCCGCATGACCGTCTGTAACATGGCCATCGAGGGCGGCGCCCGCGCCGGCCTGATCGCGCCGGACGAAAAGACCTTTGCCTATTGCATGGGCCGCCCGCACGCGCCGAAAGGCGCCGCATGGGAAGCCGCGCTGATGTGGTGGAAAACGCTCTTTTCGGACGAGGGCGCGCATTGGGACAAGGTCATCACCATCCGCGGCGAGGATATCGCCCCGGTCGTGACCTGGGGCACCAGCCCCGAAGACGTGCTGCCGATCACCGGCCACGTCCCCGCCCCCGAGGATTTCGAGGGCGGCAAGGTCGAGGCCGCGCGCCGCAGCCTTGATTATATGGGGCTGAAGCCCGGCACGCCGCTCAACGAGATCAAGATCGACGCGGTCTTTATCGGGTCCTGCACCAACGGCCGGATCGAGGATCTGCGCGCCGCCGCCGGCATCCTGAAAGGCCGCAAGCTGGCCACGGGCGTGCGCGGCATGGTCGTCCCCGGCTCGGGCCTTGTGCGCATGCAGGCCGAGGAAGAGGGTCTGGACAAGATCTTTACCGATGCCGGTTTCGAATGGCGTCTGGCCGGTTGCTCGATGTGCCTGGGCATGAACCCCGACCAGCTGGCGCCGGGGGAACGCTGCGCCGCCACCTCGAACCGCAATTTCGAGGGGCGCATGGGCTATAAGGGCCGCACGCATCTGATGTCGCCGGTGATGGCGGCGGCGGCGGCGGTGCGCGGGCATCTGACCGATGTGCGCGAGCTGATGGCCGAAGCCGAAACCGCCTGATCGCGGCGGGCGGGGCGCTTAGCGACCCCGCCTCAGCAGCCAGACGGCATTGATCGCAATCAGAACCAGCCCGGCATTTTCGAACCAGAAGTTGAACTTGATGTTCGCGAAATCGGTGCTGATCAGCCTGTCGACATGATGAAAGCCCACCGCCCGCACCAGAACGAACCCGCAAAGCACGGCCAGCCCCAGCAGGGCAAGGCCATTGCGGCGCATCTGGCCGCGCAGGGTTTTCGCAGCCCAGAGCAATGCGATCACCACGCCCAGCACCAGCCCGGCGATAAAGGCAAGCTGCACAAGATAGCGCTGGTCGTACCAGCCCTGCGCATGCGCCAGACAGCGCCCGGTCGCGGTCAGCGCGGTTTGCAGGTCCAGCTGCTTGTTCAGCCCCAGAAACGCCATCAGCCCGGCAATCGCCAGCCACAGGCCGCGCGCGGCCCCGACTGGCCGGCGCCGCAACACCATGACCGCCAGCGCGAAACAGACCAGATAGGATATGACCGTCAACCAGCCGGTCATCTCCGGGTCGCCGATCCGCGGCGTCCAGTCGCGGGCAATGCAAAGGCGCAGGGCGGTGAAACTGGAAAACCCGAAAAACATCTGCAAGACCCGTGTTACCTTGGCGCGCCGCGCCGGTCGGGTCTCGGTTAACGGGCGCATAGGCCCCAAGTCAATTCTGCGAGGAACACGAAATGGACAAGTTCACCACCCTGACCGGCATCGCGGCGCCCATGCCGCTGGTCAATATCGACACCGACATGATCATCCCCAAACAGTTCCTGAAAACGATCCACCGCTCGGGTCTGGGCAAGAACCTGTTCGACGAGATGCGCTTTAACGCCGACGGAACCGAGGTCGCGGATTTCATCCTCAACCAGCCGGCTTACCGCGAAACGCAGATCATCGTCGCCGGCGACAATTTCGGCTGCGGCAGCTCGCGCGAACACGCGCCCTGGGCGCTGCTGGATTTCGGCATCCGCTGCGTGATCTCGACCAGCTTTGCCGACATCTTTTACAACAACTGTTTCAAGAACGGCATCCTGCCCATCGTCATGCCGCAAGAGGTGGTCGACGTGCTGATGGAGGACGCCCGCAAAGGCGCCAATGCCCGCATGACCGTCGATCTGGAAAACCTGACCGTGACCACCTCGGACGGGCAGAGCTTTGGCTTTGAACTGGATCCGTTCCGCCGTCATTGCCTGTTGAACGGGCTGGACGATATCGGACTGACCATGGAAAAATCCTCGGCCATCGACACGTTCGAGACCCAGATGGCCCAGAGCCGCCCTTGGGTATAAGGGCGCTGGCCGGGGCGGCGCTGATCGCCGCCCTTGGCACATATGCACAGGCGGACCCCTTGCGGATCGCCACCTACAGCCCCGACCTGTCGCGCGACGGGCCGGGGCTTTTGTTGCGCGACCTTGGCCGGACCGGCAAAAAGGCCGATCCCCAGATCGCCGCCGTGGTGCGGGTGATCGCCGAAACGCGGCCCGATATCCTGTTGCTGACCGATTTCGACTGGGATTACGAAGGCCGCGCGTTGGCCGCATTCACCGCGCTCTTGGCCGAGGCGGGGCTGGATTATCCGCACCGCTTTGCCGCCCGCCCCAATGCCGGGATGGCGACCGATCTGGACCTGAATGCGGATGGCCGCCAGAACACCGCCGATGACGCGCAAGGCTTTGGCGAGTTTCCCGGTCAGGGCGGGATGGCGATCCTGTCCCGCCACCCGATCGGCCCGGTCACCGAATACACCGATGCCCTGTGGCGCGACCTGCCCAGTCACCTGATGCCGCCTTTGCCCGAGGATGTGACCGCCGCGCGGCGCCTGTCCTCGGCCGCGCATTGGGATGCCACGATCACCGTAGCAAACCGGCCGCTGCACCTTTTGGCCATGGCGGCTACGCCGCCGGTTTTCGACGGGGCCGAGGATCTGAACGGCCGCCGCAATCATGACGAATTGGCGTTCTGGCTGAACCGCCTGCCCGATCAGGCATTCGTGCTGGCCGGCAATCTGAACATCGACGCGCAGGACAGCGAGGGTCGCCCCGAGGCGCTGACCCGGCTCATGGCCCATGTCACCGACCCCATGCCGCGCAGCGCCGGCGGCGCGGCGGCCAAAGGCGGCGTCAATGACGGGCAAAAGGGCGATCCGGCGCTGGATACCGGCGACTGGCCCGATGACAAGCCGCCGGGCAATCTGCGCGTCGATTACGTCCTGCCGCAAAAGGGGCTCAAGGTTCTGGACAGCGGCGTTTTCTGGCCTGCGGACGGGCCTTTGGCACAGACCGCGCTGGCGGCATCGGCGCATCGGCTGGTCTGGCTGGATCTGGAGTGGCCATGACGACGACAGAGCTTGCAGACCTTTACCGCGCCTATCTGGCCTGTCTGAACGCCCGCGACTGGGGCGCGCTGGACCGCCATGTTCATCCCGAGGTCACGCATAATGCCCGCCCGCTGGGGCTGGCGGGTTATCGCCGGATGCTGGAACAGGATGTGGCGGCCATTCCCGACCTGCATTTCGATCTGCGCCTGCTGATCTGTGAGCCGCCCCATGTCGCGGCGATGCTGCATTTCGACTGCACCCCCCGGGGCGAATTGTTCGGCATGGCCGTCAATGGCCGCCGCGTCCGGTTTGGCGAGAACGTGTTTTACGAATATCGCGACGGGCTGATCCTGAACGTGCATTCGGTGATCGACAAGGCGGCACTGGCGGCGCAGCTTTAGGCGGGTATCGGCGGGCCGCGCATTCCTTTATGCCTTGCCCGAATGCAAGGATTGGGGGACGGCCATGGACGATCTGGAACGGCGTATCGCACAGGCGCGCGGGGACATGCCGGCCGATCTTGTCCTGCGCGGCGGTCAGGTGTTCGATCTAATCACCGGCGAAATGCTGACGGGCGACGTGGCGATCTGTGGCGACCGCATCGCCGGGATCGGCGCCTATGACGGCGCGCGGGTCATCGACGTGGCCGGGCTGGTGCTGGTGCCCGGTTTCATCGACACCCATCTGCATGTCGAAAGCAGTCTGGTCACGCCGCATGAATTTGACCGCTGCGTGACCCCGCGCGGCGTCACCACCGCCATCTGCGACCCCCATGAGATCGCCAATGTCATCGGGCTGGACGGCATCCGCTGGTTCCAGACGGCGTCCGAACAGCTGTTGATGGATCTGCGGGTGCAGCTGTCATCCTGTGTCCCCTCGACCGAGATGGAGACGGCCGGCGCCCGGATCGGGGCCGACGATCTGCGCGCCGTCATGGGCCATCCCTCGGCGATCGGACTGGCCGAATTCATGAACTATCCCGGTGTCATCCATCGCGACCCCGGCGCCATGGCCAAGCTGCGGCTGTTCGCGGGCGGCCATATCGACGGCCATTGCCCACAGCTTTCGGGCCGCGACCTCAACGCCTATATCGCCGCCGGCATCCGCACCGAGCATGAGGCGACGACCGCCGCCGAGGCCCGCGAAAAGCTGCAAAAGGGCATGCGGGTGCTGATCCGCGAAGGTTCGGTCAGCAAGGATCTGCATGCGCTGCAACCGCTGCTGACGGTGGCGACCAGCCCCTATATGTGCCTGTGCACCGATGACCGGAACCCGCTGGATATCGGCGAGCACGGGCATCTGGATTACATGATCCGTACCCTGATCGCATTGGGCACGCCGCCGCTGGCCGCATATCGCGCCGCCTCGCTTTCGGCGGCCGAGGCGTTCGGGCTAAAGGATCGCGGGCTGATCGCGCCGGGGCTGCGCGCCGATATCGTCGCGCTGGACAGCCTTGCCGGTTGTCACGCGCAGCTGGTGCTGGCCGGGGGCCGCGTCGTCGATGCGGCGGCTTTCGCCGTGCGGCCGACGCTGACGCCCATCGGGCGCGGTTCGGTGCGCGCGCCGCGCGTGGCCGCCACCGATTTCCGCTGTTCCGGCAACCGCAGCGAAACCGATGTGATCGGCATTCTTGAAGGCAAGATCATCACCCGCCACCTGCGCGAAGAGATCACCCCCGAAAATGGCGACAAGCGTCCCGATCCGGTCCGCGACCTGATGCGCATCGCCGTGATCGAACGGCATGGCAAGAACGGCAATATCGCCACCGGCTTTGTCCACGGCTTTGGCATCACGCGCGGCGCCATCGCCGGCACCGTCTGTCACGATCACCACAATATCGCCGTGGTCGGGGCCGATTACGACGATATGGCGCTGGCCGCGAACCGCCTGTCGGACATTGAGGGCGGCTTCGTCGTGGCCCAGGGCGACCGCATCCTTGCCGAACTGCCCCTGCCCGTCGCCGGGCTGATGAGCCTTGAACCATTCGAGACCGTGCGCGACCGGCTGGAAACCCTGCGCGCGGCGGCGAAAAGCCTTGGCGTCACGCTGGAAGAGCCGTTTTTGCAGCTGGCCTTTCTGGCGCTGCCGGTGATCCCGGCGCTAAAGATCACGGATCGCGGCATGGTCGATGTCGAACGCTTCGAGATCATCGCCGCCGGCTAGCCGCGACAGGAATAATCCTGTCCCTTGGCGGCGGCGCGGCCCTTGGGCGTCGTCTCGAAGGGGATCGGCTGGCCGTTTTCATCCATATGGATGCGGGGCGCCTTGCTGCGCGGCAGGCCGATATACAGCCGCGCCCGGTCCATCACCGCCAGTCCGGGATTCCCGCAGACGTCGCTGGTGGCGCGGGCATCGTCCTTGTATTTGACAAAGATGCGTTCGGCGCCGGGGATCTTTTGCCGAAAGATCTCGTTCAACAGGTTCAGCGCCGCACTTGGCCCCTTGGCCAGCGCAACCGCCTGATCCAGCCGTTCCAGACTGCCGGGTTCCTGATAGCGGGCCAGATAAAGGGCATAGGCCTGATCGGACTGTTCATCCAGCACCTGTTGGGGGCTGGGTGGCACGGGATAGCGGGCCAGCAATTGCCGACGGTAATCCAGATTGAAATGTCGCAGCGCATTGTAATAGCCGCCGGGCAAAGGCTTGTCGGTCGCGGCCAGCCGTTCCAGCGCACGGGCGAAGGCCTGCCTGACCTCATCCGGGGCGCGTTCGTCCTTTTTCAGGATATCGCCGGTCAGGACGACATCCATGAAATCCTGAACATAGGCCGTATCCCAGTCCCAGCTTGAATTGGGGCCGATGCCCCGGCTGTAATAGCCGATTACCGCCGAATGACAGGCATTGTCATAGTCGCTGCCAAAGGGATCGTTATTGGGCCAAAGCATCGCCGGGATCGTGGCGGGATCGGCCGCCAGGACATATTCCACGACTTCCTCGGGGCAGCTTTTGTTCAAAAGATCAATATAGTCGATCATGTCCTGCCCTTGTATTTCATCGCGCCGCTGCGGCACCGGTCCCATTGTCCCTTGCGCAGAAAGGTCGCCTCGGTGAATTCGGGCCAATATCCCATCAGGTTCAGCGGATCGCGCGCCATGATGACAACCCGGCTGCGTTCGACGCTAACATCTTTCCCTTCCGGGGCGATAGCGGGTTCGGTATTGGTCGCGGGTTCGGCGCTGACGGGTTGCCCGCATGAGGCGCGCAAATGCCCGGGAAGTTCGGCGCAATGGGGATCGTTGGGGTGATAGAGGCCAAAGGCATGGCCGGCCTCATGCGCAAGGACGGCATAGCTGTCCTCGATCCCCCAGCTGCCGACCGTCGTATCGGAATAGTCCTTATAGGCAAAGGCCGGGCCGCGCCCGACCTCGGGCACCGATCCATTCGCCTCGGGCAGATGGGTCGCGTGGACGAAATAGACCAGCGGCAGAACCCGGTCGTCATCAATACCCGGATAGGCCTCGACAAAGGGGGCGATATCCTTGGCCAGAATGAATTCCTCACCGGCGTCATTGGCGCCGCCGGCGAATATCACATCGCCATCCACCTCGCCAAAGCCGTCGATATAGCGCGTTTGACCGATGTCCTTCAGGTTGAAGGCATAATCCCCGACCAGCGACGCAAGATCGCCCGAGGCCCCCAGATCGATCCTGCCGATATCGATGACCTTGAACCGGATCAGCGCCTGTTTGTACACACGGTTCAGAAAGCTCTGCAATGCGCCGGCATTATAGGAAACCGGGCGCGTAAAGGGGGCATCGATCCAGCCGGCAACCGCGCGCACCTCGATCAGCTTGTAGCACACGACATGCACCCAACCCAGTTCGGCGCCGTTGCACATGACCTTGATCGTGGTTTCGCCCTCGGCCAGGCCGCGCAGGCGAAAGGCGGCATTGTTGGCGGCGATTTTCTGATCCAGCAATTCGACGATGCCCGCCGGATCCGGTTCAAAGCTACAGTTCAACAGGCAGCCATTGCCGGAATGCCCCTCGAACGCGATCTCAAGCTCGGTCGTCTCGCCCAGCCCGACCGAGGCCCAGGCCGCCCCATCCTGGGTATAGGGATCGGATGGCGCCGCCTTGGCCTTGGCCGGCGGCAGCCAATATTCCTCGGACCCGCGATTGTTCACCAGATTGGTGCGCGCATCGAACCCCCGCACCCGGTCGGGCGTGCGCGCGCCGTCAAAGGTCGCCACCTCTGGGCAACAGGTCGCCGTGGACGAGACCTTGCCCGAAGGGGCCGCGCCGCGCGGCTCGGTCCGGGCGGTTGCGGATTCAGTTTCCATCGCAGCGCTCCGTGATCTGTTGCCATGCCCTGCGGCACAGCCCGTGCCAGTCGCGTTCCCCCGGCGCCTCGCCAAACAGGAACGGGTCGTCATAAAAGCGATAGCCCAGAAACAGCGTGATCAGGGCGACGGTTTCGATCAGCTCGGCCGGCGCGCGGCGGTGCAGCGCGTCGGCGCGGGCGCGCTCGGCCAGAATGCGGGCCTTGTGCTCGGCGGCCAGCGGCAGGTGGCGGGTCAAAAGCCCGGCGATCACCCCCTCGGTCGGTTGGGGTGGCTCGCCATGCAGGGCCGGCTCGGCCAAAAGCGCCGCGCGCGCGGCCATCAGCGCCGGCAGATGCGATCCGTCATAGGCGGCGCGAAACGCCGGGCGCAGGGGTTTGTGACGGGCCTCGCCATCCGACAGCAGCACGGTCTCGATGCCCGGATAGCGCCCCGATTGCACGAACCAGCCGCCCAGATGCACCATCATATGCGCCAGATAGGCGAATTCATCCTTGAGCGTGAAACCATAGCCCCGGCCAAGCGCCACCACATGCGCGCCGATCCCCGCCCGGCGATGCGGATCGGGGTCGCCCAGTTCGGGATAGGATTCGCCCAGCCAGCGGCCGATCTCGCCCTCAAGCGCGACAAAGGCCAGCGCCGCCAGCGCCGCCTCGTCCCGCGCCTCAAGGCAAAGCGGCTCGCGCGCGCGGCCCCCGGGCAGGCGACCAACCGGGACAAAACACGCCATCTGGCCCGGCCGGCTTTCCGCATACCATGCCAGCGGCAGGCCGGACCGCGTATGGCAAAGCCGCGCCACCCGATCCGGCCGGTTCATCGCCGCATCCAGCAGCACGGCCGCCGTCGGCGGATCCCAAAAGCGCAGCAATAGCGAGGGCGGCTCATCGGGGTCGCGCCGCACCTTGATCAGCCCGCGCAGATGCGCGCGCAGCTCGTCCAGCGGTGCGGCGGTGCGCAAAAGAACCGCGCTGCCCGGCCCCTCTGGCGTGGAAAACAGATCGGACAGGAAACGGTCGCGGGCACGGCCCGAACGACCAAGATCGATCAGCCACGGCCCGACCTCATCCTGCGCAGTGCCGGTTCCCAAAAGCGCGGTCGCGTTCAGCACCGGGTCCAGCATGTCCAGATCGTTCGTGCCGCGCAGCCGGCGCCGCTTTTCCCCGTCGATCAGCGCAAAGATCCCCTGCCCTTCGGGCAAGGGATCGAATTCCGGTGCCAGCCCGGCGGGAAAGACCGGGCGGTCCCAGAATGACAGACCCGAAAGATCGCGACCTTGAAAGGCAATCAGGCGCCGCGTCAACGCGGGCTGGCCGGTCGCGGCGGAATCCTGCATCTGAATCAACAATCTGACATTATATTATTCAAATCGCATCCTGCCTAACATCTCAGGGGATGACAGGCAACGACAAGGGCCGCCTTCGCCGGTGGCCATGCGCCGCCGGAAAGGGGATGCGGGAAACATCTGGCCGGGACGGGCTAGAACTCGACCTTGTCGGCCCCTTTCAGCGCCAGGATCTCGCGCGCCTCGTCGGGCGAGGCGATATCAAGGCCCAGCCCCTCGATGATCTGGCGGGCGCGGGTCACCTGTTCGGCATTGGATTTCGCCAGCTGTCCGGGACCGTTCCATAGCGAATCCTCCAGCCCCACGCGGACATGGCCGCCCATCGCCGCCGACATCGCGGCGATCGCCATCTGGTTCTTGCCAGCGCCCAGCACGGACCAGCGGTAATTGTCGCCAAACAGGCGGTCGGCGGTGCGCTTCATATGCATCACATCCTCGGGATGCGCGCCGATGCCGCCCATCAGGCCGAACACCGTCTGGATGAACAGCGGCCCCTTGACGATGCCGGCATCGAAGAAATGCTTGAGGTTATAGAGATGCGCCGTGTCATAGCATTCGAATTCGAACCGGGTGCCATTCGCGCCCAGCGTGGTCAGGATATGTTCGATATCGCCGAAGGTGTTGCGAAACACGATGTCGCGGTTTGACAGGTAATCGCGTTCCCATTGATGTTTCAGGCTGTTTTCAAAGCGGTTGAGCATGGGGAAAAGACCGAAATTCATCGTCCCCATGTTCAGCGAGGCGACCTCGGGTTTCCATGTCGCGGCGGGGCGGACGCGTTCCTGAATGGTCATGGTCGGCGCGCCGCCGGTGGTGATGTTGACCACGCAGTCGCTGCGCTGCTTGATGACGCGCAGAAAGGGTTCGAACGCCTCGGGGGTCTGGTCGGGGCGGCCGTCCCGCGGGTCGCGGGCATGCAGATGGACGATGGCCGCGCCCGCCTCGGCGGCGCCGATGGCGGCCTCGGCGATTTCCGAGGCGGTGACCGGAAGGTATTCCGACATCGAGGGCGTATGAATGGCGCCGGTCACGGCACAGGTGATGATCGTCTTGCGGGGCTTGGCCATCATGTAGTCCTTTCGCTGCGGGCGCGCAGATGCGCGTCCAATGCTGACAATTCGCGGTCGCGCCAGTCCTGACGGGCGCGGATATCGGTGTCGGGGAATGCCTCGGCCACGATCTGGCCGGCGGCCTCGGTAAAGGCCTCGCCGCGCGCGGCGCTGTCGGTCAGCCGCGCCAGCATCGGGCCATAGCGGCGGATATAATCGGGCACCCCCCCCGGCGCGTTCAAAAGGATCGTTTCCAACGGCCCCATGAAAGCCCAACGGCGGCCAAGCCCGTGGCGGATGGTGTCATCCAGCCCCTCGACGCTGACCACGCCATCGGCGACCAGCCGCAGCGATTCCGCCAGCAGCACCGCCTGTAGGCGATTCAGCACAAAGCCGTCGATTTCGCGGCTCAGCCGGGCGGGCACCTGTCCGACCCGCCGGAACAGGGCCTCGGCCCGGTCCATGACCCCGGGCGCGGTGGCGGGCGATGGGCAAAGCTCGACAATGGGCACAAGATGCGGCGGGTTCACCGGATGCGCGACAAGACAGCGCGCCGCCCCCGCCAGCCCCTCGGACCAGACCGAGGGCATCAAGGCCGAACTGGACGAGGCAAGGATCGCATCAGGCCCCGCCAGCCGGTCCAGATCGGCGAAAAGCGCGCGCTTGATCTCGGCGTTCTCGGGACCGTTTTCCTGGACCCAGTCGGCGCCCTGCAAGGCCTCGGCGAGTGTCGGAAAGGCGCCGATCCGTCCGGCAATAGCCGGATCGCCCCCGGCATCGGCGATCATGGTTGCGATATCGCCGGGCAGCCGGTCCAGCACGGCGGGATCGGCGTCCCAGACCCGCACCGGCAGGCCCGCACGGGCAAAGACAAAGGCCCATGATCGGCCGATCAGCCCCGCGCCAACGATTGCGATTGTGGTCATGAATATCCCCTTAGAGCCACAGCACCTGACGGCGCAGATCCAGATCGGTGGCCAGCGCCCGCGACGGCCCGTCATGAAAGACGCGGCCCATTTCCAAGGCCACGGTACGATCCGACAGCGCCAGCGCAAGGTCCAGATTGTGATCGACGATCACGATGGACAGATGTTCGCGCAGCCTGTCAAAGCTGTGAAAAAGCTGCTCGACCACCGCCGGCGCCAGCCCCTCGAAAGGCTCGTCCAGCAGCAGGACACGGGTGTCGCCCGACAATGCGCGGGCCACGGCGGCCATCTGCTGTTCGCCGCCGGACAGACGATCCGCCTCGGTCTCCATCCGCTCGCCTAGGCGGGGGAAGAATTCAAGGATCTGCTCATCGGTCCAATGGCTGCCGGCGCCGGTGCGGCGCTTCATGCGGCCCAGTTCAAGGTTTTCGCGCACGGTCATGCCGGCGAAAAGCCCCCGCCCCTGCGGCACATAGCCGATGCCCGAACGCGCGATGGTCGCGGGGTCCAGCCCCGCCAGTTCCTGCCCGTCAAGCCGGATCGAACCGGCGCTGACCGGCGCGATCCCGATCACCGATTTCAGCAGCGTCGATTTCCCCGCGCCGTTGCGGCCCAGAAGCGCAAGGATTTCGCCCTTGCGGATGTCAAAGCCGACGTCATGCAGGATATGGCTTTTGCCGTAATGGACGTTCACGCCGCTGAGCACGCAGATCGGATCGCCCACCTCGCCGTGATGCGCGGATGCCGCGACCTCGGCGGTGCCCGAGCCGATATAGATCTCGCGCACGGCGTCCGAGTTGCGGGCATCGTCCACGGTCCCGTCCAGCAGCACCTTGCCCTCGTTCATCACGGTGACATGGTCGGCAAGGCTGAACACGCGGTCGATATCGTGTTCGACCAGCAGCACCGGAATATCGGCCGAGACCTGCTTGATCAGATTGCCGACCCGTTCGCGTTCGGCGACCGAAAGTCCGGCCAGCGGCTCATCGGCCAAAAGAACGCACGGATGATTGGCCAGCGCAAGACCCAGATCCAGCAGCCGCTGCCCGCCATAGGACAGCGAGCCGGCCTTGGCATTCTCCATCCCGGCCAGACCGACCCAGACGATGATTTCCCGCGCCTTGTCGTTGATGCGCGCGATGCCGGTCGCGGCGGTCCAGGGATTCATCCGCGCCGGGTCGCCCGCCTGAATGGCAAGACGCACGTTTTCCTGCACGGTCAGGTCGGGAAACAGGCTGGTGATCTGGAAGGACCGGCCCATGCCCAGCTCGGCGATGCGGTTGGCAGAAAGGCCCGCCACCTCATGCCCGGACAGCGTGACCTGCCCGCTGTCGGGGGTCAATATGCCGCTCAGCAGGTTGAAGGCGGTGGTCTTGCCGGCGCCATTGGGTCCGATCAGCGCATGCAGGCTGCGGTCCCGCACATCGATGCTGACCCCGTCGACGGCCCGGAAAGCGCCAAAGCTTTTCACCATATCCTGCGCCTTCAGGACCGAGCCGGCGGCATCGCCCCGGGCGCGCAGCATCGCCGGCAGGGGCAATGTCTCGACCCGGCGGTCGGACATGGCGGCGGCGGTGTCGGGGCCGGGGAACAGCCGCGTCGCGATCTGGCGGCCGATGCCGACCAGCCCGTCGCGGGCGAACAGCACAAAGCCCATGAAGACAAGCCCGAACCACAACAGCCAGTTTTCCGTATAGATCGACAGATATTCGCGAAACAGGATATAGAACACCGCCCCCAGCGCCGGCCCCAGAAAGCCGCGCATACCGCCGATCACCGTCATCGCCAGCAATTCGCCGGAAAAGACGATGGACATCGGCTCGGCCGAGGTCAGGCGGTTCTTGTAAAGCAAAAGCACGCCCGCCAGCGCGGTGATGCTGGCCGACAGCACGAAAGCCGCCAGCTTGTAGCGTTGCGTGTCATAGCCAAGCGCGGTGGCGCGGGTCTCATTCTCGCGGATGGCCTCAAGCACATGGCCAAGGGGCGAATTCACGAACCGCCACATCAGCCCGGCGGCCAGCAGCGCGATCAGCGCCACCAGCAGATAGAAATTCATATTGTCGTTCAGATCGACACCCAACAGCACCGGACGCTCGACCCCGCCAAGACCGTTTTCGCCCCCGGTGACCGAGGTCCAGCGAAAGGCGATGGTGAAGCCCAGCGCCGACAGCGCCAGCGTCATCAGCGAGAAATAGACCCCGCGCCGGCGCAACATCAGCCAGCCAAAACCGGCGGCGATGGCGGCGCTTAGCCCGACCGCAACCACCAGCGGCAGGATCAGCGCATCCCCCGGCAGCGCCAGCGCCAC
Organism: Paracoccus mangrovi; assembly: GCF_042648425.1. Taxonomy (NCBI): domain Bacteria; kingdom Pseudomonadati; phylum Pseudomonadota; class Alphaproteobacteria; order Rhodobacterales; family Paracoccaceae; genus Paracoccus; species Paracoccus mangrovi. Next base: position 396,310 of record NZ_JBHRXJ010000003.1, on the reverse strand, counting down.
CAGCGCCGCGATATAGGCGCCAAGCCCGAACCAGGCGCCGTGACCAAAGGACACAAGGCCCGTATAGCCGGCCAGAAGGTTCAACCCCATACAGGCCAGGGCAAAGATGACGACCTCGGTCGCCGAGGTGGTGGTCAGCCCGGCCAGCCCCATCAGCCATGGCAGGATGGCGGCGGCGACAAGGGCGATCAGCAGCGGATGAACCCGCGAATTGGTTTTCATGGCATCACTCAAAGCGCAGGATCCGCTCGCCCATCAAGCCGCGCGGGCGCAGCATCAGGACCAGGAACATCAAGAGATAGATCGCGGCCAGCGACCATGACGGCAGGCCGATGGCGATCACCAGCCCCTTGACCAGCCCGACCAGCAGCGCGGCCAGCACCACCCCCCAGAAGCTGCCAAGCCCGCCGATGACCACGACGACGAAAGCGGCGGTCAGCACCTCGGCGCCCATGGCGGGATGGACCGGGACAATGGGCGCCATCAGCACGCCCGCAAGACCCGCAAGACCGATGGCGATGCCGGCGACAGCCGACAGATAGGGGCGCAGCGAAATCCCCATCGCCGCCAGAATGTCGGGGTTCTGGATGCCGGCGCGGACGATGCGGCCAAACGCGGTGCGGTTCAAAAGCAGCCACAGCCCCGCCACCGCCGCAATGGCCACGACAATCAGGAAAATGCGATAGCGCGAATAGATGAAATCGCCCAGAAGCACCTGCCCGCGCAGCAGCTCCGGAATGTTATAGGCCAGTGGCGCCGAGCCAAAGATCCAGCGCAGCGACTGTTCGATCACCATCGCCAGCCCAAAGGTCAGCAGCAGCGAATACAGCGGATCGGCGCGGTAAAACCGGGTGAACAGCAGGCGTTCGGTCACCATGCCAAGGCCCGCCACCAAAAGCGGCACCACGATCACCGCGCCAAAGAACCCGGTATAGGGCGAGACGACAATCGCCAGATAGGCGCCGATGGCAAAGAACGCCCCATGCGCAAGATTGACGATCCCGCCCAGCGAAAAGATCAGCGACAGCCCGATCGCGATCAGCAGGTAATAGAACCCGTCCAATACGCCGTTCAAAAGCTGCGACAGGAAAAGAAAGGTGTTCATCCCATGCCCTCAGGTTGCGCCGGGGGCACGAAACCCGCGCCCCCGCTTGGTTCGTGCCCGGCGGATCAGGACGCGAAACTGCATGTTCCGCCCACCGCATCGGCGATCAGCCGTTCAAGCGGCTGGTCGGGCGCGGGCAGCGGGCCGGTGGTGGTAAAGATGTCCCATTCGTTTTTCGCCTCGGCCGGCGGCAGGGCGGTGATGGCATAGATTTCCTGCAAGAGCTGATGGCTTTCCGGGTGGAAATAGCCCTCGCGGGTTTTCATCATGTCGAATTTCGCGTCCGGGCCTTCGAAATATTCGATGATCGCCGCCGCATCGGTGCCCTTGGTGTCGCGCATCGCCTGCGCGAGGATATGGATGGCCATGTAATCGCCCCAGGCCTGATTTTCCGGCGGCTTGCCGTATTGATCGACAAAGGCCTTGGTAAAGGCCTGCGAGCGCTCGGTCGGGATCAGGTGGTTCCAGACCGAAGGCCAGGTGCCCTTGAAGTTCTCGACCCCGGCGGCCCAGGCCATGGCGGTGTCAAAGCCGAACCCGCCCAGCGGGAAATCCAGCCCGAATTCGCCATATTGCTTGAAAAAGCTGGTGATCTGGGTGCCGGCCAGGTTCAGCGCCACCAGATCGGGCGCCGCCTCGCGGATCTTGAGCATGAAGGACGAGAAATCGGTGGCATCGGTCGGGATCAGATCCTCGCCGGCAAGCGTGCCGTTATTGCGTTCCAGAAACGACTTCGCCCCCGCCGAAAGATCGTGGCCAAAGGCATAATCCGCCGTCAGAAGATACCATTTCTTGCCATCGACCAGCCCGCTTTGCAGCAGATGCTCGCCCTCGGCGTTCACATACATGATGTTCTGGGTTTCGACATGGAACATGTGGCGTTTGCAATCCGAACCGCGCAGGGCATCGGAATTGGCGCCGGTATTGATGAACAGGGTCTTCGCCCGCTCGACCGTCTGCGCGATGGTCAGCGCCGAGGCGGACGAAATCTCGCCCACGATGGCCGCCACCTTGTCGCGCTCGATCATGCGCTCGGCCTTGGTCGAGGCGGTTTGCGGATTGACCGAATCCTCCTTGAGGATCTGCAACTGACGGCCGTTGACGCCACCGGCGGCGTTGATTTCCGCCACCGCCATGTCGACGGCCATCACGGCATATTCGCCCAGAGGCCCAAGAAAACCGGTGCGCGGCGTCAGATGGCCCAGCACGATCGGCCCGTCCTGCGCGCGCAGGATGGACGGCGCCGCCAGCGTCCCCACCGCAAGCGCACTGCCGGTCCGCAAGAAGCTGCGACGGTCGAAATTACGGATATGGCTCATCGAACATTCCTCCCCATTGTTCGCTGGCTGACCGCTTTGCGTCCCCTCCGGTCGCTGCGATCTGAGATCACAGTTTATGCGACGGATCACTTTGTCAACAAATTACTCGCATTCCTGTTGCAAACTGAGATCACAGTTGGCAGCATACCCGGAACCCGGAGAACCCCTGATGAAGCAAGACGCCCCCCTGATCACACAGCCGGAACGGCCGGATTCGCTGGGCCGACAGGTCTATGACATCCTGTCCGAGATGCTTTTGTCCGGGCGTCTGCAACCCGATGACCGCATGTCCATGCGCGAGCTGGCCGATCGCATGGGCGTGTCGGTGATGCCGGTGCGCGAAGCGGTCAGCCGCCTTGTCGCCGCCGGTGCGCTTGAGGTTCGGCCGAATCGCGCCATCGCGGTGCCGCTGTTGACCCGCGCCGGGTTTCAGGACCTGACCGAAATTCGCATCCATAACGAAACCCATGCCACGCGACTGGCCGCTGAACGCATGTCGGTTCAGGGGATCGATCAGCTGCGCCAGCACGACCGCGCCTTTCGCGACGCGCTGGCCAGCCCGGATGGCCGCGATGCCGTGCGCGCCAACAAGGCGCTGCATTTTCATGTCTATGACGCCGCCGGCTCGCCCATGCTGCGCGAGCTGATCGCGACCATGTGGCTGAAGGCCGGGCCGATCATCAATCTTGACCTCGGCGAGGCATCGCGCCGGTCGCGCAGCGCCGCCTCGGTCCGCAATCACGCCGATCTGGTCGAGGCCATCGCCCGGCGCGATCCCGATGGCGCGGCACAGGCATTGGCCGAGGATATCCGTTCGGCCGCGGCCTTCATCCTGTCGCGGGACGCTTTGCGCGACTGATCATCACAAAGGAAGGGTAAGATGGATCTGGATCTGCGCGGACACCGCGTCATCGTGACCGCCGGCGCCGCCGGCATCGGCCGCGCCATCGTCGAGGCGTTTCTGGCCGAGGGCGCGCGCGTCGCCACCTGCGATATCGACGCCGAGGGCCTGGCCACCCTGCCCGATCAGGTGCTGCGCCAAAGCGTGGATGTCGGGGATGCCGGGGCCTTGCGCGATTTCATCCGCCAGTCGGTGGCCGATCTGGGCGGGCTCGACTGTCTGGTCAACAATGCCGGCATCGCCGGGCCGACCGCGCGGGTCGAGGATATCGACCTTGCGGCATGGGATCAGTGTCTGAACATCTGTCTGACCAGCCAGTTCACCGCCTGTGCCGAGGCCGTGCCCCATCTGCGCGAAAGCGGGAATGCCGCGATCATCAACCTGTCATCGGCGGCGGGGCGGCTGGGGTTTCGGTTGCGCACGCCCTATGCGGCGGCGAAATGGGGGGTCATCGGGTTGACCAAATCGCTGTCGATCGAGCTTGGCCCCGACGATATCCGCGTCAATGCCGTGCTGCCCGGACTGGTCAGCGGCGACCGTCAGCGCCGCGTGCTTGAGGCCAAGGCCCAGTCGCAAGGCCGCCCCATCGCCGAAATCGAGGCGCAGGCCTTCGCCGGCACCTCGATCAAGCAATATGTCACGCCGGGACAGATCGCCGACCAGATCCTGTATCTGGCCAGCCCGCGCGCGCGCACGATTTCGGGACAGGCCATTTCGGTCTGTGGCGATATGCAGATGCTGGCCTGAACGCGGCCAGCATCGATCCGCAAGCCATTGCGGGATCAGCCCTGCGTCGCGCGCTGATCCAGATAGCCCTGAACCTCTTCGGCGCCGCCGGCGGCGGGCGTGGGCGTCCCCTGCATTTCGGGCGGCACGACCCAACCGGGATCGACGCCGGTCATGTCGGGCAATTCATGCGCGATGCCCTTGTGACAATCGATACAGGTCGCCTCGCCGGTCAACAGAAAGCGGGTATGCATTTCGGCCGCCCGCGGCGCCTGCCGCGACAGATCCATGGCCGCCGAGGTGTGACAGTTGCGGCATTCCAGACTGTCATTGGCCTTGAGCCGCGCCCATTCGTGCTGCGCCAGTTCCAGCCGTTTTTCCAGAAACTCCTGTCGGGTGTCGATGGTGCCAAAGATCTTGCCCCAGACCTCTTTGCTGGCCTGCATCTTGCGGGCGATCTTTTGCGTCCATTCATGCGGCACATGACAGTCGGGACACGAGGCGCGCACCCCGGAACGGTTCGAGAAATGGATCGTGTGCGACAGCTCTTCATAGACGTTGTCGCGCATTTCATGGCACGAGGTGCAGAATTTCTCGGTATTCGTGACCTCGAGCGCGGTGTTGAACGCGCCCCAGAAAATCACCCCGCCGATGAACCCGCCCAGCACCAGAAACCCCAGGCCAAGCGTGCCCGCCGGCGTCCACAGCACCCGCCAGAGCCAGCGAAAAGGTTGCAATATCCTGCGCATCCTATTCGCTCCCGGCGCTGGTCACGCCCATCTGCGACATGTCGGTGAAGGTATTGCCGATCAGCTCTGGCGCATCGGCCTGGGGCACATGGCATTGCGTGCAGAAATACCGCCGGGGCGATACATCGGCCAGCATCTGCGTGTCGCGGCCCATGTAATGGGTCACCGAAATCATCGGCGCGCCGGCCCCAAGCGAATTTTCGCGCTTGTGACAGGACATGCAGCGGTTGGAATTGACCGAAAGCTGATACCCTTCGATCGAATGCGGGATGACCGGCGGCTGTTCGGGATAGGCCCGCATCAGCCGCTTGTCATCGGTGACGTATTTTTCCAGCGGCGCCGCGGCAATCGGCTTCATCGGGTCGGGCGCGGGGCCATTCAATTCGGGCACGTTCTGGGCCAGCACGAAGCTGGCCGTAAAACAGGCGGCGAGAATGGCGATCAGGCGAAACGGTTTCATCACACGGCCTCGATCTTGACTGCGCATTTCTTAAAGTCGGTCTGTTTGGAAATCGGGTCGGTGGCATCCAGCGTCACCTTGTTGATCAGCTGGCTGGCATCGAACCAGGGCACAAAGATCACGCCCTTGGGCATGCGGTTGCGGCCACGGGTTTCGACCCGCGAACGGATCTCGCCCCGGCGCGAGATGACGCGCACCTCGGCCCCCTGATTGAGCCCGCGTTCCCGCGCGTCGATGGCATTCATGAACACCTTGGCGCCGGGAAAGGCCTTGTACAGTTCCGGCACCCGCATGGTCATGGAACCGGAATGCCAATGTTCCAGCACCCGCCCGGTCACCAGCCACATGTTGTATTCGTCATCCGGGCTTTCGGCCGGCGGCTCATATGGCAGGGCGATGATCACGGCCCGACCATCCGGGCGGCCATAGAATTCGACATCCGTACCCTTGGTGACATAGGGGTCATAGCCTTCGCGGAACCGCCAGCGGGTTTCCTGCCCCTCGACCACGGGCCAGCGCAGGCCGCGCACCTCATCGCTTTGATAGGTGTCATAGGGCGCCAGATCATGGCCATGGCCGCGGCCAAAGGCTGCATATTCCTCGAACAGGCCCTTTTGCAGGTAAAAGCCCAGTTCGCGCGATTCCTGGTTAGCGTAATCTTCACGCAGTTCGGAAATCGGGAACTTGTCGACCTGACCATTGGCGAACAGCACCTGGAACAGGGTCTTGCCCTTGTATTCGGGATTGGCCTCAAGCAGCTCGGCCGGCCACACCTCATCGGTGGTGAAGCGTTTCGAGAACTCGACCAGCTGCCAGGTGTCCGAACGCGCATCGCCGGGCGCATCGACCAGCTGGTGCCAGGCCTGGGTGCGGCGTTCGGCGTTGCCATAGACGCCTTCTTTTTCCACCCACATGGCGGCGGGCAGGATGATGTCCGCGGCCAGCGCGGTGACCGTCGGATAGGCGTCCGAAACCACGATCATATTGTCGGGGTTGCGATAGCCGGGATAGGTCTCGTTCTGGGAATTCGGCGCCGCCTGCAAGTTGTTGGTGACCTGAATCCAATAGAAATTCAGCACCCCATCCTTCAGCATCCGATCCTGCAACACGGCGTGAAAGCCGGGCTTGGTATTCAAAAGACCCTTGGGCAGCTTCCACAATTCTTCGGTATGGGCGACATGTTCGGGATTGGTCACCACCATGTCGGCGGGCAGGCGATGGGCAAATGTGCCTACCTCGCGCGCCGTGCCGCAGGCCGAGGGCTGACCGGTCAGCGAGAACGGCGAATTGCCCGGCTCAGAGATTTTGCCGGTCAGCAGGTGGATGTTATAGACCATCTGGTTGGCCCAGACGCCGCGCACATGCTGGTTAAAGCCCATGGTCCAAAGCGACATGACCTTTTTGGTCGGATCGGCATAAAGCTCGGCCAGCTCTTCAAGAAAGCCCGGTTCGACCCCCGATAGCTCGCTGGTATATTCCAGCGTATATTCGGCCACATGCGCCTTGAAGCTTTCGAAATCCGAAGGCTCCATCTTGCCGGGATCGGAATTGCCGGTCGCCGCCTGTTCCAGCGGATGTTCGGGGCGCAGGCCATAGCCGATATCGGTCTGGCCCTTCATGAAGGTGGTGTGCTTGGCGACGAAATCCTCGTTCACCCGGCCGGTCTGGATGATGTGATTGGCGATATAGTTCAGGATCGCCAGATCGGTGCCCGGTTTGAACACGATCGGAATATCGGCAAGGTCCATGCTGCGATGGGTGAATGTCGACAGCACCGCGCATTTGACCCCCGGTGTGCCCAGCCGGCGATCGGCCAGCCGGGTCCACAGGATCGGGTGCATTTCCGCCATGTTCGACCCCCACAGAACAAAGGCGTCGGCATGTTCGAAATCGTCATAGCAGCCCATCGGCTCGTCGATGCCAAAGGTGCGCATGAAAGCCACCGCCGCCGAGGCCATGCAGTGGCGCGCGTTCGGGTCAAGGTTGTTCGACCGGAAGCCGCCGCGCATCAGCTTGCTGGCGGCATAGCCCTCCATCACGGTCCATTGGCCGGAACCGAACATGCCGACGCCCTGCGGACCCTTGGCCTTGAGCACCTCTTTGGCCTTGGCGGCCATGGTGTCAAAGGCCTCGTCCCAGGTCACCGGTTCGAATTCGCCGTTCTTGTCGAACTTGCCGTTGGTCTTGCGCATCAGCGGCGTGGTCAGCCGGTCCTCGCCATACATGATCTTGGACAGGAAATAGCCTTTGACGCAGTTCAGGCCGCGATTGACCTCGGCCTGCATGTCGCCGTGGCTGGCCACGACCTTGCCATCCTTGACGCCCACCATGACGCCGCAGCCGGTGCCGCAGAAACGGCAGGGGGCCTTGGACCACTTGATCTGAAGCGCTTCGACACCGCCCGGCACCGGCTGCGCCCCCGCAACCAACGGCACCCCCACGGTCGAGGCCGCAAGTGCGGCTGCATGCGCCTTGAGCAGGCGACGTCGGGTAATATCCATGCTCATCGGAAGTCCTCCGTTTCTTCGGCATGTTCATAGACCATGTTCGCGGTCTGAACGCCGGGCATCAGGTTGATACGGGTGAGTTGATCGCCAAGGGCGCGCGTGCTTTGGCCCTCGATCGTGACGATCAGGCGGCTTGCGTCACGGCCGTGAATTTCGACCCCTTCAAGCCCTTCGATCTGTTGGCAAAGCGCCTCCATCGCGCCCGGTGTGACACCGATGACGGCGGATGAGATATGCCAGCGCGGTTCAGGCATCTGCGGGTTCCTTTCGGATGGGCACGATGGCATCGGCGGGACAGGGGGCAATGCAGGCGCCGCAGCCCGTGCACAGCGCCGCGTCCAGCACCGGGTGAAAGGGCGCGCCGATGCGTGACTGCATGCTGATCGCGGCCTCGGGACACATGTCGCGGCAGGACATGCAGGCGATGCCCGCACGGGTCAGACAGTCATCGCCGATGCGGACAAGATGCGCCATGACGCGCGGGGCGACAAAGACCGGCTCGGGACAGGCGTCGGCGCAGGCATTGCAAAAGGTGCATTCGCCCTGTTCGGGAACCAACAGGACGGCATCGTCGCGGATTGTCAGGATATCTTGCGGACAGGCATCGACGCATTGCCCGCAACCCGTGCAGGCGGCAAGACTTTCCGGCAGTGCCCCCGGCGGCAATGTGCGCAAAGGCAAAGCCTGCGCGTGGCCGGCAAGCAAGCGACGGCGGGATATGCTGGCATGGGCTGGCATATCGCCTCAGTGCGACGGAGGCCCCGGAGGCCCGTTCAGGATTTGCAGCATCCAGACCAGGAACCCGTATCCGCCGACGGCGCCAATGGCGACAATCGGCCAGATCCCGAAGGCCAGGACAAGGAATGCCATGATTTCGCTGAACCGGCTGGCGGGGGCCGCTGCTTCGTTTTGTTGCGTCTGCTGGTTATCGGGCATGCGGACCTCGACTGGGTTTGATTGACCGATGCGCCATGCTACAATTTTTAGTTGAAACTCTCAACACAGATATCCCGCCAAGTTCTTAAAAAGACGATGAAACCGCCCTGCTCCCAAGGTTCGCCCCACCGGCGAAGCAATGGAATGCGCCCCGATTTCTAGCGCTGCGGGCGGCGGGCGCCTTGATCTTGCGCAAATTTTGATCCGGATTTTCAAGAAAAGTTATAATGACGCCGCGGGCGAAAAACGCGGCCTCGTTGCACGCATCGACCGCGCGGGAACGCCGGTCCTGTGGTTTTAAGCGCAAGCCTTGGTGCGCCCTGCCCCCGGGGATCCGGCCGCGTGGTTTGGCCCCGGGAACCTGGCCTCGGGGCCTTGGACCAAACCACGCGGCCGGATATCCAGCTTCGCAACGCGAAAGCCACGCATCCCACGAGAACGGGCAAAGACACAACGACGGGCAACCGAAGGAACCTCCAAGCGGATCGATCAAGTCCCTGCGCATAGCGACCGGGGCAAACGCCCCTCGGCGCGCCAGACCCGGTTGCACCAAACCCGGCCATCCGCCTCGGAAAGCCCGCTGATTGGCGGCAGACATCCCTCCAATCACGATCCGACTGAAATCACAGGCGGATCGGCCGAACACAATGTGCATCGTCCCCGTGCCAATCCGAGAAAACAGGGCCGATTGCCCGGCGATCCGACAGCGGCGACAGGCGCAGTCCCCAAACTATATTGTATGGTACGGATGAACGATTGTTTCGCCCCGGCATGCCCGGACGATCCGGCCAAACACACGATTCGGCCGACTTTTCGGGAAACAAGCACCCATGCCCAGAAAGCCTTCGCGCCCTTCGCGCACCATCTGCGGCAGCAAACCGGACCGAAGGCCCGGGTATGATCCCCGGAGACGAGTAAATCCTGCCTGGAGCCGCGCCGACAAACACGGATCGCAGCGCCGGGGACGAAAATCGCCGCTAACCTATATCATTGGTCAGCTTGCGGATTCGGTCCGCCTGATCCCCCTCTGCCGAGCTGGCATGCAGGTTTTTCAGCACCTCTGCCCTGCCAAATTCGCGCATGGCGCGTTGACGCGCGGCATCAAAGCCCGGCAATAGCCTTTGAAGATCCGCCTCTGCGGTCAAAAGCGCCTGACTTTTTTCGCAGGCAATCGCATTGGTCAACCGGGCCTCATTGACCGAAAACGGGCTGTCCGAGCGATAGATCGCCTCCAGTTCCCCCTCGATCCTTGTCACACGCTCGCGCGCCGCAATCAGATGCGCGCGAAACGCGGAAAAGCGGCGCATCTCCAGATCGGATTTCAGCCGCGCAATTCGTTCAAGCTTGCCCAATGCATCTGTTTTTCGGCTCATGTCCGAGGTCCCTTGCGAATCGCCAGACCGCCCCAGCCGTCGCGCGCCTTCTTGCGCACGGCTTCGGCAAATCGGATCGCCGCGGCGACGGGACCGAAATGCTCTGCCCGGATCTCTTCGCCGATTTCCACAGTGGCGTGCAGCGCCCGCGCACAGGGCGGGTCCGACCAGATCGGCACCTGATGTTCGTTCGCGCGTTCACGGATGCGCCGCGCAACCTCGTCAACGCCTTTGGCAAGACAGACCGGCGCCCGACCGCTGCCCCGCTTCCATTCCAACGCCACCGCGTAATGGGTCGGGTTGACGATGATGACATCCGCCTTTTCCACATCCGCAAGCATCGAGTTCAGCACGATATCGACGCTTTTTTGCCGGCGTGCGGCCTTCAGATGCGGATCGCCCTCGCTCTCTTTATGCTCGTCCTGCATTTCGCGCCGTGTCATGCGCTGGCGCTTGAGATATTCCATCCGCTTCCATAGCAGATCGACACAGGCAAAGACCGCACCAATCCCCAGCGCCAGCATCAGCACACGCCGCAAAATGACGGCAAGCCCCTGCACCCATTGCATATCCGCCATGGCATCCGCCGTCAGCAACCAGGACAGCAGCGAGGCATAAAGCAACCAGCCGCCGATCCCGACCAGAATGACCTTGCACAAGGAGATCGCAAAGGTGACGAGTCCGCTTTTGCCAAACTTCTGGCCGGCATTTTTGACCGGGTTGATGCGCTTGATGTCAGGGATCAGCTTCTTGGGTGTAAAGACCAATGACCGCTGCGCCACCATCCCCAACAGAACAGGCATTGCCATGATGCCCACGACAGCCAGCGTCATCAGCCCGGCATATCCGGCAATTCCATGCGCGATATCCATGACCGATTGCCCTCGGGCATCGGGCCAAGGCTCACTTCCCAAAGCCCGCGCCGCCATGCCCATCCAGCCGGGCACCGCCCAGGATATGGCAAAGCTCGCCGCAAGCCATACCCCCAGATACATCAGGACCGACTGCAATTCGGTCGAACGTGGAATATCCCCTTCGCGCCGTGCCTTGCGCAGTTTGCTTTCAGAGGCATCAAATTGTTTGTCGTCCTGGCTTTCCTCGCTCATGGCAGGTCCGTCTGCATGATGCCCATGACCGCCTCTGCCCAGATCGAAATGATCGACGGCACCAGAATGACAAGCGCAAGCAGCGCAAGAAGGATCGCACCGGGCGCGGCGATAAAGACGACAGGAAGCGCCGGCATAACCTTGCTGATCATGCCGGACAGCAGCTGGAACAGGAAGCCGCCCAGAATGAAGGGCGCAGCAAGCATCATCGCAAGCATGAAGCCGCGCTGCACAAAGGAAATCGCCACCGGGAGGATCGCGGTCACGTCAATCGCACCACCTAACGGACGCAAGACAAAGCTTTCGCGCAGCAGGTCACAAACCAACAACGGAAAGCCCAGCGCCATGATCAGGGCAAGCCCCGCCAGATGCAGAATCCCACCGATCGGATGCGGGGAATATTCCGTCGCGACACCAACCAGTTGTGACAGCGAGGCCGTCGCGGCGATGGCCGACGCGGCGACATCAAGGGCGACAGCAAACAACCGGACAAGTCCACCAAGCGCAAGACCGGACACAACCTCAGCCGCTGAAAGCATCGCAAGATGCGCAACCGATTCCGGAAGCCCCCCAATTGTCGCATGTTCGGCCAATAGCGGAGTCAATGACATCGCCAATGCCACGCGCACCCGCATCGGCAACAAGCGCTCGGACAGAACCGGCAATGCCAAAAGGCAAGCCTGAACCCGACAATAGGTCAGCAGAAAACCTATCAGCATCGAATTCATGCCCGGATCCATAGCAGGGAGCATTAGGGATTGACCGTGCCGCAGAGCCGGACCTGCGCCGAAGGGTCGATTTCCTCCAAGCCCATGACAGGAATTGCGATGCCGGAAGCAGACAACATCATCCGTACCAATCGGCGACGGTGATCGGGAACCGCGAGCACCGCATCTGTCGCCGCCGGAGTGTTCGCCAATGTGGCTTGAACAGCATCAGCCAATCGTTTCTGGATGTGCGGAATGGGCGCATTTCCGGTGCGGCCTGCCTCACTTTCGGCGCGGGCGATCTCGGCCTCCCATTTCGGATGAAGTTGCAGAATGTCCAGGTGGCCGTCCTGACCCAGAAACTGTTCGGTAATCTGGCCACGCAGACGCTTGCGAACCAGTTCATAGATAGCTTCCGGGGTGGATGCATTGCGCGCCTCATGGACGGCATCCGTGATCAGGACAAGATTGCGAATGGAGAGCCGCTCATCGAGCATACCTCGCAGCACCGTCAGCAAGAGTTCGGGCGCCACCTTGTCTGGCACCATTCCGTCGAAGAACCGCTGGTTCAATTGAGCTCGATGCTCATCCGAGACATTGCACAGCTCGCGGATCATGCGCTGCATCGAAGACATGGTCAGCAAGACCGACAGATTGGATTTCACAACCTCCATCAAATGGGTGGACAGCACCTCCATAGGTGTAACGACTGTCGCCCCAGCGATCGCAGCTTCATCCTGCGAATCCGGTCCTATCCAACGTGCCGGACTGCCATAGACCGGTTCACGAATACTCTCACCCGGAAGGCCAGCCAACACCGGATCAGCACCTAGTGCTAGGACATATTGCGGATGCAACAGTCCGCGCCCCCGAACCACGCCTTGCAGCCGAATGACATATTCCCCGTCACCAAACCCCGCTCCGTCCGTAATCCGCACGTCTGGAAGAATTAAGCCGTAGGCGCGCGCAACATGCATACGCAGGTTGGTAATACGCTGGCCAAGCCCCCGACTGGTGTCCAATGCGCTGACAATGAGGCCTGCGCCAATTTCAACGCACAACTCATCCGTATCGAGCACATCACCGATACGCGTTTGAACCGGCGTTGCGATCTCAGGCAGTTTTGCAACTTCGGTTTCATCGGTGGCGGCGGCGTTTCGCGTACGGGCGTACCATGCCGCGGCCGCGAGGATCGCCGCAAGAATGAGAAAGATAAATGTGGGCATGCCGGGCACCAACCCAACAAGCATCATCCCTCCTGCAGCAACTGCGGGAACATGCCAGTTGCTGGTCAATTGCTGAGACAGCAGGTCGGCGGTGGTTTCGGTTGCACCGCCACGCGACAAGAGCAAGGCGGCCGCCATGGATGTGATCAAAGACGGAATCTGGCTTACCAGACCGTCACCGATGGTCAGCTTCGAATATGTTTCAAGCGCCTCGCCGATAGGCATCGAATGGATCAATATACCAGCAGCAAGCCCGACAAACAGGTTGATCATCGTGATCACAAGACCTGCGATCGCATCGCCCTTGACGAACTTGGACGCACCGTCCAACGAACCAAAAAAGCTGATCTCACGTTGCTCGCGTACGCGACGACGCTTTGCTTCTTCGTGATCGATCGCTCCGGAATTCAGATCCCCATCGATTGCGAGCTGCTTCCCCGGCAATGAATCAAGGGCGAAACGAGCCGACACCTCGGCCATACGGCCCGAGCCCTTTGTGATCACCATGAAATTCACGATCGAGATCACGGCGAATACGGTCAAACCGATCAGCAGGGACCCCCCGGCCACAAATTCCGCAAAGCCATTGATCACATGTCCGGCGGCGGTGGGTCCATTCTGGCCGTTCGTCAAAATCAACCGTGTCGACGATACATTCAGCGACAGTCGGATCAGCAAAGACACCAGCAGAAGAACCGGAAAGGCTTGGAAATCCGTAGGTCTTTCGACCAACGAAGCCATGACAAGGATGAGGGTTGCTGTCGCGATGGACAGCGCAATCCCGAAGTCCAGTACCGATGCTGGTAGAGGGATCACCATCGACAGCACGATCAGGACCAGAACGCCAGTAATTGCCAGCGGCCTTAGTGAGATTCCCATACTTGTCGTCTGATCGGTCAAGCTCATTTTTGTTGCTCTCCAATCGTGGCCGGTGACAAAAGACGGTCGGCGGTCCAACCAGGACCGGTTATCATCCCCGATCTACGCAGGAAAATCAGCACTTCTATTCTGTCTGCGGGGGGCAGCGCCATCAGCCGCGCATCGATATCGGCCGGCAAAGGTTCACCATTCAACAGATGGTCGGTTGCTTCCTGAATCAGGGCGTCACGCGCCGTCGATACTGTCGAGGGCGCATCGCCAGCCAAGGCAGCCGAAATAAGCAGTGCCACGATCACGATGCCCTCTTAAGTTCCCGCAACGCGTCTTCCAGCTTGCCAAACGTGGGGCGAACATGATCCGGAGCAGCCTGTCGCCCCACCTCGACGCACAGATTCGTCGCGTGCTGATGCAGACCGGCGACCAAGACCGATTTGATGACATCATAAAACGCCTGATCCTGTTTCATGACCGCGCTGAGACGCTGTGCGAACGGAGCAACAAGCGCGTACGCCAAAAACACGCCAAGGAAGGTACCCACCAGCGCCCCACCGATCATTTTCCCCAACACTTCGGGAGGCTGATCGATTGCGCTCATGGTCTTGATTACGCCCAACACCGCAGCAACGATCCCCAAAGCGGGCAACGCATCGGCCATATTCTGAAGCGCGTGAGGCGCGTGCATCGCCTCTTCGTTCATCAGGCCGATCCGCTGCGACAGCATCTCTTCGACCTGGTATGGATCATCATAGTTCAAACTGGTCGAACGCAGCGTGTCCGTGATAAGCCCAATCGCATGCTCATCCGCCATTATCTTGGGGTAGGCTTGAAATATAGCAGACTCTTCCGGGTTTTCGATATGCTGCTCAAGCTCGACCGGGTTGGACCTGGCAACGCGCAGCAATTGAAACAGCAAACACAAGACATCCTGCAAATCGGACTCATGCCAACGCGGCCCTTTAAGACTGCGGCCAATCCCGGAAAGCGCTTGCTTGATCACTGCCGTTTCGTTGGACAACAGGAACGAACCGATTGCTGCCCCGCCGATCATCATCAGTTCGAATGGCAGCGAATGCAGGATTACTTCAAGCTTGCCGCCGGCAAGAATATACCCGCCAAAAACCATCGCGAATGTTAATACGATGCCAATCATTCCAAACATGGTTTCACCTACTTTTCTACCGCCCTGATAGCGCCCATGTAAGAGGTCAGCACCGCCGCCTGACCCGGTTCGACCGAAGCCATAATTCGTGCACCTGTTTCAGGTTGAACGCGTGCAAGAATCTGCGCCGCAAAATCCGGCGGCAGGTTGGAAATAACCATCGCTGCCTGCTCGGGCTTCATCTGGTCATAGACCGCAATTAGCCGGGCTATATCCTCGTTCTGCGCTTGTCGTTGCCCGGCATTGCGCTGCGTACCTTGCTGTTTCAGCTTGCGCAGCTCCACCAATTTTTCGGTCAGCTGCTTTTCGGCGAATGCGATTTCTGCCTTCTTGCGATCAAGTTCCTGCATGTAGCGATCAACGCGCAACGTCCGATCCTTCAGTACCTCGGCCAGAGCCACGGCTTCTGGCACATCAGTGCAACCCGCCATGAGTTCGGAGGGCTCAGCATTAGCGACAAGTCTCGAGGATCCATCGATCAACATCACCGCCTGGCCCGCTGAGGCCAGAACCAAGACACCCCCAAGGATCGAGAAAATCGATCTACGCATCTTGCCCGATCCCTTCGCGGCGCCGACGCCGCTGCAATCTGGCAGGCCGAACAGGACTGCTTTCCGAGAACTTTTTTTGTAAAGTCCAAAAGGCGCGCTCTTCTTTTGCGCGCTCGATCTCATCAGAAAGCGATCTGGTTGCCGTCAACGCCTCACCCTTGGCAAGCAAGATGGACTTTTCCAACCGGCTTATTTCGCTCGTCATCACCGCAATCGCACCACCCAGTCCGGTCTCCAGATCGTTTAGTTTCCGCAGCCTGCGTGCAAGCGTGAAGCAGAAAAGCGAAAGCCCAATCGCGAAAACAATCAGCGCGGCCTGTAGAATCTGAGCAATTGTCATTGAATACGAAACTCCGTAATCAGGATGTCGGTAAATGCGTCCTTGCCCAGAACGAACACAGCCCGGGTGGCAAGCTCATCACGTATGATGTCCAGAATGCCGCGCTTTTCGAAAGCCGCCACATCAATATCCGCCAAGAAGCTGTTAAAGCTGTCCAATAGCCGGGGGGTGAGATGCTCGACCTCGGCTCTCTTGATCTGATTGGTTTCGATCTTGATGGTCATCACAAGCACACGTGAACGTGGCCCGGGCAAGGTCAACACGATCTGCGGAATATCCACAAACTCCACTTTTGGCTCGGTCGCAGCGGGTTCCTCTTCTTTCTTGGCAGAAAGCAGATCCATCGGGGACCAGAAGCCAAGATAGGTCGAGCCGAACCCGGCAGCCGTCAGAACGATGACAAGCCCCAGCGGCAGCAGTGCACGGCGCACCCCTCCGCCACTTTTTTCTTCCGTGATGACATCAGTGGCATCCGTCATGGTGATTCTCCGTCGATCTTTCGAACAGATAACACCTTGGGGCTAACCAATTCTTAATTGCCGCTGTGCCATGAAGATCTGGACAAGATAAGTCCGATTCGAAGGGGGCGGTTTTGCTGAAACTGCAAGACTACTGGCGCGAAAGAAATTCCAAGCAGAAGGCAATCCTGATCGGAGCCTTTCTGGCAACCTTCCTGGCAGTAGCCGGATTATCCTGGCTCGCCAGCCGACCCGGTATGGCATTGCTTTATTCGGGACTTGGCGCACAGCAGTCCGGGGCCGTCATGGCCGCGGTCGAAAAATCCGGTGTCCCATATGAAATTCGTGGCGATTCAATCTGGGTTGAGGCAAGTCGTCGTGATGAGCTGCGGATGTCGCTTGCTGGTGAGGGTCTTCCGTCAGCCGGCGGGACTGGTTACGAAATTCTCGACGGGATGTCGGGATTTGGAACCACATCTCAGATGTTCGACGCCGCATATTGGCGCGCCAAAGAAGGTGAACTGGCCAGGACGATCCTTGCGTTGCCCAATGTCCGCTCCGCTCGGGTTCATCTGGCGGTTCCAACCGGACGCGGGTATCGGCGCGAGGCCAATGCAACCGCCTCCGTCACAATTACGACCGACGGAACCCCGATCACAAAAGCCCAGGCCAAGGCGCTAAAATTTCTTGTCTCATCCGGGGTAGCGGGGATGACCGCCGATCGCGTCACCGTCATCGACAGCGAGCGCGGCATGGTTTCGTCCGGCGAAGAATTTTCGGGGGAAGATCGCGAAGCTGACATGAAGAGCAACGTCGAACGCATACTGGAAGCCCATGTTGGCACCGGAAATGCAATCGTCGAACTGAACCTTGATGTCGTGACGGAATCCGAACTGCTGACCGAGCAGCGCTTCGATCCACAGCAGCGCGCACTGATCGCCCAGGAAAGCGAAGAATCCACCGATCAAAGCAGTAATTCACAAAAAGGCGCTGTCACCGCTGCATCGAACCTGCCCGAGGGTAATGGAAATGACGGAGAAAAATCCACTGCGTCCCGTTCAGAAACCCGGCAACGCCAGAACTATGAGGTAAGTAAAGTCACCCGTGAAGTCACCCGCCAACCTGGTGCGACCCGGCGGCTGACCGTCGCGGTGCTTGTCAACGGTGTAGAACAAACCGGCACTGACGGCACGGTTAAGCTGGTCCCACGCGAGGAAGCTGAATTGCAGTCGATCCGTGAGCTTGTCGCATCTGCTGTCGGTTTTGACGAATCGCGTGGCGATGCAATCACGGTCAAGTCGCTGCCCTTCGCATCGCTCTCCGACAACGGCACACTGGCAAGCCAAGGTGGACTATTGTCCAAGCTCGACTTGAACGGGCTTATCCGAATCGTTCTGGTCGGGCTTTTTGCCCTGGCGCTCGCCGCGTTTCTTTTGCGTCCGATACTCAAGTCAAAACTGACACAGACAAATGCCATGCTGGATCAATCCGCACCTCTTCCCGCCATTCGTGCGCCCGAGGTCGGTCAGCCAGCATTGGCGCGCGCACCATCAGGGACAACAGAGACGCTTCCCGTCGTGTCGACCGCGATACCAGAGATCGATTTCACCCCTTCAAGCGGCCTGAACGCTGACCCTGTGGATCGCCTGAAAGAACTGATGAAATCGCGCAAAGATGAAAGCATCAAAGTTCTGTCTGGCTGGATCGAAAAACGTGAGGATGCGGTATGAAATCGGCGGCGATCCGTCTTGATTCCTTCTCGACACAGCTGACGACCTCCGATTCCTCACGGGCAATTTCCAACGATCTGGATGCTGCCTTCCACCGAGGGTACGAGCAGGGGTTGAATGAAGGGCGCGAAAACAGCTTGGATGCCCTGACAGCGGCGCTGACTGATTTGCAGCGGCATGTTTCGACAAGTAATGAAGATATGGTAACCGCCCGGCAGGAAGCGATCGCCGGTATTGCGCCGGTTCTTTCTGCCATGATCGACATACTTGCGGCACATTCGCACAAGGATCGGCTATGCGAGGCCTTGATGTCGGAGCTGAGGCGGACGGAAGAAACCGCACAGCCGCGCAAATTGCAGATCAGGTGCACACCAGATCTGCGACCGGATATTGAACTCTGTCTAGCCAAAACAGGCTACGCAGACGTTCGAATCGAAGAAACTGGTGACGAAGCGCCCCAGGTTGAACTGATCGCCGACAAAGCGACGATTAGCTTTGATCCTCAGCGGGTGGTCGCGGAACTACAAGCCATCATCGACGACATTTTGACCGAGGACTGATCATGGAAGATATCGCCAACCTGATCGCAACCGATCAGATCCAAGTAGAAGTCACCATTCGTCTGGGCGGCACACAGCTTTCGGTCGCCGAACTTGCCCGACTGCGCCCCAACGATATCCTGACCCTGGACCAGGACATGACCGATGGTGTCGACATCTGTGTCGGCGACAAGGTCATCGCCAAGGGTGAGCTTGCATCCAGCGACGAGACCGATAACCGGTTGTGCGTGCGCATCATTGGCGCGGCCAACGCATCGTGAAACAGCTCTTCTTTTTCCTTGCGATGTTGCTTCTGCCTGGCATCGCGTTCGCTCAGGATATTCCTGGGGCGGCCACTGGTACGGGATTGGATGCCCTCACGGGCGGGATAGGCCGCAACGCGATCACGCTTTTGGCGGTGATGACAGCGCTTTCGCTCGCGCCCGGGATCGCCATCATGGTGACCTGCTTTCCGTTCATCGTCACGGTTCTGTCGATTCTGCGGCAATCCATCGGATTGCAGCAATCACCGCCGAACATGCTGATTGTCAGTCTGGCGATGTTCCTGACCTGGTTCGTCATGAACCCGGTTCTCACCGAGGCCTGGAATACGGCCGGCGCACCGCTACGAGATGGTACAATCACCGTCGAACAGGCATTTGAACGCGGCATGATCCCGTTCCGGGGCTTCATGGAGGCGCGTACGGATCCAGAAATGCTTGCATCACTTGCCGAGGTTTCGCCCGAGCCAGATGCGCCAGCAGACCGGCTTTCGGTTCTGATCCCGGCATTCATGCTGAGTGAAATCCAGCGGGCGTTTGAAATCGGGTTTCTTGTCGCACTGCCATTCCTGATCATCGATCTCGTCGTATCGGCGGTGCTGATGTCCATGGGGATGATGATGGTGCCGCCAACCGTCGTTGCCTTGCCATTCAAGCTTGCCTTTTTCCTGGTGGTCGATGGTTGGGGCATGGTTGCCGCCGCCCTGGTTCGAAGTTACCAGTAAAAATTTAATGTTATTTTTACAGTGGGTTGAGGCGTCACCAATACTATGCAGAAGCCGAAAACGGCATCCTAGATCCGGTACCGGACATATGCTCGGGTGGCTCCTACGTCACCCCAAACCCGACTTCCCCACGGCGCAAAAATCGGGCATCACATCGCAAACAGGCGGCGGGGTGAGCGTGCAGGGCTTAACGACGACAGCTTCGATCCTTGTGGCACTGGCACTTCCCGCCGGGGCACAGACCATCCTTCCGGTCGAATTCGTGAAAGTCGAAGCGACGCCGCTGACTTATGATGCCGCACTGACCGGCACGATCAATGCCAAAGACAGCGTCGAGATTGGCTTTCGACTTGGCGGCCGGATCATGAGCGTTGACGTCCGGGTTGGCGACGAGGTCAAGAAGGGCCAAGCACTTGCGCGGACCGATCCACTACAGCAGGTGCAAGCGCTGCGCGTCGCACAAGCAGCGGAGGCTGCGGCAACCGCAACCTGGGAACAGGCCCGGCAGGCACAAATCCGTGCCGAAGCCATGCTGAGCCGCGGCGTCGGCACCCGTGCCGCATTGGATAGCGCCAATCAATCGCTTTCGGCCGCGGCCGGTGCCTTGACACAGGCCAAGTCCACTTTGGGCCAAGCTCAGCGCGCCTTGGCGGATACAGTCTTGCGCGCACCGCATAATGCGATCGTGACCACGCGCAATGCCGAGGTCGGACAGATTGTCGGCGCGGCGCAGACCGTTCTTGGACTTGCTTCGCAATCGGGGCGCGAGGCCGTCTTTCGCACCCCTGACACACCGCTTTTGCGCCACGCGATTGGTGCCCCGGTCACACTGGCGGGCATTGACGTGCCTGACTTACAAATGACCGCCTATGTCAGCGAGATTTCACCAATTGTGGACCCCGGCACCGGTTCGGTCACGGTTCGCGCCACGATCAAAGATGCGCCGACCAACAGCAATCTTTTGGGTGCGGCGGTCCATGGGGCGATCCATTATCCGGCCGGTACCGGGGTCGCCGTGCCCTGGACGGCGCTGACTTCGACCGGCGACAGCCCGGCGGTCTGGTTGGTGGACGCAAATGGCCGCGTCGCCATGACCCCCATTGGGATCGAACGGTTCAGCAACGGCACCGTGATCCTCAACAGCGGCGTCTCGCCGGGACAGATCGTCGTCGGCGCTGGCTCGCAATTGCTTTACCCCGGCCGTCAGGTCCAGGATGCGGCAACGATCCCGAAAGGCAGCCCCTGATGATCAGGATGCTTGTCATCGCCAGCATCGTGATCGCCGCCCTGACTGGGATCGCGGTCGTTCTGAAATGGCCCTGGCAGGCGCCGGTGGGCACGGAAACATTGCCGCCGCGCCCCGTGGCCAGCATCATCGTCACCGATCAACCGCCCGTAGTGCAGTCCACGCCCGGCGTCATCGCCGCACGGATCGAGGTCGCATTGGGCTTTCAGACGCTGGGTCGGGTCACGGCGCGCAATGTCGATATCGGCGCAGTCGTCAGACAGGGCGATGTGCTGGCCACACTGAATCCGGACGACCTGCAAGGCGACGTGCGGACCGCCCAGGCGGCGGTCGAGGCCACGCAGGTCGAGCTGCGAACCGCCCAAGCCACGGCCGAGCGCACGCGCGCGCTGGCGCGGCGCAACGTCGCCTCGACCGCACAGCTTGAACAGGCTGAACGCGCCCTGGCCACGGCCCATGCCGCTGTGCAACAGGCACTTTCCGAACTGATCCGCGCCCGCGACGCCGAGGGCTTCGCCGATATGAAAGCCCCTTTCGACGGCGTCATCAGCGCTGTCTATGTCAATGCCGGCGCGGTGGTGAGCGCCGGCGAGCCGGTGATCAAGCTTTCTGCGGAAGAAGGGCTTGAGGCGGTGATCGACCTGCCCGAAGCCGCCCTGCCCCGGGTCAGGATCGGCGACCGCTATGAGGTCTGGTCGGAATATGACGAAACCGACCTGCAAGCCGCCACCATCTCGCAGATCGAGCCGGTGGCCGATGCCGCCACGCGGACGCGACGCATCCATCTGGCGATGGTGAACGACAACAGCTTCCGGCTGGGCGCCCTGATCCGGGCCCGCCCGGCAAGAAGCCGCGTTGAAAGGTGGATTTCCGTGCCGCAAAGCGCAATCGTCAGACCCGGCGACAAGCAAAAGATCTGGATCGTCACCCGCGACGGCGCCGAGGGCACGGTCGCCTTGCGCGACATCACCGCCGCGGGACCGGCCCTGAACGGTTGGGTGGTGGTCACATCCGGCCTTGCCTCGGGGGACGAGGTCATCATTCGCGGCATCCATTCGCTGAAAGAGGGCCAGCGCGTCGGCCAGAGTGTCGTCCCATGAATCGCAAGCCCTTCAACCTGTCCGATTGGGCCCTGCGCCACCGTTCGCTGGTCTGGTTTCTGCTGATCATCTCGATGATCGCCGGAACGTTCAGCTATGCCCGTCTGGGGCGCGAAGAGGACCCGGATTTCACCATCAAGATCATGGTGATCAGCGCCTCGTTGCCCGGTGCAACCACCGAGGACACGCTCAAGCAGGTCACCACCCGGATCGAAACCAAGCTGGAAGAGCTGGATGAGCTGAAATACACGCGCTCGGTCACCATGCCGGGGCAATCGGTGGTCTATCTGGAACTGGACCCCACTACTCGCGGCGCCGACGTGCCCGAGGTGTGGAAACGCGTCCGCAGCATGATGGCGGATATCCGCCCTGAATTCCCGCATGAATTCCAGGGCTTTCAGTTTAATGACGATTTCGGCGACGTGTTCGGCAATATATACGCCTTTACCGCCGACGGCTTTACCAAGCGCGAATTGCGCGACCGGGTCGAGGATATCCGCAAGCAGGTGCAGGCCCTGCCGATGGCGGGCAAGACCTCGCTTCTGGGGGTGCAGACCGAAGAAATCTATCTGGAATTCTCGTCCGTGCGACTGGCCGCGCTGGGTGTGAACCAGTATCAGGTGATACAGACCCTCGCGGTTCAGAACGCCATCGCGCCCTCGGGCATCGTTCAGGCGGGCCCTGAACAGGTGCTTGTGCGCGTGGGCGGCCAGTTCGGCGATGCGGCGGCCATCGCGGCCGTGAACCTTCGGCTGGGGGATCGCTTCTTCAATATCGGCGACGTCGCCACCGTTCGCCGCGGGTATGAGGATCCGCCCACGGCCCTGTTCCGCTATAACGGCGCGGATGCGATCGGATTGCAGATCGGCATGCGCAATGGCGGCAATATTCTGGAATTCGGCCAACAGGTGGATGCGCTGATGGACCGGGTCGCCCGCGACCTGCCCGTCGGGATCGGCATGTCCAAGGTTGCCGACCAACCCCATGTCGTGGACGAGGCCGTCGGCCATTTCGTCAAGGCACTGGTCGAGGCGGTGGCAATCGTGCTGTTGGTCAGTTTCATCAGCCTTGGCCTGCGCGCCGGATTTGTGGTGACGCTTACGATTCCGCTGGTTCTGGCGATCACCTTTATCGTCATGGATATCTATGGCATCACGCTGCAACGGATTTCGCTTGGGGCGTTGATCATCGCGCTGGGGCTCTTGGTCGACGACGCGATGATCGCCATCGAGACCATGATTTCGCGCCTTGAACTCGGCGAAAGCCTGGAACGGGCGGCCAGCTATGCCTGGACCTCGATCGCCTTTCCGATGCTTACGGGAACGCTGATCACGGTCGCGGGCTTTATCCCCATCGGGCTGAACAGTTCGGCGGCGGGCGAATTCACCTTTTCGCTTTTTGTGGTCATCGCCGTCTCGCTGATCGCAAGCTGGATCGTCGCGGTGCTGTTCTCGCCGTTGCTGGGCGTCACCCTTTTGCCCGCGCGGGTCAAGCATCACAGCGGCAATCCGGGCTGGCTGCGCCGCCGCTTTCATCGCGTGCTGCAATGGAGCATGCGCCACAGATGGCTGACCATCGGCATCACCGTGGCCATTTTTACGGCTTCGGTGCTGGGCATGCGTTTCGTCGAACAGCAGTTCTTTCCGACCTCGGACCGGACCGAGATCGTCATCGACATCAACGAACGGGCCAATGCCTCGATCGCCAAGACGAATGCCAGCATCGCCAAGCTTGAGGTCATGCTGGCCGAACAGCCGGATGCCCTGTTCTGGACCAGCTATATCGGTCATGGCGCGCCACGTTTCGTCCTGTCGATGGAGGTGCTGACCCCCGGTCCCTATATGGGCCAGATGGTGATCCAGACCCCTGATCTGGTGGCGCGCGACCGGCTCAAGGCGCGGATCGTCGAATTCGGTCAGCAGGAACTGGTCGGCACCGATCTTTACGTCAAGAACCTTGAAATCGGGCCGCCGGTCGGCAAGCCGATCCAGTATCGCGTCACCTCGCCGGATCTGGATCAGGCGCGCGACACCGCCCGCGATCTGGCGGCGCTGCTGTCGACCGAGCCGCGTCTGCGCGACATCACGCTGGACTGGAACGAACCCGCGCGGATGGTGCGCCTGCATGTCGATCAGGATCAGGCCCGGCAGCTGGGCATATCGAATGCCGATGTCGCCGATTCGCTGGCGGCGACTTTTACTGGCCGGACCATCACCCAGATCCGCGACGATATCTTTCTGATCGACGTGATCGCGCGCGGGGCGGAGCTGGACCGTACCTCGCTGGATTCGATCCAGAACCTGCAACTGGCCACGACGACGGGGACGCCGATCCCGCTGGCGGCGCTGGCCAAGCTGGAATTCGGCACCGAACAGCCGCTGGTGATGCAACGCGACAGCATGCCGACCGTCACCGTCAAGGCCGATATCGCGGGCATCGACCAACCCGCGACGCTGGTCAATGCGCTGGCCGGAAAGATCGCCGCGTTTCAGGCCGGATTGCCACAACAGGTCCATATCAGCGTTGGCGGCACGGTCGAGAATTCGACCGAAAGCCAGCAGCCGATCGCCGCCGTGGTTCCGGTCATGCTGTTGATCATTGCCGTTCTGGTGATGGTCCAGATGCAAAGCTTCCGGCTGTCCTTTATCGTGCTGGCGACGGCACCGCTGGGGTTGATCGGGGTGGTCGCGGCGCTTTTGCCCTTTGGCGTGCCGATGGGGTTCGTGGCCATTCTGGGCATTCTGGCCCTGGGCGGCATTCTGATCCGCAACTCGATCATTCTGGTTCACGAAATTCAGGTCCTGATCGCCAAAGGCCATAGCAAATGGAACGCGGTGTTCGAGGCATCGGACAGCCGCGCGCGACCGATCCTCTTGACTGCGGCGGCGGCCAGTCTGGCACTGATCCCGATTTCGCGGCAGGTGTTCTGGGGACCGATGGCCTATGCGATGATGGGCGGCATCATTGCCGGCACATTGATCACGCTGATCTTTGTGCCCGCGCTTTATTGCGCGATCTTTCGCGTCCCCCCGCCAGATAAGGGCGGGGACAATCCCGGTGACATGCCGCGCGCCGCTGGGGAAGCGTGATCAATCGGCCTCGATTTCAGCCAGAAAGGCGGCGCCGAACCGTTCCAGCCGCGCCGCGTCCAGATAGCGCGAAAGCTCGCGGGGGCGATCCTCGGCAATGCGGCGCAGGGTCGGGTTTCCGACCGAAAGCGGCTTGCCCGTGCCATCCTCACCGCGCGTAAGGCGCCCCTGTGCCTGTGCCAAACGGTCGAACAGCGCCGCCGCAGGACGCCCGGCCAAGGCCCGGCGCGCCGGGTGCATGGGCGCGACCTCACCCGCGATGACACTCAGAAATGCCTCGCCATAGCTTTCGAGCTTTTTCGCCCCGACGCCGTTCACACCCGCCATCTCGTCCAGAGTCTGGGGCCGGGATTGCGCCATTTCGATCAGGGTGCGGTCGGGAAAGATGACATAGGCGGGCACGCGCGCCGCCTCGGCCAAGGCCCGGCGTTTGGCCTTTAGCGCCGAAAGAAGCGGCGCGTCCTCATCGTCGACCTGGGCGCGGATGACGGTGGCGGGGCGCGCGCGCGCCGCCGGATCATGGCGCAGGGTGATGCGAATTTCACCGCGCAGCACCGGATGGGCGCTCAGCGTGATCGCCAGCCCGCCATGGCGTTCGGGATCGGGGCGGATCAGATCGCGGCCCAGCATCTGACGGATCACCACCTGCCATTGCGGCTTGGACAGGTCGCGCCCGACGCCAAAGGTCGGCAATTGATCATGGCCGCGCTGGCGGATGCGGTCGGTCATGGTGCCGGTCAGCACGTCGATGATATGGCCGGCACCAAAGGTCTGGCCGGTGCGCAGCACCGCCGACAGCGCCTTTTGCACCGCCTCGGTCGCATCGAAGGTTTCCGGCGGCGCATCGCAGGTATCGCAATTGCCGCAGGGGCCGGCCTCTTCGCCGAAATAGCGCAACAGAACCTCGCGCCGGCATCCGGGCGCCTCGGCCAGACCCAGTAGCGCGTTCAGCCGGGCGTGATCGGCGGCCTTGCGTTCGGGCGGCGCCAGACCCTCGTCGATCTGGCTGCGGCGCAAGCGGATATCGTCGGGACCGAAGAGGGTCAGCGTCTCCGCCGGCCCGCCGTCGCGACCGCCGCGACCGATTTCCTGATAATAAGCCTCGATGGATTTCGGCAGATCGGCATGCGCGACCCAACGGATATCGGGCTTGTCGATGCCCATGCCAAAGGCCACGGTCGCCACCACGATCAGCCCGTCTTCGCGTTGAAACCGGGTTTCGACCTGCCGGCGGCTGTCGGCCTCCATCCCGCCATGATAGGCGGTCGCGGCCAGCCCGGAATCGTTCAATGCCTGGGCCAGCGCCTCGGTCTTGGCGCGGGTGCCGCAATAGACGATGCCCGATTGCCCGCGCCGGGCGGCGGCGAAATCCAGAATCTGGCGGCGCGGCCCGTCCTTGGCCTGAAAGGCCAGATGGATATTCGGGCGGTCGAACCCGCGCAGAAAGCTTTGCGGCTGTGCCCCGGCAAAAAGCCGGGCGACGATTTCCTCGCGCGTTTCGGCATCGGCGGTGGCGGTGAATGCCGCAAGCGGCACATCCAGCGCCCGGCGCAGTTCCCCGACGCGCAGGTAATCGGGACGGAAATCATGGCCCCATTGGCTGACGCAATGCGCCTCGTCGACGGCAATGCCGCGCACGCCGGCACGGCGCAGCATCGGCACCGTCGCCCCCGAAGCCAGCCGCTCGGGTGCCATGTATAAAAGCCGCAGCTCGCGCGCGTTCAGGGCGCGGATCACCTCGGCGTTCTCATCCTCGGAATTGCCGCTGGTCAGTGCGGCGGCGGCCACGCCCGCCTCGGTCAGGGCGCGGACCTGATCCCGCATCAGCGCGATCAGGGGCGAGATCACCACCGTCAGCCCGTCGCGCATCAGCGCCGGCAGCTGATAGCACAGCGATTTTCCGCCCCCGGTCGGCATGATCGCAAGCACATCGCGGCCCGCCGCGACCGCCTCGACGATCTCTTCCTGACCCGGCCGAAAAGCGTCGAAGCCAAAGACCTGCCGCAGAAGGGGGGCGGCCGACATCCTAGAACCCGTGGAACCAGCCGTAATTGTTGATCAGCGCGCGTTGCAGGATGATGATCGCGATAAAGACGATCAGCGGCGCCAGATCCAGCCCGCCGGTATTGGGCAGAATGTTGCGCACCGGCGTATAGATCGGCTCAAGCAGACGGTTGAGACCGTTCCACAGCTGCCAGATCAGCGGCTGGCGCAGGTTGAGCACCTGAAAATTGATAAGCCAGGACATGATGATATGCACGATCATCACGAACCAGACCACGTTGAGTATCAGCATCAATGCGTCGTAGAGCGTACCCATTCCGTCCCCTTCGGCTGTCTGGCGACAGGTAAGCCAGCCCGCCCCGCTGCGCAAGCCACAGCGACACGGTCGCAGCGTCGTGATTGACGCGCGCCGGCCCTCCCGCTAGCCCGAATCCGGTGCTACGGGCTGAAAAGGTTGTTCATGTATCCCTTGCTTCGCTTCGCCAAGGAAATGGTGAAATTCCGCAATGCGCCGCGTCTCGACCTGCTGGCGCCGCATGTGTCGACGCATCGTTGCTGGCCCTGGGATCTGGATCCGTGGATCGAACTGAACAATGGCCGCACGCTGACATTGTATGATCTGGGCCGCCTGCCGATGGCGGTGCGCACCGGTATTGTCGGCACGATGCGGGCCAAGGGATGGGGGATCACCGTCGCCGGCAATTCCGTCCGCTATCGGCGCCGGATCAAGGCGTTCGACCGCTTTACGATGGTGTCGCGCGTGCTGGGCTGGGATGCGCGGTTTCTCTATATGGAACAAAGCATGTGGCGGCGGGGCGAATGCTGCAATCACATGCTTTTGCGCGGCGCGTTCACCTCGGCACAGGGGATCGTGGCGCCGGCCGATCTGGTCGCGGCCGCCGGGCGCGACACGCAAAGCCCTGAGCTGCCCGATTGGGTTCAGGCCTGGATCGCGGCCGATGCGATGCGCCCCTGGCCGCCGACACTGCCCGCCATCCCCCCCGCCGAGCATAAGGGTGACTTGCCAGGCTGATCCTCTTGCGGCCTTATGCGCGCAAAGCGGACAGGGCCGGGGGCGGGAAACGACATGGAGCGCAAGCGCATCTGGGGCTGGTGGTTTTTCGACTGGGCCAGCCAGCCTTTTGCGACCCTGCTCACCACCTTTGTCTTTCCGGTCTATTACGCGGGCGTCGCGCGGGGGCATTACACCGCCCAAGGCATGACCCCCGAGGCGGCGGGCGCGGCCGCCCAGGCGCTTTGGGGTTACGGGCTGGCGATCTGCGGGGTGATTATCGCGCTTTTCGCGCCGATCCTGGGCAGCATCGCCGACAGCAGCGGGCGGCGGCTGATCTGGATCTGGTTCTTTTCGGTTTTTTATGTCGCCGGCTCATGGGGGCTGTGGTTCCTGATGCCCGATCAGCCCGACCTGCATCTGGCGGTGCTGTCGTTCGGGATCGGGCTGATCGGGCTGGAATTTGCCAATATCTTCGTGAATGCGCTCTTGCCCGATCTGGCGCCGCGCGATGAAATCGGCCGCATATCCGGGTCGGGCTTTGCCTTTGGCTATCTGGGCGGTCTGGTTTCGCTGGCGATCATGCTGTTGTTTCTGGCCGAGGGTGCGGAAACCGGGCGCACGCTTTTGGGCATTCCGCCAATTCTGGGCCTTGACCCGCTGCTGCGCGAGGGGACGCGCGCCGCCGGCCCCTTTACCGCGCTGTGGTATCTGCTGTTCATGATCCCCTTTGCGCTTTGGGTGCGCGAAACGCCCGGGCCGCGCGCGCCGCTGCGGCTGGGCGCGGCGATGGCCGATCTGTGGCGCCTGCTGATCAGCCTGCGTCACAGGCGGTCGCTGGGCGCATGGCTTTTGTCGTCGATGTTCCTGCGCGATGCGTTGAACGCGCTTTACGCCTTTGGCGGGATCTTTGCGGGCACCGTGCTGGGCTGGCCGGTGATCTGGGCGGGCGCCTTTGGCATTGTCAGCGCCATCTCGGCCGCGATCGTCAGCTGGATCGGCGGCCGGGCGGATCGGCGCTGGGGGCCCAAGCCGGTCATCATCATCTCTACGCTGGTCCTGACCGCCGTCTGTGTCCTGATCGCGGGGCTTGGCCGGCAACAGGTCTTTGGCCTGCCGCTATCTGCGGAATCCCGCCTGCCGGACGTCCTGTTCTTTCTGTGCGGGGCGTTGATTGGGGGGGCGGGGGGCGCGTTGCAGGCCGCGGCCCGGACCATGATGGTGCGCCACACCACCCCCCAACGCGCGACCGAAGCCTTTGGCCTTTATGCGCTTTCCGGCAAGGCCACGGCCTTTCTCGCGCCCTTGCTGATCGCGGTCGTGACCGATCTGACCGGCAATCCCGGGCTGGGTGTATCGCCGCTGATCGTGATATTCCTTCTGGCGCTGGTTCTGCTAGGTTGGGTCAAACCAACAGGAGAGGCCCAGCAGTGATCCGCAATTTCCTGACAGCCGCCATTCTGGCTTTGGCCGGGCTGGGCACGGCTTTGCCGGCACAGGCCGATCCGCTGGCCAAGGATGTGTTTGGCGCCACGCCCGGGCCGACCGGCGGCCAGCCCGTCGCCATCGGCTTTTATTCCAAGGGCTGTGTCTCCGGCGCGGTCCAGCTGCCCGAGACCGGGCCGACCTGGCAGGCCATGCGCCTGTCGCGCAAGCGCAACTGGGGCCATCCCGAAATGGTCGGCTTTCTGATCGGTCTGTCACAGGCCGCGCGTCAGGCCGGCTGGCAGGGCCTTTATATCGGCGATATCAGCCAGCCACGCGGCGGCCCGATGGTTTCGGGCCATGCCAGCCACCAGATGGGGCTGGACGCCGATATCTGGATGCTGCCGCCGGCAAACCTGCATCTCAGCGCGGCGCAGCGCGAAAAGCTGTCATCGGTTTCGGTGGTGAACCGGGCGGGCACGGCGCTAACCTCGGCCTGGAATCCGGGCCATATGGCGATCATCCGCGCCGCCGCCCGCGATCCGCGGGTCGAGCGGATCTTTGTCGATCCGGTGGTCAAGGTCGCGATGTGCGAGATGGAGGGCGGCAACCGCGCCTGGCTGCGCAAGGTGCGGCCGCTGAACAATCACGACTATCATTTCCACGTCAGGCTTGGCTGCCCCGCCGGTTCGGCCTGTCAGCAACAGGACCCGCCCCCCGCCGGGGATGGCTGCGACGAAGCCGCCGAATGGATCAAGAACCGCATCGACCCCAGCCGCGTCAAGCCGGTGCCCCCGGACCCCGACTATCGCCACCCCCGCAGCTTCCGGCTCAGCGAGATGCCCCGGCAATGTCAGGCCGTCGCCACCGCCCGCTAGGGCGGGCCGGGGCGCGGGGCCGGCCGATGCGGTGGACCTGCCGATTGCCCGGCCTTGCCCTTGTCGTCACGCTAAGCTCGGTGCTGGCCGCCTGCGCGGCCGAGCCTGCGCCCCTGGGCGCCCAGCGTCTGGATCACCTGTCGACCTATGTCTGGCAACGGGATGACACCGATTTCGGCGGCTTTTCCGGCATCGAACTCAGCGATGATGGCAGTCGCTTCACCGTCATTTCCGACCGCGCGACGATCCGCTGGGGCGGGGTCCACCGCGATGCGGGGGGCCGCATCACCGCGCTTGATCCGGTGCAGAGCGCGCGTCTGCACGACCGCAAGGGCAAGCCGCTGAAACCCGATTGGCGCGGCGACAGCGAAGGCTTGGCCATCGGCGCCGATGGCCGGATCTGGATCAGCTTCGAGGGCACGACCCGCATCGCCCGCTATGACCGGCCCGATGGTCCCGCCCACCCGCTGCCGCGACCTGCGGCTTTCGACGACATACAGCGCAATTCGTCCTTTGAGGCGCTGGCCATCACCGCAGACGGCACCGTTCTGACCTTGCCCGAACGCTCGGGCAAGCTGACGCGGCCATTCCCGGTCTGGCGCTGGCGCGATGGTGTCTGGGACCAACCATTTTCCATCCCGCGCAGCGGCGATTGGCTGGCGGTCGGGGCCGATATCGGGTCGGATGGCCGCTTTTACCTGTTGGAGCGCGATTTTCGCGGGCTTCTGGGCTTTCGCAGCCGTGTGCGACGGTTCGATCTTTCGGAAACCGGGCTGACCAACCCGGTGACATTGCTCGAATCCTATCCGCTGCAATATGACAACCTTGAAGGCATATCCGTCTGGCAGGATGATCAGGGCATTCGCATAACATTGATTTCAGACGATAATTTCGGCATGTTCCAGCGCACCGAGCTGGTCGAATTCCGACTGAGCGAATGAGCATTTCCACCAGCATCGCGGCACTGGACCGCGCCGTGGACAAGGCGCTTTCAGAACAGCGCATCGTCGGCTGCACCGTCATGCTGTCGGAAAATGGCCGCCCCGTCCATATCCGCAGCGCGGGCCTTGCCGACCGTGAGGCGGGCGTACCGATGCGGTCCGGGACCTGGATGCGCTATGCCTCGATCTCGAAACTCTTCACGACGGTGGCGGCGCTGCGGCTGATGGATATGGGTCGGCTGACGGCGGGGGATCCGGTCACGCGCTGGCTGCCCGATTTCACCCCGGCGATGCCCGACGGGCGGCGGCCGGTCATCACCGTCGATCAGCTGATGTCGCATATGGCGGGGCTGGACTATCCGTTCAACCAACCGCCGGACGGGCCCTATGCGCGGGCGGACGTCTCGGACGGAATCGGCGATACCGGCATCACGCTGGCCGAGAATCTGCGCCGCATCGCCTCGGTGCCGCTGGACCGGATGCCAGGCACGCGCTGGCGCTATTCGGTCGCGACCGATGTGCTGGGCGCGGTGATCGAGGCCGCCTGCGACATGCCGCTATCCGATGCCATGGCCCGGCTCGTGACCGATCCGCTGGGCATCGAGGCCGGCTTTCACGTCGATGACGCCGCAAACCTGGCCGCGAATTACGCCGACGACACCCCCCAACCGCGCCGGATGCAAGGGTTGACCCATGTGCCCAACCCCAGACATCCGGGCCAGATCTATTCCTATCTGCCAGAGCGGATCTGCGACCCCACGGCCTTTCCCTCGGGCGGAGGCGGGATGGCGGGAACCGCGCAAGCCGCGCTGACGCTTCTTGAGACGCTGGCCGCCGGCCCGTTTCTCAGCGATGCCATCCGCGCCGAGGCCCATCGCAACCGCATCGCGCAACGTCATCCGATGCGCGGTCCGGGCTGGGGTCACGCCTGGGCGGGGGCCGTGCTGACCGATCCCGTGGCGGCGGGAATCGGGCTGCCGCCGGGATGCCTCAGCTGGGGCGGCATCTATGGGCATAGCTGGATTCTGGATCCCCTTCGCCACCGCTGTGTGGTGGCGCTGACCAATACTGCCGTCGAGGGGATGAACGGCAAATTCGCCGCCAGAATCGCCCATGCGATGGCGGAATGACCGCGAAACCGCATTGACACGGCACAGGGGCCGGACCTATTCCGCCTTGCCCGCTTTGGGCCGAGTCTCCGCCACCTTGTCAAAACGGATCAGGACATGTCCCGCATCGTTCCCGGCGTCATCGCCATGGCCATCATTGTCGTGGCCTCAAACATTCTGGTTCAGTACCAGCTGGGCAAATGGCTGACCTGGGGCGCGCTCAGCTATCCGGTGGCGTTTCTGGTGACCGACATCATGAACCGGGTCTATGGCAGCACGGCGGCTCGCAAGGTGGTGCTGGCCGGATTCGTGACCGGGGTGCTCTGTTCGCTGGTCGCGGCCGGGCTTGACAAGACCACGCTGCGCATCGCCATCGCCTCGGGCGCGGCCTTCCTTTCGGCACAGCTGATGGATATCGCGGTCTTCAACCAGTTGCGAAAATACAACTGGTGGCTACCACCCCTTGTGGCCAGCATCGTCGGATCGGTGCTGGATACGGCTGTCTTCTTCAGCATCGCCTTTGCCGCCGAACTGACCCCGATCTTTCCCAGTGACGATGTTTTCTGGGCAAATGAACGGCTTCCACTGCTGGGTAGCGGTCCCGTCGCGCCGCTCTGGGTTTCGTTGGCGGCTGCCGACTGGCTGGTCAAACTGGCCATGGCCATCCTGGCGCTGGTTCCTTTCCGTATATTCGTCGGAAATTTGATCCGGCGCCGGACGCAAATTAATTGACTGTTCATCCTTCTATGTCACGCTGATCGCATACGGCAACACATTGAAAGGAGGTGGTCCAGTGTCGAGAGTGATAGTGGAGAGAGGTGTCGGGACAGTCAGGGGGGCCGTGGCCTGAGGGCAACCCCAAGGGTCGTAAACCCTGGCTGGGACGGTTGGCACCAAACCCTAACCGGACCATCTCCTTAGATCTCGCGAGCCGTTCCTTCGTGGAACGGCTCGTTTCATTTCTGGCGGTTCACAAGCTTTGATTGCACCGCAACGCGTCACGGCCAATGCCCGCGCCACTTGCCACGCCGGCATGGATATTTGAGTGAAGAAGAAACCGGGCGCCCTGCTTCTTCTTCATTCAAATATCCAGACACAACCTCGGCAAAGCGAAACCCCGCCCCTATTCCGGGAGCGAGGTCCCAACCCTTAGAAGAAAGCGGCCTGCGACGATCAGATGCGCTCGATGGCCAGCGCGATCCCCTGACCGCCGCCGATGCACATGGTGATCAGGCCCTTGCGGCCACCGGTCCGCATCAGCTCATACATGGCCTTGACCGTCACGATCGCGCCGGTCGCGCCGACCGGATGGCCCAGCGCGATGGCGCCACCATTCGGATTGACCTTGGCCGGATCAAGGCCCAGTCCCTTGTTCACCGCCAAAGCCTGTGCGGCAAAAGCCTCGTTCGATTCGATCACATCGAAATCCCCGATCTTAAGGCCGGTGCGCTTCAACAGCGCCTCAACCGCGGGAACCGGGCCGATCCCCATCACCTCGGGGCGGACACCGGCAACCGCATAGCCCAGCACCCGGAGCAGGGGCTTTGCGCCCGCAGCCTGCGCCGCGTCGGCGCGGGCCAGCACGATGGCCGCGGCACCGTCATTGATGCCCGAGGCATTGCCCGCCGTCACCGATCCGTCCTTCTGGAAGGCCGGGCGCAAACCGGCCAGCTTGTCCAGATCGGTGGCCTTGGGATGTTCATCCGTATCGAAGGCCACGACGCCCTTGCGAGTCTTGATCTCGACCGGGACGATCTGTTCCTTGAAATAGCCCTGGGCAATGGCATTGGCGGCCCGACGCTGGCTTTCCAGCGCGAACTCGTCCTGGGCCTGACGCGAGACGTCATGTTCGCGCGCCACGTTCTCGGCGGTGACGCCCATATGCCCGGTCCCCATCGGACAGGTCAGCGCGCCGACCATCATGTCGAGCATCTGCACATCGCCCATCTTGGCGCCAAAGCGCGCCGCAGGCACGGCATAGGGCGCGCGGCTCATCGATTCCGCACCGCCCGCGACCGCGAAATCGGCATCGCCCAGCGCCAGCGACTGCACGGCCGACACGATGGCCTGCGCGCCCGAACCGCAAAGCCGGTTCACGTTCATCGCGGGCGTCGCATTGGGCACACCGGCATCCAGCATCGCCACACGCGACAGATACATGTCGCGCGGCTCGGTGTTCAGGACGTGACCAAAGACCACGTTCCCGATCTTTTCCGGGCCGATCCCCGCACGCTCGATCGCGGCGCGCGTGACCACGGTCGCCAGCTCGATCGGCGGCACCGCCGCCAGGCTGCCGCCAAAGGTTCCGATCGCTGTGCGCGCACCCGACAGGATGACGATTTCAGGTTCCGACATGGGTTCCTCCCCCGGAAGTTTCGATGAGATATGGTGCTATCAGATAGACATCGAATCGCGCGCGAGAAAGCCCCGCATGAAAACGACCCTACGGCACTGCAAAGGAACCCGCCAATGACAGAGGACCCCAGGCTCAGCCTGCGGCTGCATTTCGACAGCGGCATGACCTTTGGCCGGGGCAAGGCCGACCTGTTGCAGGCCGTCGACGAGGAAGGATCCATTTCCGCCGCCGGCCGGCGCATGGGAATGAGCTATCGCCGCGCCTGGTCGCTGGTCGAGGAAATGAACGGACATTTTGCCACGGCATTGGTCGATAGCAGCCGGGGCGGCGCCCGGGGCGGCGGGGCGGCATTGACCGAGGCGGGCCGGCAGGTTCTGGCCGATTACCGCGCGCTTGAATCGCTTTTGCGCGAAGAGGGCGCGCAGCGGTTGCAGCGCCTGCGGGCGGCCCAGCGTTATGCCCAGCCGTAAATAACGCTTGCCTTGTAAGCCGGCGGCTGGTTATGTCCACGCGGATATAACGAAGGATCTGCACGATGCGCCTGCCCCTTGTCGCCGCCGCTCTGATTGCTTTGGCCCCCACAGCCCAAGCTGATGAAATCACGATCTTTGCCGCCGCAAGCCTGAAGACCGCACTGGATGAAATCGCTGCCGACTGGCAGGGCAAGCATGGTGATCAGGTGGTGATTTCCTATGCCGGCAGTTCTCAGCTGGCCAAACAGATCCAGCAGGGCGCGCCGGCGGATCTGTTCATTTCGGCCTCGACCGGCTGGATGGATGCGGTGCAGGACAGCGGCAGCATCGACCCCGCCACGCGCCGCGACCTGTTGGGCAATACGCTGGTGCTGGTCGGGACCGGCAAGCCGGCCGAGGCCCCGATCGCCGATCTGCCCAAGCTTTTGGGCGACGCCAAGCTGGCCATGGCGCTGGTCGATTCGGTTCCCGCCGGCCAATATGGCAAAGAGGCGCTGACCTCGCTGAAGCTCTGGGACAAGGTCGAGCCCCAGGTCGCCCAGGCCGACAATGTCCGCGCCGCGCTAAAGCTGGTCGCGACCGGCGAGGCCCCGCTGGGCATCGTTTATGGCAGCGATGCCGTGGCCGAGCCGGGCGTCAGCGTGGTCGCGACCTTCCCCGAGGACAGTCACAAGCCGATCACCTATCCGGCCGCCGTGACCAAGACTGCCGACACCCCGCAGGCGGCCGTCTTCCTTGACAGCCTGTCGCAGGAACCGGCAAAGTCCATCTTTGAAATGCAGGGCTTTACCGTCAAACAATGACCTTCGGCGACTGGCTTGGCCCACAGGAATGGCAGGCGGTCGGCCTGTCCCTGCGGGTGGCGGGCGTGGCCATGCTGGCCAGCCTGCCGCTGGCCGTCGCTGTGGCCTGGCTTCTGGCGCGGCGGCGTTTTCTGGGGCATGGGCTGTTGAGCGGGATCGTGCATCTTCCGCTGGTGCTGCCGCCGGTCGTCACGGGCTATCTGCTTTTGCTGACATTTGGCACGCAGGGGCCCATTGGCGGGCTGTTGCAGCCTCTGGGCATCACCTTTGCCTTTCGCTGGACCGGGGCCGCACTGGCGGCCGGGGTCATGGCATTTCCGTTGATGGTGCGCGCGATCCGGCTTGGGTTTGAGGCCGTGGATCCAAGGC
Organism: Paracoccus mangrovi; assembly: GCF_042648425.1. Classification (NCBI taxonomy): domain Bacteria; kingdom Pseudomonadati; phylum Pseudomonadota; class Alphaproteobacteria; order Rhodobacterales; family Paracoccaceae; genus Paracoccus; species Paracoccus mangrovi. The sequence continues at coordinate 359,728 of NZ_JBHRXJ010000003.1, read as the reverse complement.
TGGAACAGGCGGCCGCGACGCTGGGCGCGCCGCGCATCTGGATTTTTCTGACCGTGACGCTGCCCCTGATCCTGCCGGCGATCTTGGCCGGGGCGACGCTGGGCTTTGCCAAGGCCATGGGCGAATTCGGCGCCACGATCACATTCGTTTCGAACATCCCCGGCCAGACCCAGACCCTGCCATCGGCCATCTATGCGCTGTTGCAGGTCCCCGAGGGCGAGGCACAGGCGATGCGGCTGGTGCTGGTCTCGGCCGTCATCGCCATCGGGGCGGTGCTGGCATCCGAATGGCTGGCCCGGCGGATGCAGGGGCGGCGCTGATGCTTGAGGTTGCCTTTCGCCACGATTTTCCCGACCGGGCGCTGGATGTTGCGTTTCAGGCGCCGGGTGGGGTGACGGCGCTGTTCGGACCCTCGGGTTGCGGCAAGACCACGACGATCAATGTCATCGCCGGTCTGATGCGGCCGCAACAGGGGCGGGTCGCGCTGGACGAAAGGGTGCTCTTCGATGCCGCGACCAACCTGCCGTCTCAGGCGCGGCGCATCGGCTATGTCTTTCAGGACGCGCGGCTTTTCCCGCATATGACGGTCGGCGCGAACCTGCGTTACCCGTCACGGTGGCGGCCGGGGGCGGCGCGCGATTTCGACCGCATCGTGGATATGCTGGCGCTGGGGCCGCTTTTGGACCGCCGCCCCGCCACCCTGTCGGGGGGCGAGCGTCAGCGCACAGCCATCGGCCGGGCGCTGTTGTCGGACCCGGCGCTTTTGGTGATGGACGAACCGCTGGCCGCGCTGGACGAGGCCCGCAAGGCCGAAATCATGCCCTGGCTGGAACGTCTGCGCGACGAGATCCGCCTGCCGATCCTTTATGTCAGCCATTCTGTCCCCGAGGTGCTGCGACTGGCCAATACGCTGGTCCTGATGCAGGCGGGCCGCGTCACCCATGCCGGCCCCCTTAGCGGCGTGCTGGCCGATCCCGATCTGGCGCCGCATCTTGGCGCGCGCGAGGCCGGTGCCCTGATCCGTGCCCGCATTCTGGGGGCCGAATCCGACGGGCTGATCCGCGCGGCGACCGGGGGCGGCGAGTTCCTTTTGCCGCCCGGTTCGGGCGTGGCGGGACAGGAATTGCGCCTGCGCATTCTGGCCCATGAGGTGATCCTGTCGCGACAGGCGCCCGAGGGGCTTTCGGCGCTGAACGTGCTGCCGGTCCGGGTGCTGCGCATCGAGGGGGGGCTGGTGCAGCTGGCTCTGGGGGATGAGCGGATGCTTGCGCAGGTCACGCCGCGTTCGGTCAAGGCATTGGATTTACAGCCCGGAACCGCCTGCCATGCCATCGTGAAAACCGTTTCGGTTCTGCCCAGCTAGGCCGATCACGCCGATCCTATTTGCGCGGGACCGCGATTTCCGCTTATTCTCGCCCAAAAAACATGAGGGCAGTATGAACAGGTTTCTCAAGCTCGCCATTATCGGGCTGGTCGCCTCGTGCGGGGGCGGCGGCAGCTATAAGGCGCCGCGCAATCTGGAAAACGCCTGCGCCATCGCCGCCGAGCGGCCGGCCTATATGCGTGCCATGAAGGCGACGGAACGGCGCTGGGGCGTGCCCGTTTATGTGCAAATGGCCACAATTCATCAGGAATCCAAGTTCATCGGCGACGCGCGCACCCCGCATCGCTATGCGCTGGGGATCATTCCGGTGGGGCGGCAAAGCTCGGCCTATGGCTATAGTCAGGCGCTGGACGGCACCTGGGACGAATACCGCAAATCCACCGGCAACCGCCGCGCCCGGCGCGACAATATCCGCGACGCTACCGATTTCATGGGCTGGTACATGAATGATTCGTCGCGGATCCTGGGGATTTCGAAATACGACGCTGCGTCACAATATCTGGCCTATCACGAGGGGCGCAACGGGTTCGCCCGCGGCTCGCATCAGGGCAAGGGCTGGCTGATGGGCGTCGCCGGCAAGGTGAATGCGCGCTCGGAACTCTATCGGATGCAGCTGGCCTCCTGTCGCTGAGGGATCGCGGGGCGCGCCGGCCTGTAAGGCACCCCGCGCATCGCGCCTGATCACTGGCGGCGGGCGATTTCGTTGGGGATCGCGAAAGCCGATGCCGGGATCGAAACGCCGGTCTTCATCTCGCCAAGGATGACGGTCGTGCGCTGACCGGCATCATCGGTCACCACCCATTGCCGCAGCTGGGTGGGATTGGCCGAAAACACCATCTGGATATTGCCGTATTCGGGATGCGCCGGATCCTGCGCGGTGACCACGGTCGTGTTCTTTTTCTCGGCATAGCCAGTGACCATCCGGGCCTGACCCAGATTGATGTTCGGCGCCAGAATCAGCGACAGCGGCGTTTTCGACAGCGGATATTGCTGCGGCCCGCTGCGCGATTTGCCATCAAAGACCGCGACCTGTCCGGCCGAGGCCAGAACCAGCGTTCGGTCGCCCTTATATTCGAAACGCACCCGGTTCGGGCGGTGAATATAAAGCGTGCCCGTGGACATCGAGCCGTCGCTGTTCACCTGGGTGAAATCCGCCTTGGCGGTCTTGAGCGCGTTGAGATAGCGCGAGATCTCGTTCAGGGAAATCTTCTCGGCCAGGGCGGGAAAGGCCATGGCAAGGACAAGGACGGGCGCAAGGGCGAGCGATCTGAGTTTCATGTGCCGAAAATACCGTTTCTGCGATTTTGATGCACATCACGTTCGCTTGGACATGCCGGGACTGAACGCTCGCACCGCCGTGACCGTTCCATGCCGTTTTCGTGCGTGATCTCCGCGCCTAAAGCCGCTGCCCGGTCAGGAGCCGCGGCATCGGGTCAAGGCTCAGCCCCGCCGCCTGTCGCATGAAACGCCGCCGCAGCGGCGGAACCGCATCGACCAACCCCATGCCCAGTTCACGCGCCGCGCGCAGCATGGGATTGCCGTTCGAAAACAGCGCGTTGACCCCGTCCATCCCCAAAGCCAACGCGGTCGCATCCGGCCGGCGCCAATCCTGATAACGGCTCAGAACCGACAGGGTGCCGATATCCTCGCCCCGGCGATGGGCGGTGACCAGAACCTCGGCCAAGGCGGCCACATCGCGCAGACCAAGGTTCAGCCCCTGTCCGGCGATGGGATGGACGCCATGCGCCGCATCCCCGATCAACGCGATGCGCGGCGCGACATAGCTCTCGGCCAGCGTCAGGTTCAGCGGATAGGAAAATCGCGGCCCCGCCAGACTGATTTCCCCAAGGAAATCGCCGAAACGCGGGCGCAGCACCGCCAGAAATTCGTCATCGGGCAGCGCGGCGATGGCGCGGGCATTGTCGCGGGTCTCGGACCACACGATCGAACTGCGATTGCCCGGCAGGGGCAGGATCGCCAAGGGCCCGGTCGGCATGAAATACTGATAGGCGGTGCCCTCATGGGGCAGGGCGTGATCGACGGCCGCGACCAGCGCGATCTGGCCGTAATCATGACCGCTGCGCCGGATCCCGGCCCGGGCGGCGGTGCCCGATTGCCGGCCATCGGCTCCGACGAGCAGCCGTGCCCGCAATTCGCGCCCATCCGACAGGGTAACCCCGATCCCGGCGGGACCGGGCGCCTGATCTTCGACCGAGAGGCCGGGCAGATGCGTCACGCGCCCCGCCATCGCCGCCAGCAGCGCGCGATAGAGAAACCGGTCCTCAAGCATATAGCCCAGCCGGCCCTCTTCGATTTCGGCGCCGTCGAAATGCAGGCCGAACGGGCCGGGGCCGCTGCCGGGCTGACCCTGTGTGGCCTGAACCCGGCGGATGACCTGGGCCTGATCTTGCAAGGCTGGCCACAGGCCCAGCGCCGCGAACAGCCGCTGCGACGCCAGCGCCAGCGCATAGGCGCGCCCGTCAAAGGCATCGCCCGCCCGCGCATCGGCGGGACGCGCATCGACGACCGCGACCGACAGGCCCGCATCGGCCAGCGCCAAGGCCAGCGCCGGGCCATTCAGCCCGCCCCCTGCGACAACGATGTCGAAATCCCTATCCATGCCGCGCAATATGACCGCCCCGCCGGCAATGTCCATGCGGCAAAAGCCATCGCCCGGCATCCCTTGCCGATTGCAGGCGCATCACGCCGCGGATACCCTAGGCGTAACGGGAAGATACGAGGGACCATATGGATTGGCTAAAGGCACCGGCGGCCGAACAGGGGCGCGCCATTCTGGCCGGGCTGATCAGCCCGGTCGAACAGGCCGAAGCCTATCTCGATGCCATCGCCCGCCATCCTTACGGCAAACGCATCTATGCCCGCACCACGCCCGGACGCGCCCGCGCCGAGGCCATCGCCGCCCATGACCGCGCCCGCGCCGGGCTGCGGCGCGGGCTTCTGGACGGTGTCGCGATCAGCTGGAAGGACAATATCGACAGCTCTGGCATCGCGACCGAAGCCGGTTCGCGCCTGTTGAGCAAGCGCATGCCGACGCAGGACGCGGCGATCCTGGCCGGGGCGACGCTGGACGGGCTGGTCTGTCTGGGCAAGACCCATATGACCGAGCTTGCCTTTTCCGGGCTGGGCGTGAACCCGATGACGGCAACGCCGCCCAACAGCATCGATCCGGCGCTTGCCCCCGGCGGGTCCAGTTCGGGGGCGGCGGTGTCGGTCGCGCTGGGGCTGGCGGCGGCGGCCATCGGCACCGATACCGGCGGGTCGTTGCGGGTGCCGGCGGCCTGGAACGGGCTGGTGGGTTACAAGCCGACCCATGGCGCGGTCAGCGGCGCGGGCGTGGTGCCGCTCTGCCGGCGCTTTGACGTGGCCGGCCCCATTGCCCGCACGGTCGAGGATTGCGCCGAAATCTATGCCGCGCTGCGCGGCGACAATGCGACCGACCTCAGCAGCGCGTCGGCGCGCGGACTTCGGCTGATGGTGCTGGACGGCATTCCCTTTGACGGCGCGCGCCAAGGTCCCGTCGCCGCCTTCGAGGACGCGGTGCGGCGGCTGGCGGGCGCGGGCGCGCGTGTGACCCATGCCGCACCCCCCTGCATCGCCGAGGCGATCGCCCTGGCCCCGACCCTGTTTGCCCCCGAAGCCTATGGCATCTGGCGCGATCAGATCGAGGACGCGCCCGAACTGATGTATCCGCCCATCCTGGAACGGTTCCGGGGCGGGCGCGATATCACGGCCGCCGATTACGTCGCCGGCTGGGAGGAGCTGAACCGCCTGCGCGCCGACTGGTCGCTTCTGGTTGCGGGCTTCGACGCGGTGATTCTGCCGACCGCGCCGATCCTGCCGCCGGATGTGGACCGGCTGTTGTCCGAGCCGGATTTCTTTGCCGCCGAAAACCTGCTGACGCTGCGCAATACCCGCATCGCGAACCTTCTGGGCCTGCCCGCGATCAGCCTGCCGACCGGACAACCCGCCTGCGGCATCATGCTGATGGGCCGGGCCGGACAGGACCGCGCGCTGTTGACCGCCGCCGCCGGCGCCGAGGCCGCATTGCGCGGCTAGCTGTGGGAATCGCGGCAAAATGCCGGGAAAACAGGGCGGAATGGGCCGCGAAACTCTGGACGCACGGCCCCAATGCCGGTAATCTTGCCGCAAACGGGGCGAAACGACCCCGAATGAGAGGCAGACATGGCATCACCCGAGCGGTTCGCGAACCTGCCGGATTACGCGTTTCCGCGCCTGCGGGCGCTGCTCGCGGGCATTGAACCCGGCGGCGAACCCACCGTCATGACCATTGGCGAGCCGCGCCATGCGCTGCCGGATTTCACCGGCCCGATCCTTGCCGCGCATGTAGACGAGTTCAGCAAATACCCTTCGAATGAGGGCACGCCCCAGCTGCTGGCCGCGATTTCGGGCTGGCTGGAACGCCGCCACGGCATCGAGGTCGCGCCCGAACGGATCGTCACGCTGAACGGGACCCGCGAGGGGCTGTTCAACGCGGCGCTTGCCCTGTCGCCGGAAACCAAGAACGGCCAGCAGCCGGCGATCCTGATCCCGAACCCCTTCTATCAGGTCTATGCCGTGGCCGCCGCCGCCGTGGGCGCCGAGCCGGTCTTTGTCCCCGCGACGCCGGACACCGGCCATATGCCGCGTTACGCGGATCTGGATCCGGCGGTTCTGGACCGCACGGCGATTGCCTATCTGTGTTCGCCCGCCAATCCGCAGGGCGCCATCGCCAGCGAGGATTTCCTTGAAGAGCTGATCGCGCTGGCGGATCGGCACGATTTTCTGATCTTTTCCGACGAATGCTATTCCGAGATCTGGCGCGACGCACCGTCCCCCGGCGCCTTGGCCGTGGCCACGCGCATGGGGCTGGCCGACCGGGTGGTGATGTTCAATTCGCTGTCCAAGCGGTCGAACCTTGCCGGGCTGCGCTCGGGCTTTGCCGCGGGCGGGCCGGGCCAGATCGCACAGATGCGGCGGCTGCGCAGCTATGCCGGCGCGCCCCTGCCCCTGCCGGTGCAGCGCGTCAGCGCCGCCGCCTGGAGCGATGAAGATCACGTCACCGCCAGCCGCGCGCTTTATCAACAGAAATACGCCATCGCCGACCGGGTTCTGGGCAATATCCCCGGCTATCAGCCCGTTCAGGGCGGGTTTTTCCTGTGGCTGCCGGTGCCGCCGGAAATCGGGGACAGCGAGAATGCGGCGAAAAAGCTGTGGGCCGAGGCGGGTATTCAGGTGCTGCCCGGCACCTATCTGTCGCGCGATGGCGCGGGCGGAAATCCGGGCCGGAATTTCATCCGGGTGGCGCTGGTCGCTTCGGCAACCGAGACCGAGGCGGCGCTGAACCGCCTGAAAAACTGTTTGTATCAAGAGGGTTGACGCATGGCGAGCTGGCAGGCGAAACACCGCGATCCGCTGTTTGACCAGAACACCCAGGCCGCGCTGGAACGGCGCGGCAAGGAATTGCTGGGCGCGGGTCTGGTGGTTCTGGGCGTATTGATCGCGATGATGCTGATCAGCTATTCGCCCGAGGATCCCAGCTTCATGTCGGCGACCGACCAGCCGGCGGTGAACTATCTGGGCCGGCCTGGCGCCTATATCGCCTCGGCACTGTTCATGATCACCGGCTATGGCACCTGGGCGCTGGTGCTGGGCGCGGTGGTCTGGGGGCTGCGGCTGATGCTGCACCGGGGCGAAGAACGGATCATGCGCGGGATTTTCCTGCCCATCGCGGTGGTCCTGGTTTCGGTCTATGCGACCTCGCTCGCGCCGCCGGCGGATTGGACGCAAAGCTTTGGGCTGGGCGGGCATCTGGGCGACATGCTGATGGGGGGCATGCTTTCGGCGATGCCGATCCGGGCCTCGATCGCGATCAAGTTTCTGGCACTGCTGACCGCCGCCGGGGCGGTCGCCTTTCTGGCCTTTGTGCTGGGCTTTGACAGCAAGGAACTGACCGCGATCCGGCGTTTCCTGCTGGACGGGCTGGCGACGGCGCGGCTGTTGGCGCTGCATGCGCTGGACCGGGGCGCAAGGCTTTCATCAGGTGCAGCGCGCGAGCTGAAATCCCGTGCCGACGCCCGCCGCGAACGCACCGCGCGCGCCGGCGCCGCCAGCCTGCCGCAACCGGTGCTGTCGCGCGATGCCGCCATGCCCACGCTGGGCCGCGCGCCCGCGCCCCTGCCCGAGGATCGCGGCATCGAACCCGAGCTGGTCGAGGCCGAAACCCATTATGACGACGATGACGAGGCCCCCAGCAATGCCGCGATCAGCGCCCGCATCACCGATGCGATCCGCCAGCGCGGCGAACGCCCCGAGGGCAAGGGCCTTTTGTCCGCCGTCACCCAGCGCCTGACCGGAAGCCGCGCCCCCCTGCCCCGGACCGAACCGCCGCTCAGCATGGATGAGGACGGCAACGACCTGCCGCCGCCCGCGACCGCGACCCCGTTCGGGGCCGAGACGGCCCGTGTCGTGGTGCCGCCCAAAAAGCCCGCGCCCGCCTCGCGTCAGGCCCAGTCCGAGGCCCAGCCGGCACTGCGTTTCGACGAAACCGCCAATCATTACGAGCATCCGCCGCTGTCGCTTTTGGCCGCGCCCGATGCCGTGCCCCGCCATCAGCTGAGCCAGGAGGCGCTGATGGAAAACGCCCGCATGCTTGAGGCGGTGCTGGACGATTACGGCGTCAAGGGCCAGATCACCGAGGTTCGCCCCGGCCCGGTGGTCACGCTTTACGAACTGGAACCGGCGCCGGGCCTGAAAGCCAGCCGGGTGATCGGGCTTGCCGACGATATCGCGCGCTCGATGTCGGCGCTTTCGGCGCGGGTTTCGACAGTGCCGGGGCGCAGCGTGATCGGGATCGAATTGCCCAATGCGCGGCGCGAAAAGGTGGTGCTGCGCGAAATCCTTGCCTCGAAATCCTATGGCGACGGCACGCAGCCGCTGCCGCTGGCGCTTGGCAAGGATATCGGCGGCGGCCCGGTCGTCGCAAACCTTGCCAAGATGCCCCACCTTCTGATCGCGGGGACCACCGGTTCGGGCAAATCGGTCGCGATCAACACCATGATCCTGTCGCTGCTCTACAAGCTCACGCCCGAGGAATGCCGGCTGATCATGATCGACCCCAAGATGCTGGAGCTTTCCGTCTATGACGGCATCCCGCATCTGCTGTCGCCCGTTGTGACCGACCCGAAAAAGGCGGTCGTCGCGCTGAAATGGGTCGTGGGCGAGATGGAGGAACGCTATCGCCGCATGTCCAAGATGGGCGTCCGCAACATCGAGGGCTATAACGGCCGCGTCCGCGAGGCGCTCTCCAAGGACGAGATGTTCAAGCGCACCGTCCAGACCGGCTTTGACGAGGATACCGGCGAGCCGGTCTTCGAGACCGAGGAATTCCAGCCCGAGACCTTCCCCTATATCGTCGTCATCGTCGACGAGATGGCCGACCTGATGATGGTCGCCGGCAAGGAAATCGAGGCCTGTATCCAGCGTCTTGCCCAGATGGCGCGGGCCTCGGGGATCCATCTGATCATGGCGACGCAACGGCCGTCGGTCGATGTCATCACCGGCACGATCAAGGCGAATTTCCCGACCCGGATCAGCTTTCAGGTCACCTCGAAAATCGACAGCCGCACCATCCTTGGCGAACAGGGCGCCGAGCAATTGCTGGGCCAGGGCGACATGCTCTATATGGCCGGCGGCTCGAAAATCACCCGCGTCCACGGCCCCTTTGTCAGCGACGAAGAGGTCGAGGAAATCGTCAACCACCTGAAATCCTTTGGCCCGCCGAGCTATATGTCCGGCGTGGTCGAGGGCCCGGACGAAGACAAGGCGGACAGCATCGACATGGTGCTGGGCCTGTCCACCGGCGAAGGGGGCGATGCGGAACTTTACGACATGGCCGTGGCCATCGTCGCCAAGGACCGCAAATGTTCGACCAGCTATATCCAGCGCAAGCTGGCCATCGGCTATAACAAGGCCGCCCGTCTGGTCGAACAGATGGAGGATCAGGGCGTGGTTTCGCCGGCCAACCATGTCGGCAAGCGCGAGGTGCTGGTCCCCGAGGTGTGAACGCCCTAGATTGCGCCCCGAAACAACCGGGCCAAAAGGGGCCAAGGGGCGATGACTGTCTGGAACATTCACTTTCTGAACGCGCGCGACGATCTGACCGGCGTTCTGCCTGAAATCAGGGCGGCGGCGCGGGACGCGGTCGCGCGGGTCGCGGATCACGCCGAACTGCCGCGCTTTGATCTGGTCCTGCGCGCGCAGGTCGAGGGCGTGATCCCCGATTGGGGTCTGCGCGGGGCGGCACCCGCGCCCGGCGTGATCGAAATCGTGCTGACCCCGGCGCGCTTTGACCCCGATCTTATGGTGCGCACGCTGGTGCGTGAATTTCACCATCTGATCCGGCGCGACGGGCCAAATCCCGGCCGGTCGCTGGGCGATGCGCTGGTCGGTGCCGGGCTGGCGGGTCATTTCGTCCTGCAAGTGCTGGGCGGAAAGCCCGATCCCTGGGACGCGACGGCGCCCGCGTCCGGCCTTGCGCGGCGGGCGATCAAGGAATGGTCGCGGCTGGATTTCAGCCATGACGACTGGTTTCTCGGCAAGGGCGATATCCGCAAATGGTCGGGCTATGGGCTGGGCCACAAGCTGGTTGCGGAATTCATGACGCGAAACCCCGGCGAGAATGCGGTGACCCTTGCCCATCGCAAGGCCGACGATTTCCGCGCAATCGTCCGCCAGATGGTCGATGGCGAAAATGGCGGCGCTGAGCCGTCCGAAAAGGATTGACCACGCACCAGCAACACGCATTGTGCGACGCAGTAGATCAGAACTAAAAAAGCTAGATAAGTTTGGCACCACGCCAAGTCTTTTAATGCACAGGCGCAAGCCCTCCGAGAGGCGGGCAATAGTGAAGTGTAGAGGCTAGAGGTAGCTGACGCATTCGCATCTGCTTTATGCCCATCATTTCTTCCCCGAATAAAATCATACGCGTTCAGTTCGTAAGAGATCCGTGCCGCGCAATTTACCTGGCTCAAGGGCAATCCAAACCGATCGGCGGCATAGGTCGGGTTCACGAAAAATGCAGAAATAACATCTAAACTTATGTGAAGGTTCGGTGACATCATAAGCAGTTAGTGACAACGGGCGGTGGCCCTGATACGCAACTGTAAGTTTCCCATCCTTCAAGGAGGCCGAATGTCCCGCTGGTCCGAACAATTCGACAATCACCAAATCCACATGACTGTTCAGACTTTGCAGAGCTGGCTGGAAGTAGAGGTGCAAGAGATCGATGCCGAGCATGAGGAAGAGCGCCGCAGACTAAAAAAGGTGATCGCCCTCATAAAAACGGCGTTAGATCGGCAGGACCCAGAGCTATTTTCTGAGAGCCTTTTGACAAATCTCAACAATCAACTCCGACATCCTCAAGCCTGGAATCAGGCAGATAGTTATTCATCCAGCGGAAATGTTCAACATATTCGACACATCAACGACCACCTGACCAGCCAATTACATTTAGTTAATCAAATTCCCACATTTTCTCACCCAAAAGAAACTTCAAAAGCGATCCGATCCATTGAAGAGGCTTTTGACAAGTTCTGCGTACTGATTGAGCGCACAAAGCAAAGCTTTGAGACAGATATGTCTGAAGCGAATAAGAATCTGACGGAGCTTCAAGCCGGGTTGGTCGAGCAGAAAGCGGACCTTGAGCACCTTAAGGCAGAGACGGATTCAGCACTTGGTGCATGGCAACGCGAATTTGGAGACACACAAAACTCAAGGGCAGAAGAGTTTTCTTTGGCTCAGATTCAGCGTGGTGAAAAATTTGACGAAACTGTGCGAAATATCCGATCAAATTCGGAAACTGAGACGAAAGAAGTTAACGCAAAACACAATGAGCAGCTGAAATCCAGCTTTGAGGCATACACTACGAATGCCCAGAGATATATCGACGACATGAAGGCGAAGCATATGGCGATCCTAGAAATCCACGGTTTAGTTGGAACCGATGGTGTCGCGGGTGGCTATCAAAAGACGGCGACTGATGAACACAAAGCCGCAAATGCCTGGCGCATCATTGCGATGATTTCATTAGCGCTTACAGCAATTTGGCTGCTGGTGAAGCTTTTCACCGGGTTCGGGGAAACCCCATCTGGCGGCATCAACTGGTCGGAGCTTGTAACGGCCGGATCCCTGACGATGGTTCTTTTGGCCGCAGCTGGATACGCTTCAAGGCAATCAAAAGCCCATCGAGACCTTGAGCAACAGATGCGGTGGTTCTCTCTCGAAGTCAAAGCCATCGACCCCTTCCTATCCTCGCTTGAAGACCACGATCAGAAGGAATTGAAAAAGCAACTGAGTGAACGAATTTTCGGTAAGGATCGGACTGCAAACCAAGCGAAAAGGAACGGCTTAGACGTCGGTACATACAAGGAACTGAGTGAGTCCATTCTCTCACCAGTGCATGAGATCATAAAGCTTGTTGGTAAAGGTCAATGAGCCTAGAGAACCATCCTCCCCCAAATCAAACGCGACTATTTCGACACCTTCACCCTGCCCGACTGAACTGCCCTATCCCCTGGGCCCCATCACCGCCGCACCGGTCTGGGCGATGCCGTCGCCCTGCCCGGGGTCCACGGTCACCACGACCGACAGGCCGGGTTCAAGAAATTCCGCCATGTCCTGATCCGGGTCGATGCTGATCCGCACCGGCAGCCGCTGCGCGACCTTGGTGAAATTCCCGGTCGCGTTCGTGGCCGGAAGGATGCTGAACTCGGACGCGGTGGCGGGGGAAAAGGACTGGACCCGACCGCTGAAACTGCGGTGCTGCAAGGCATCGACGTCAAAGCGGGCCGGATCGCCGACGCGCATCCCGTGAAGCTCGGTCTCGCGGAAATTGGCAATGACCCAGATATCGGCGCCGACATGGCTGACCAATGCGGTGCCGGGCGTGACATATTGGCCGGGATGCACGCCGACCTGTCCCAACGTGCCGTCCGAAGGCGCGCGGATCACGGTATTGTCGAGGTCTATCCGGGCCAGTTCGACCGCCGCCTGCGCCGATGCGATATCGGCCCGTTTCGCGGCAAGCCCGACGCGGGCGCCGTTGACGTTTTCGCGGGCGACGGCGATCGCGCTTTCCGACTGGGCGACCGAGGCCACGGCCTGTCGCAGCGCCAGATGGGTCTGATCGGCCGCACGCTGGGCGGTCACGCCGCGTTCTTGCAGGGCGCTGTCGCGGTCCCAATTCGATTGCGCGGTATCATGCGCGGCCCCTGCGGCCCCAAGCGCGGCCTCGGCCGATTGCAGGCTGGCCTCGGCCGAAAGCACGTTCTGGTTCTGGATCTGCAATGCCGCCTCGGCGGCCTGAAGGCTGGCCTGTGCCTGATTCAGGCGCTGGCGGAACTGGCGGTCGTCGATGCGGGCGATGACCTGCCCTGCGGTGACGTGATCGAAATCCTGCACCTCGACCGTGGAGATATAGCCCGAAAGCTGCGGCGCGAGGCTTGTCACCTTGCCACGGATATAGGCGTTTTCGGTCTGGGGATAGGCCGGCCGGAACGGCGGCAGATGCCATGCGAACAGCACGATCAGGATCCCGGCAATGCCGGCGACAAGGGCGATCAGAGTGGGGATAAGGTGGTTTTTGCCGGTCATTTCGGTTCGGTCCGGTTGATTTGCGATGAAGCCGGCGCCGCAGGCGATGCGGGCCGGAAAGATGCGGCAAGGCGGTCGCGGAACATATGCAGCACCAGCGCCGCCAAGGCCCCGGCCGCGACCAGCGCGATCAGGCGATAGGCATCGTTATAGGCCAGCACAAAGGCCTGGGTCGTGGCGTCGCCCGCGATCTGCACGACTGCCTGCGCCCTGCGCATGGCGCCATCGGCGATCTGGGGGGCCAGCGCCGCCGAACGGGCCGCGATCTGTTGCACCAGCATGGGCGAGGTGGTCGTCAGCTCTTCGCGCAGCACCTGCATATGCACGGCTTCGCGGTGGTTGATGAAGGTCACAAAGGCGCCCGACCCGATCACGCCGCCCAGGCTTTGCGTGGACAGAAAGATGATGATGAAGGACAGGATGTAATTCGGCCCCCGCGCCAGCGCGGAAAGCAGCCCCTGCATCATCGCGGGCGCAAGATAGAGCGTGCTCGCAAAGGCGATCATCGCCTGGCTCAGCATCATCTGCGCGGGCCGGGTGTCGACCGTGGCGTGGCTGTCCATATAGGCGCCGATCCCGATCATCGCCAGCGCGACCAGGTGCAGCCGTGGCACGTTTCCCGGCTTCATGAACGGGATCAGCGCCAGCGCACCGGCAAAGGTCGCCACGATCAGCACCGCGAACAGCGGCATCAGCTGGTCCTGGGTCACGCCCAGCACCTGAAACATGCGCGGCGCGCCCGCGCTTTGCTCGGACAGGATCAGCCGGAACAGCAACAGCGTCACGGTCAGATGGACGACAGTCGGACTGGCCAGCCAGCGGATATCCAGAAGCGGCGCCTTGCGGTGCAGCTCGACGATCACCGCCAGCGTCAGCGCGCCGATAGAGGCGGCGAACACCATGCCCAGCCAGGCGGTATCGGTCCACCAATAGATCGCGCCCATGGTAAAGGTCGCGGACAGACCGCCAAAGCCTGCGGCGATCAACAGCCAGCTGACGATATCGAGCGGCGCGATCGCCTTGACCCGGGGCGGCGAGGTCAGCGGCAGATAATAGACCAGCCCCAGCGCCAGCGCCGCCAGACCAAGCCCCAGCGCATGCAACCCCGCCAGACCCGATCCGGCCAGCAGCGGCGGCGACACGACGCGCGCCAGCATCGGCCCCGCACTGATCGCGGCCATGACCAGCGGCAGGCCCAGCCGCATCTTCCATTGCGGCGGCAGCGGCTCGAGCATGTACATGAAAGCCAGCGTCGACAGCGGCGCGGCCGACATCCCGGACAGAGCCTGCACCAGAACCGCCGAGCGCAGGTCAATGGCCTCGATGCTGATCAGGGACACCACCAGATAGATCGCGACCGCGATCTCGGCAAAGCGGCGCAGGCCGAACTGCATGCGGATCTTGACCAGCATCAGCGGCAGCGCGACGCGCGGAATGGTAAAGGCGACCGTCAGCCACGTCGCCTGTGTGGTCGTCACCCCCAGATTCCCGGCGACCTGGGGGATATTGGTGCTGACAAATCCCTGCGCCACCCCCTGGGTCAGCGCGACAAAGAGCGACACCCCGATATAGGCCAGCGCCACCGGCCATGAATAGGCCGGTGCCGCCGGCGGGCTGGCGGGCGCGGGCGCGGCCGGAACGGGATCCCCGCCGGCATCTATGGCGACCTGGGCGGTGGTCATGGCTTGTCCCGTTCGTCGCCTTCGGCGCGTTGCAGATGCTCGGCATTGGTGGCCATGCGCGCCAGAACACGGCGCGTCGTGGCCACATCCTCGGGCGGGATGCCGTCGATCAATGCATTCTCGACCTCGGCCCGGAACCCCAGCAAAGGCTCGATCCGGGCGGTGTCGGTCAGGTGGACCGCATATTTGCGCGCGTCGCCCGGCAGGGGTTTCCGACGGGCCAGCCCCAGTTCCTCCAGCGCATCGAGCTGGCGTTTCAGGGTGGGCGTCTCGATCCCCAGCGCGGCGGCCAGCTCGGCCTGACTGGCGCCTTCGTTATGGCCGATGGTGACCAAAAGCCGCGCTCGGGCAAAGGTCAGGCCCTGATGCTGCTGCACACGCGATTCGAACCCGGCGCGGATGGTCCGGGTCATGTTCAGAATCGTTTCGAAAAGGGTCGGGGCACGCTGCGGCATGGTTATTAGCTTGCTAATGATTTTCGTTAGCAAGCTAATAACCGTGCCGCAGCCTGTCAAGCCCGCCCAAAGAGAAAAGGCCGGGCGTCCCGGCCCGGCCTTTTCAGATCCTGCGACGGCGCGCGCCGCCTAGTAGTCGCGTTCGTAAAACAGGCCCAGCGTGCTTTCGCCCTCGCTGTCGACGGAACCGCGCGCGGTCAGCGTCTTGGACAGATCAAGGTTCAGGTTCAGCTTGGTCTTGCCGTCCCCTCCAAGCTGGACATCGGTATAGACGTTTTCCGTCAGATACTTGCCGGCACGGACCGAAACATTGCCCTCGTCATCGGTGGTCAGGTCCAGATCGTCCAGCCCGGTCGAGGCCCGCAGCCGCGACACGATCCCGTCCCCGCCGCGCCCGGCCAGAACGGCCACCGCGCTGGCCAGCTGGGCGGCCTGCAAGGCGCTGATATTGCTGAGGCCACGGCCGAACAGCAATTGCGACAGCACCTCTTCCTCGGGCATCTCGGGCGAGGATTCAAAGGCAATTTCGGGGTCGTGCGCCTCGCCATCGATGATGATGCGGGTGGTGATGTCGTCCTGTTCGGTTTCGGCGACAAGGCGGATCACCGGGATCAGGCTGCCCTGCATCTCGATCAGCCCCTCGGTCAGGTCGAAGCGCTTGCCCAAAAGATCGACCCGACCCCGGATCAGTTCCAGCTCGCCAATAGGAACCGGCTGGCGGGCATTGCCGGTCAGACGGATCTCGCCACCCAGTTCGGCATCGACGCCACGCCCGCGCACAAAGACCTGATCGGGCGCCGACAGCAACAGGTCGAACCGCGCCGCCTTGGCCGGCGGGGTCGCGGGCGGGGCGGTCATGCCCGCATCGATCGCCGCCTGGCTGGGATATTCCAGCAGCCCGGCCTTGGCGCGGGTCTGGCGCTGGGGCGGGCGTTCGGACAGATGCTTGATGTCGGGGATCGCCTTGGCGCCGCCCAGCCCGGTCGAGGGGATGCGGATCTCGGCCCGCTGGACATCGATGCGACCCGCGATCAGCGGCCCCTCGCCCAGCATGCCCGAAACCTTGATGCGGCCGCTTTGCAGGGTCTCATAAAGGCTGGGATCGCGCAGCACGACATTATCGGCCGTCACGTCCAGATCGATCCGCCGCGCGCCGGTCAATTCGACGGGCCCGGTGACGGTGATCGTGCCGCCGGCTTCGACCGCGCCGCGAACATCGACCATGATCCGGCCGCCATTGAAATCGGCATTGGCGTCCAGATCGTCGATTGCCAGACCAAAGCGCGGCTCGGCCAGACGCCCGCCGCTGAGCGATGCCCGCCCGCTGAGCGATTCCAGCGCCGGGCGGCCGTTCAGGCGCAGATCAAAGGTCAAAGGCCCCTCGACGCTGCGGGTGCGCAGGAACGGGTTCGCGACCGCCGCATTGGTGCCGCCGGCGACGCGGATATCTGCGTTCTGCATATTGGTGGCGACCGAACCGGCAATGGTGGCACGGGTTTCGCCGGGCGCGGTCGCGCTTAGGTCCAGGTCATAGGTCGTGCCGGTATTGCGGATCGAGCCGCGCAATTCCGCCGGCCCCGGAAGGCCCGGCACCACAAGGCTCAGATCGTTGAGCCGCGCGTCAAGGTTCAGCCCGTCGGTCGGACTGCCGTCGCCGGTGATGCGGAACTGGCCGTTGCCGCCGCGCAGGCGATCCACCTTGAGACTGCCATCGGCAAGTTGTCGGGCCACCACGTCGATGGTGGTTTCCCCCGCCAGCACGGCATCCGCCTTTGGCTGGCCGATGGCCAGGCCGCGCGCCTGTCCCTGTGCGGTGATCCGGCGCCCGCCTTCGGGCTGGTCGGTCACCTGTCCGGTGGCATTGACGGCGCCCCGGAACCCGCGTCCCAGAAAGCGCAGGTCGTCGGCCCGCAGCGTCGCGGTCACATCGGTCGCGCCGCCGCCGACCTTGCCCGTCGCGCCAAGATTCAGGCGCGGATTGCCGATGGTCGCGGTCTCGATGGTAAAGACGCCGCCGGTCTCGATGCCCTTCACCGCCAGCTGCGTTTCGCCCGCCAGCGCGCCATCGACCTGCGCCTGGCCAAAGGACAGGTCGCGGGCGGTGCCGGTGACGTCCAGCCGCCGCGCGCCGGTTCCGTCATCCTTGAAACTGCCCTGCGCCTGCAAGGCGCCACGCCAGCCACGGCCAAAACTCGCCAGCGATTTCACGTCCACGCGGCCGGTCATATCGGTGCCGAACTGGCCGATCTTGCCCTGGGCGGTGGCCAGCATCTGGGCATTGCGCAAATCAAGGCTTTCGACCGCGATCTCGCCCTTGGTTTCCTCGGCGATCAGCTTCAGCTCGGTATCGCCGGGAAGGGCGCCGTCGGTGTCCTGCTGGCCCAGCCGCAATTCCTTGCCCAGGCCGGTCAGCTCGATCCGCCGCGTATCCCCGTTCTGCGAGGCCACGGCCTGCGCGGTAAGCGCCCCCGAGAATCCGCGCCCCAGCGCCGTCAGATCGGGGATCGAGACGTTCAGCCGCCCGTCCACCATCTGGGCCGAGAAATTGCCGTCGCCATTCGCCGCCAGCTGCGGGTTCGACAGCTGGAACTGCTGCACATTGAAGGTGCCGCCGGTTTCCTGCGCCTCGATCAAAAGATCGGTTTCGCCGCGCAGCATGCCGTCCAGCTCGGCCATGCCCAGCACCAGGTCCTGCGCCTTGCCGGTCAGGCTGACCACGCGCTTGCCATCGGCGCCGGTGACCTTGGCATCGGTGCGAAACGCCCCCGACCAGGCGGGATCGGCGACCGAAAGGTCGGGCATTTCGATATGCGCCGTCAGGTCGCTGGAACCGCTGCTGATCAGGCCCTGCGCCTGCGCGGTCAGGTTCTGCGCGTTCACCGTCAGCTTGCGCAGATTGATGCCCGTCGTGTCGCGCCGCGCGCTCAGTTCGATGCGGGCCTGTCCGGCCAGCATGCGGTCGGCATGGGTCTGGCCAATGCCGATATCGGTGCCGGCAATCTGTGCCTCGATGTCGAAACCTTTGCCCAAAAGCGCGTATTCGCCCTTGATATGGGCGTTGGCCGCCCCTTTCAGCGGCCGCCCGGCGAGGGTCGAGAAATTGTCCAGATCGCGATGTTCGGCATTGATGTCGCTGGACAGCCGGATCCCGGTGGACAGGCCCGACACATCGGTCTGACCGGTCAAAAGGAAATTGTCGCCATTGATGTTCATGCCCCAGATCTTGAGGTCGTTTCCGGGCGCAAAGGCAAAGTTCAGGCCGCCGTTCAGCGTGTCGCCCAGGGCCTGCGCCAATCCGGGATCCGCCGGTTCCAGCGCCGTCATGCCAAAGGCCAGCCAGCCGCGCAGCTCTTGCAGGGCCTGCGTCTCGTTCAGGATGACCCGGCCACGGCCGCCCAGCTCAAGCTCGGACAGGGAGATATCGTCGCGCGCGATCTCATGCACCTTGCCCTTGAGGGTCCAGCCCGCCCCCTGCGCCGCGTCGTAATCCAGCCGCAGCGCCCCGGTCTGTACCGTGGTCGGCCTGTCGGCCCATGGCAACAGGACCGGCAATTGCGTGGCCCCCGCCTCTTGTCCCAGAAGCAGGGTCAGATGCGCGCTTTCGGGACCGCCCTGCGCATTGGTCGCAACATTGCCGTCCAGCTTCAGCGCCTCGGTCGTCAGGCTGAGCGAGGGGATCAGAAGCCGCCCGTCCCCCCCGCGCCAGCCCTGCGCCAGAAGCCGGGACTGGCTGCCGAAAAACGCCTTGTGCTGGGGCGGTGCCAGGGCGGCGACATCGCCGCTGAGTTCGGCGTGAAAGGCGGTGCCGGGCACGCCGTCCTGGGTCTGGGTCTGGACCGCGACCTTGCCGGTGATGCGCGGCTGACCATCGGTCGCCAGCGTGATATCGGCGGTATAGTCGGACAGCGGCCCGTCGCCCTTGATCTCGGCGGTGACGGCCGGACGCCCGTGCAGCTGGACAATGTTCGAAAACAGCCCGTTGGCGTCCTCGTCCAGTTTCAGGTCCAGATTGAGCACCCGGGTTTCATTCGAAAACCCGGCATCCAGCGCGAATTGCCCGCGCGGGCCATCCACCCGGTCGATGGTCAGCGCGGTCTTGCCCTCGCCCCCCGACAGGTTCATCGAGCCGTTGATGGCCAGCACCGCCTCTTGCCCGATGATATCCTTGCCCAGCTCGACCCGCTGGATCGCGATCTTGTCGATATTCACCCCCACCGGCAGCTGCGGCAGGGAAAATTCGGTCGCCTCGGCCTTGGGCGCGGCCGCATCGCCGCCACCACCTGGCAGACGCGGCAGGATGACACGTTCGGCCGACAGTTCGTTGATTTCGACCCGACGGGCCAAAAGGGCGGCGCGGCTCCATTGCATGGCGCCGTTTTCAAGCGTGATCCAAGTGCCGTCATCGTCCGAAATGGTCATGCGGGTAAAGGTCGCGCGCGACGAAAGCGCGCCCTGGAACCCGTCGATCACCACGCTGCGCCCGGCGCCCGACAGCTTTTCCTCAAGAAAGCGGGTGACGAAACCCTTGTCGTCATCGACCTCTTGCGAGATGTCGGCGGCGCTGTCCTGTGCCAGGGCGGCCAGCGGCTGCGCCAGAACAAGGCACAGGGCGAGCAGAATACGATAAGCCAGATCCCGCATCAGAACGCCTGCCCCAAACCGATATAGACCTGAAGGCCGCTGTCATCGTCATAGCCGCCGCCCAGCGGCAGCGCGAGATCGAAGCGCAGGGGCCCGATCGGCGTCTTGTAGCGGATGCCCGCACCCGCGCCCGCGTGCCAGTCGGTGCCACCCGAGAACCCGCCATCGTCCCAGACCCGTCCGGCATCGACGAAAAAGGCGGTGCCGATCTTTTCGCGGATCTGGATGCGGGCCTCGGCGGTCAGGTTGACCACGCTCATGCCGCCGGTCTTGACCGGGCCGTCCTGACCCGGAATGACTTCGACGCCCAGCGATTCATAGGGCTGGCCGCGCACGGTGCCGCCTCCGCCGGAATAGAACAGATAGTCGCGCGGTGTGTTGTCGATATCCGACCCCAGAACCGTGCCCAGCCGCGCCCGCCCCGCCAGCGTGAAGCGGTCGTTTTCGCCAAAGCTGTGATAGATCCGGCTTTCGGCCAGAACCTGCGCGCCGGTCCCGGTTTCATCCTGAAGGCCCAGGAAAGGCACCAGCCCACCTTGCAGGTAATAGCCCTTGTGGGCGTCGGTCTTGTCGTCGCGCATGTCCAGCGTCAGCGACATGGGCAGGGCGATCAGCCGGAAATTCGTCACCCCGGAATCGTCCTCGGCCCGCAGCGCCCGGTATTGCAGCGCGACATCGGCCGTCAGCTCATCGCTGGGCTGCCACAGAAAGCCCAACCCGAACGTGGCGAATTTCAGGTCGTAATCCTCTTCCTGAAGGCTGCCGATATCGGCCTCGACATAGGCGGTGGTGTCGGCATTCAGCGTGGCGGGCCGGTCGATGCGCAGGCCCAGCAGGTAATCCAGCCCGGTATCGCCGCCGATATCCTCGACCTCGGCATCGATGCGCAGCCGCTCGCCGCCCCGGAACAGGTTGCGGTTGATCCAATAGCCGGTCAGCGACAGCCCGTTGGTGTTGGAATATTCAAAGCCCGCGCCCAGCCGGCGCAGCTTTTGTTCCGTCACCATAAGATCCACGTCCAGCGTGTTGCCGGGGCTGACATAGTCCGCCTCGGTCAGGGTGATCCCCGAAAAGATGCCCGAGCGGCGCAGACGCTTGCGCACGTCCTCAAGCTCTTCGGGGTCGAAACGCGCGCCTTCGGGAAAGCCCGCGATCTTGTGCAGGCGCCGGTCGCTGAGGCGTTTGTTGCCATGGGTGGTCAGCTTGCCAAAACGCAGCGCCGGCCCGGGCGTAATGGTGATGCGGCTGTCCACGCGATTGGTGGCGTGATCGGCGGTGATGTCGGTTTCGGCCACGCTGGCCTTGGCGTAACCCACGTCGCGCCAGCCCGAAACCGCCGAGGTGGCGGCGGTCTTCATGTCGCCGGTGCGGGCGATCTTGCCCTTGTGATAGCCGCTGGGCAGTTCGGTGCCCGGCGCCACCGGCGCGATATCGGCGCGGCTGTATTTGAAGATCGGCCCCGGCGTGACCGAAATCACGACCTTGCGCACCACCTGCGGCGCGTCCAGCGGCGCGATGCTGGCCGCCTCGACGCCGTCCAGACTGATATCGATGACGCCGGAATAATAGCCTTCGTCATAAAGCACGCCCAGAATGCGGGCATAATCGCCCCGCGCCGCCGCCAGCATATCCTGGCCGGTCACGCGCCCCTCGTCCTGGGCGCTGACCAGAAGCGAGGTGTTGCGGATCGCCGCAAGCAGCCCGTCATCGCCGCCATGCATCTGGAAATCCAGATCCACGGGCGATGCCTCATTGCCCTTGGACCCGCCGAACCAGCCCGAAAAGGGCGAGGATGCCGATGAGGACGACCCCGAGGAGGGCCGCGAAGACGAAGACGAGGATCCCGAGGATTGCGCCACAACCACGCCCGCGCCCGCCACCAAAACGATGGCAGCAGCGGTTCCCGCCTTGATCCAATTGTCCATATCTTGCTTCGCTGCTCTGCCTATAGGTTTTGCCCAAGCATTGCAGGCCGCGTTAATAAAATCCAGCGCCCCGGCCCGCAGAGGGGCAAATTTCACCGAAGTGCAGCAAGACAGCCATGCAGCGCCGCCATGTCGTCGCGGATCACCCCGATCGGCACTGCGTCGGGGATGCTGTCCATCAGCGGATCGGACAGAAAGGCCGCCTCGAAGATGTCGAAACGGTCGGTGCAGGACCGCGCCACGCTGCCGGCCAGGAACATGCCCTCCATCGGCATGAAACGCAGCGCCAGTTCGCGGCAGATCAGCCCGAAAAGATGGGCGTAAAGCGCACAGGTCGCCTCGGCCGCCTCGTCGCCGCTGGCGGCGGCGGCGACGACTGCCTCGGCGCGGATCGGGGCCACGCCGGCATAGCGCGCATGCAGCCGCGCCAGACCGCGCCCGGCAAAAAGTTCCTCGACGGAATCGAACCCGGTGATGTCGCCCAAAGCCTCGGTCAGCGGCAACCAGACCGAATGCGGAAGGCGGGTATGACCCTCTTCGGCCTCAAGACAGGCGATGCCGCCATCGGGCAGCACCTTGACCGCGCAGACATTGAAACCGGTGCCGGCATTGACGACCAGCCGCTGGCCATTGCCCCGGGCGGTTTCGGGCAAGCGACGCAGAAAGCCCGCCGCCTCGCCATCCAGCGCCGGGGTGGCATAGCCAAGGGCGATCAGATCGTTGATCAGCCGTGCGCGCGGCGCCCCGGTCAGGTCGCGCAGCCGCGCCTCGGTGAAATCCCAGTCGCGATTGGTCAGCTGTGCCTGACCGCCGGAAACCGGGCCGGCCACGTCGACACAGACCGCGTCGATGCCGGGATTGCCCTGTTGTTCCAGAAACAGGCTGACCACCTCGTCAAAGCTGGCATGATCGTCGCCGCGAAACCGCGAGATCGTGGCGCGATCGATCACGCCATCCCGCGCCAGCGCCAGCCGCGCATTGGTGCCGCCCACATCCGCCAGCAGAAAGATCATGTCGCCTACCCCCGATCACTCATCCCAGATCACCTTGCATAGCGCATCCCGGTTGTTTTCGGGACCGCCCTTGCAGGCCGTTCTAGGCGATCCCGAGGCCCTCTGCTAGCGCTCGCAATGGGGGCGACCGGAACCTTTCGGGAACCTGCGCGGGTTTCGGGCGTTTTTGCCCGGATCAGACGCGCAAGCGAAAGGTTGACGATATGAAAATGCCGAAACTCACACGCATCGCACCGGCCGCGCTGGTGGCTTTGGGGATGATGGCCGCCGGCAATGCGGCGACCGCCGCCATCACATCGCATGACGACAATCAGGCCAATCCGCGTGGCTGGTCGGCCGTCGCCGGCATGGAAACAAGCGCCGTGATCGAACTGGCCCGCACGCTGCCGCTGTCGCGCGACGCCCGCGCCGATCAGCCCTGGTGCGATCAGAGCGATCAGCTGGCCCAGACGCTGTCGCATGATTTCGCTGAGGAAAAGGTGGCGACCGGCGCCAAGGGGACGCAGCTCTGGGGTTCGGCGCTGATGGGGACATGGACCATGGTGCTGGATCGCGGCGATGCGACCAGCTGCATCGTCGCATCGGGCATCGGCTATCGCGACGGCGCCAGCCCGCGCCAGTTCTTTACCCAAGCCGGGCTTGGCGGTTAGGGCGCGGTCGCGCGCCGCGCGCGCCTATGCTTCGGGGATTTGCAGAGTCGGGGCGGAAATGTTAACCCCGCGCAAATTTCCATAGACGGGGGCCACATGGCCGATCACATCATCCGCGACATTTCACTTGCCGGTTTTGGCCGCAAGGAACTGGACATCGCCGAAACCGAAATGCCGGGCCTGATGGCGCTGCGTGCCGAATATGGCGCGGCCCAGCCGCTGAAAGGCGCGCGCATCGCCGGTTCGCTGCACATGACCGTGCAGACCGCCGTGCTGATCGAAACGCTGGTGGCGCTGGGGGCCGAGGTCCGCTGGGCGTCCTGCAACATCTTCTCGACCCAGGATCACGCGGCGGCGGCGATCGCGGCCGCCGGGATCCCGGTTTTCGCCATCAAGGGCGAGACGCTGCCCGAATACTGGTCCTATACCGACCAGATTTTCCAGTTCGCCGAAGGTACGGCGAACATGATCCTGGACGATGGCGGCGACGCCACCATGTATATCCTGCTGGGCGCGCGGGTCGAAGCCGGCGAAACCGGCCTGATCGAGACCCCCACCAGCGAAGAGGAAGAAGCCCTTTTCGCCCAGATCAAGAAACGTCTGGCGCAATCGCCCGGCTGGTTCACCCAACAGCGCGCCGCCATTCAGGGCGTGTCCGAGGAAACCACCACCGGCGTGCATCGTCTTTACGATCTGCACAAGAAAAGCCTGCTGCCCTTCCCGGCGATCAACGTCAATGACAGCGTCACCAAGTCGAAATTCGACAACAAATACGGCTGCAAGGAATCGCTGGTCGACGGTATCCGCCGCGCGACCGACGTAATGATGGCCGGCAAGGTCGCTGTGGTCTGCGGTTACGGCGATGTGGGCAAGGGCTCGGCCGCAAGCCTGCGCGGCGCCGGCGCCCGCGTGAAGGTGACCGAGGTCGATCCGATCTGCGCCCTGCAAGCCGCCATGGACGGGTTCGAGGTGGTGACGCTTGAGGATGTGGCCGACAGCGCCGACATCTTCATCACCACCACCGGCAACAAGGACGTGATCCGCATCGAGCATATGCGCGCGATGAAGGACATGGCCATCGTCGGCAATATCGGCCATTTCGACAATGAAATTCAGGTCGCCGCGCTGAAAAACCACAAATGGACCAATATCAAGGACCAGGTGGACATGATCGAAATGCCCTCGGGCGCGCGGATCATTCTTTTGTCCGAAGGCCGGCTTTTGAACCTTGGCAATGCCACCGGTCACCCGTCCTTTGTGATGTCGGCCAGCTTCACCAATCAGGTGCTGGCGCAGATCGAGCTGTGGACCAAGGGCGACGAATATGCGCCCGGCGTCTATATCCTGCCCAAGGCGCTGGACGAAAAGGTCGCCCGCCTGCATCTGGACAAGATCGGCGTCAAGCTGACCCAGCTTTCGCCCGAACAGGCCTCGTATATCGGGGTCACGCCCGAAGGCCCCTTCAAATCAGACCATTACCGCTACTGATCCACGGTATAGGTTGATATTTATCCCGCTCGCGCTAGGCTTCCCCCGGACATGAACATCCGGGGGACGGATATGAGCAAGAGAGACGACCTGATCGCCAAATATGCCGGCGATATGAAGGACAAGCTGGGCGTATCGCCCGACATGGATCTTTTGACCAAGGTGGTGATCGGCTGCGGCCCCTCGATCTATAACGCCGATGCCGAAACCATCGCCGGTTCCGACAAGGATGAGATCGAGCGCGTCAGGACCAATTATCTGGTGAAAAAGCTGGGCCTCGCCGATGGACCCGAGCTGATGACGGCAATTCAGGACGTGCTGGCGAAATACGGCAGCGGCAACCGCAACAAATATCGCGCCGTGGTCTATTACATGCTGTGCGTGCATTTCGGCAAGCAAAGCGTCTACGCCTGAGACCCGCGACTGCGGCATAAGGTCGCAGCACGGCGGGGCGTTCCGTGACGCCCCGCCGCGTGCCTGCAGCGTTCAGTGCAGCAGCGCCTTGATCGCGCGCAGGTGCTCGGCGCTGGCGCCGCAGGCATCGGTGGCGATCCGCGCCGCCTCATCCAATAGCGCATCGGGGGCGACGATCCGGTCGATCAGCCCCCAGGCCAGCGCCTCGTCGGCGGGGATTTTCTGTCCGCCCATCAGGATCATTTTGGCCCGCGCCGGCCCGATCAGCGCCATCATCCGCTCGGGATCGCCCGGCCGGGGCAGAAACCCCAAACGCATAACAGGATAGAATAATTTCGCCTGCGGCACCGCAAGCCGCACATCGCAAGCCAGCACCATGCCCAGCGAACCGCCCGCCGAGGTGCCGTTCAGCGCCGCGATGGTCAGGCAGGGCATCGAGGCCACGCGCGCCGACAGCCGTTCCCATTCCGGCGACACCGCCAGACCGGCCCGCGCCGCATCCAGATCGGCCCCGGCCGAAAACACCGTCCCGCGCCCGGTCAGCACGACCGCGCGCAGATCGGGCCGGCCGGCGAAATCGTCGAATGCGGCGGTCAGATCGCGCAGCATCGGCTCGGTCAAGGCATTGGCCTTGGCGGGGCGGTCGATCACGATCCGGCCAACCGGTCCTGAAATCTCGGTTAAGATCACATATCCCTCCTTGGACCTGCGGGCTGGCTGTGGCAAAAGCCCCGCAAGTATTTCTTGCGTAAATCGCGATAATCTCGCTGGGAAAGGTAAAGAGATGAACCTGCGACTGACAAGCTCGGCCATTGCGCTGGCCGCGATGACGGCACCGGCCTTTGCGGACGTCACCCCGGAACAGGTATGGCAGTCTTGGGTGGATTACTATCAGGGCGCCGGCTACCAGATCAAGGAAGGCGGCCGCGAAAAGGCCGGCGACACGCTGACCCTGACCGATGTCGTGGCGGCGGGCGGCACGGCAGAAAACCCGGCGAGCTTTGCCTTTGGCACCGTCACGCTCAGCGATACCGGCGATGGCAAGGTGCGCACGGTATTTTCCGACCGCGCGACCGGCAGCATCAAGGGCAGCGAAGCCGATGGCAAATCCTTCGAGATCCCCTTTACCATCGACATGCCGGGCAACTCGACCGTGACCTCGGGCGCGCCCGAGGACATGACGCATGAATTCAACTATCCGACCATCGATATCGCGCTGACCACCATGAAGGTCGGCGACAAGGAAAACCCGCTGCCGATCCGGTTCAGCATCGCGGGCAGCACCGGCACCATGCATTTCGTCGCCGGCGAAACCGCCAAATACGAATATAAGGCGCATGCCGAACGCATGAATGCCAGCGGCGATATCCAGACCGAAGACGGCGGCAAGATCAAGTTCGACACCAATATGTCCGGGCTGGAAATGAGCGGCGATCTTGCGCTGCCCAAGGGTGCGAACATGGGCGGCGACATGAATGCCGCCATCAAGTCGGGCACCGCGATGAGCGGCAGCGTCAAATCCGGGGCGATGACCGCGACCTTCGATTTCACGGCCACCGGCGAAGACGGGCAGCCCCAGACCGGCAAGGGCAAATACGATGGCAAGGGCTTCGATCTGACCTTTGCGATGTCGCAGGACGGGCTGACCTATCAGGGCAATTCCGACGCCTTTACCAGCGAAATCAGCGGCGGCCAGTTCCCCTTCCCGATCAAATACGCCGCCGAAAGCGGCAGCTTCGATCTGCAATTCCCGGTGTTGAAATCCGATACCGCGCAGCCCTTCAAGCTGGCCTATTCGCTGGCCGGGCTGACCATGGGCGATGAGATCTGGGCGCTGTTCGATCCCGAAGCCAAGCTGCCGCGCGATCCGGCCTCGCTGGATCTGGACCTGACCGGCACGGCCAAGGTCAATGAGGATCTGCTGGACCCGGCCGTCATGGCCGCCGAGGCCGAGGCGGCCACACCGACCGACGCCGCGCCCGAAGCCAACCCCGAGACCACGCCCGATGCCGGGGACGCCGCCACGGCCGATGCCGAAGCGGTCGCGACCCCCGAACCCTTCGTGCCGGTCGACCTGAACATCAATCAGTTCGCGCTGAGCGCTCTGGGCGCCAAGATCACCGCCAATGGCCAATTGACCGGCCCCGAAGGCGGCGATCTGATTCAGGCCCCGGTGGGCAAGCTGAACGCCACCTTCGAGGGCGTGAACGGCCTGCTGGACACGCTGGGCAGCATGGGTCTGGTCCCCGAGGATCAGCTGATGAGCGTGCGCATGATGCTGACCATGTTCGGCAAACCCGCCGCCGAGGGCGAAGACAAGCTGACCACCGAGCTTGAGTTCAAGGAAGACGGCTCGCTCACCGCCAACGGCCAGCAGCTGCGCTAAGCGCGGGCTGACCCCGATAACGACGTTCGGGGGCCGGGATCAATGGCCCGGCCCCCAAATCATTCAGGCCCTATATCTGGGCCGCCATTCCGGTACGGCCGTTCCGGTGCCATTTTCCCGGCGCGCCTGTCCTGACCCGCTTTTTCCGGCCCACTTGTTCTGGCCCACTTGTTCCGGCCCCTGTCCCGGTTACGATCTGGCCCTGTCGGACCAGTCCCGGCCCGGCACCGCATCCGAGGTAGACCATGTCCGAATTCCAGCATCTTGAGCGGCTGACCCAGGCGCTTTTGGCGGCGGCGACCCGGGCGGGCGCGGATCAGGCGGATGCCGTCGCGCTGGATGCCAGCGCGGTTTCGGTCGATGTCCGCGCCGGCAGGCTGGAACATGCCGAACGCGCCGATGGCGTCGAGATCGGCCTGCGAGTGATCTGCGCGGGTCGGCAGGCCAGCGTTTCGGCCTCGGACCACACGACGCGCACCATCGACGAGATGGCCGCCCGCGCCGTCGCCATGGCACGCGAGGCGCCGGTGGACGACACGCTGGGCCTGGCCGATCCCGACCAGCTGGCCCACGACATCGACATGGCGCGGCTCGAGATGAACGATCCCGGTTCCGACCCCACGCCGCAGGCATTGCAGGAAATGGCCCTTGCGGCCGAGGCGGCGGCGCTGGCCGTCATCGGCATTTCGACCGTCGAATCCGCAAGCGCCGGCCATTCGCGGCGACGGATCTGGCTGGCGGGATCGAACGGGTTTTCCGCCGGTTACGGGCGCAGCGGGCACAGCCTTTCGGCCATCGCCATCACTGGCGAGGGGCTGGGCATGGAACGCGACTGGGCCGGTGAAAGCCGCGTATTCGCGGCCGACATGCCCTCGCCCGAGGAAATCGGCCGTCTGGCCGGTGAACGCGCCATCGCCCGGCGCGGCGCGCGCAAGCCGCCCACCGGCGCCTTTCCCATTCTTTACGACGAACGCGTCGCCGGCGCGCTGATCGGCCATCTGGTCGGCGCGGTGAACGGAACCGCCGTGGCGCGCGGCGCCAGCTGGCTGCGCAATGCGCTTGGCGAGGCGGTGCTGCCGCCGGGCTTTGACCTGCGCGAGGATCCGCATCGCCCGCGCTATGGCGCCTCGCGGCTGTTCGACGCCGAGGGGCTGGCGACCGCGCCGCGCCTGATCGTCGCCGATGGCGTCTTGCAGGGCTGGACGCTCGATCTGGCCACCGGGCGCAAGCTGGGCATGGCCTCGACCGCAAGCGCGATGCGCAGCGCCGGAAGCCCGCCTTCTCCCGGGGTGACCAACCTGGAACTGACGCCGGGCACGCGCACGCGCGAGGCGCTGATCCGCGACATGGGGCGCGGGCTCGTGGTGACCTCGATGCTGGGGGCCTCGATCAACGCGACGACGGGGGATTATTCGCGCGGCGCGGCCGGCTTCTGGGTCGAGAATGGCGAAATCACCCATGCCGTCAACGAATGCACCATTGCCGGCAATCTGCGCGACATGCTGATGCGCGTCACCGCCGCGAACGATCTGCCCGATTGGCGCGCCATGCGCGTGCCCAGCCTGCTGGTCGAAGGGATGACCGTTGCCGGCGGATGATCTGAGCCTTTTGGAACGGGCCGCCCGCGAGGCCGGCGAGATCGCGCTGCGCTATTGGCGCCGCGATCCGCAGGTCTGGGACAAGGCGGACGGCGCCGGTCCGGTGACCGAGGCCGATCTGGCCGTGAACGCGCATCTGGAACAGATGCTGCGCGCCGCGCGCCCCGATTACGGCTGGCTCAGCGAGGAAAGCCCCGATGACCCGGCCCGGCTTGCGGCGGGGCATTGCTTTGTCATCGACCCGATCGACGGCACCCGCGCCTTTATCGACGGACAGGCCGGCTTTTCGGTTTCGCTTGCCATTGCGCGCGGGCATGAAATTGTCGCGGCCGTGGTGCATCTGCCGGCGCAGGATCTGACCTATACCGCCGCCAAAGATGGGCCCGCGCGGATGAACGGCGCCGTCATCGCGCCTTCGGATCACGGCTATGAGGGCGCGACCGTGCTGTCGGGCAAGCCCGCCTTCGATCCCGTGCATTGGCGCGGCAGCGCACCGCCATTGCAGCGCGCCTTTCGACCGTCGCTGGCCTGGCGGCTGTGTCTGGTGGCCGAGGGGCGGTTCGACGCCACCTTGTCGGTGCGGCCCGCATGGGAATGGGACATCGCCGCCGGCAGCCTGATCGCGGCGCGGGCCGGCTGTCTGGTCACCGATCTGGCGGGTCGGGCGCTGCGCTTCAACACGGCCTCGGCGCTGTCGGACGGGCTGATCGTGGCGCCGCCCGCACTGCATGGCCGGATCATCGCCGCGATGACGCCGCATCCGGCGGGACCGGCGGCCGCAACTTGATGCGCTGCCCCACGGCGGCTAATAAAGGGAAAGGCCGGCCATGCTCCGGCGACATCCCCGCAGCTGACAGGGCCCGCGCATGAACCGTCTTCCCCCCGCGACCCGCGACCGGCTGGCCGACGCCATCACCTTTCACCCCGCCAATGCCGAGGCCCGCCTGCTGCGCGAGGCGCTTGGCCGGTTCGCGACGGGGGTGACGGTGGTCACCACCATGGGATCGCGCGGGCCGGTGGGCATGACGGTCAACAGCTTTACCAGCGTCTCGCTTGAGCCGCCGCTGGTCTTGTGGTGCCCGGCGCGCAACTCGACCCGGCACGAGGTATTCACCGGCGCCGAGGCCTGGTCCGTGCATGTGCTGGGCGCCGAACAGCTTGAGACCTGTCTGCGCTTTACCAAGGGCGGCCGCCAGTTCGACGAGCTTGAGCCGGTCATCACCGACGAGGGTGTGCCCGTCCTGCCCGGGGCGGCGGCGCGCTTTGACTGTCTGACCCATGCCGTGCATGACGGCGGCGATCATTCCGTGGTGATCGGCCGCGTGCTGCGCGTGACGGTGGGTGGCCCCAGCGACCACCCGCTGGTCTTTGCCGCCGGACGCTTTGGCCAGTTCAATCCCGACGACGCGGTCTAGGCGCCCGTCTCGCGGCGCAGCCAGCGCAGCATGTTCCAGACGATCAGCTTATGCGCCGGCCCCACCACCAGCATATAGGCGCGGCCAAAGAGGTTATGCGTCAGCACCGATGAAACGATCGCAACGCGGGTCCCGGCGGTCGAAATACAGGTCATCACGTCCAGATGCCGGTCGCGTTCGGTCAGCACCAGAAGATCGGGCGCGGCATGTTCGACCAGAAAGAAATCCAGCCGGTCGCCCACAGCCACCTGCGCGACCGGCTCGGTGGTAAAGCCGCCGATCCGCCGCACCCCGAACCGCGCCGACACCGCGTCCCGGATACGAAAAGCCGCGCGCAGAAAGGGTTGCGGGCGGCAGCGCAGCAGGTTCCAGACCTGTAAGGCGGTCATCGGCTCAGACAGGATCGCGACCTGCCGGTCATGAAAATCCAGCCTTTCGGGCGGGGCCAACAGGCATTGGGGCGGCTCGGCGACGGGGTGACCGGATGGCATCAGAACCTCGAACGAATATCGCGACGCGCAGGCCATGCCCCCACATCATGCATCAGCGGGCAAAGTGAGGCGGGAATGTCAGCTGCCTTCCAGCGGCGGCAGGGGCTGCGAAAAGATGTCGTTGATGTCCGGCACCGGGGCCGAACTGGTGCGGATCGACCGACCCGGCCCCGCCAGCTGCGCGATCTGGCGCGCAAGCTGGCCGACGGCCTGTGACTGCGCGCGCGCGATGGTGGCGGGCTTGTCATCGGCCAGCGGCACGGAAATGTCGAAGCTGCGCGCCTGATTGGCGCCGCCCGCGCCACTATCGGCGACGAAATAGCGCCCGCTCAGGCGATAGATGCCATCGGCCCGGGCCAGCGCCTGTTCGACGCGGACCTCGATCTTGCGGCGCGGCGGCTCGGCCAGCGGCCATGGCTCGGCGATCACCGTCGCGCCCGACACGTCCGAAATCGCCCGCGCCAGGCTTTGGGTCACGGCGCGTTGCGGATTGTCGGCCCACAATTCCTTGGTGTTCGAACGCACGGCCCCGTCGGCGGTCTGCCAGCTGACTTCGCCCGCCGCCGCATATTCCGGCAGCGACACATCCTTAAGCTCGGCGGTGCCCAGCCGGTTGGGCACCGATCCCCCCGTCACCGGCGGGTCGATCAGATAGCGGGCGGTCTTTTCGCCGTTAGAACACGCGCCCAACAGGGTCAGCACAGCGACGGAAACAAGGATCAGGCGCATCGTTATCGTCCCAGAATAAAGGCTTGCGGATTGCGTTCGATGGTGCGCGCCAGACTGCCAAAGGCATTCGCGGCGCGGCGCATCTCGCGCATCAGGTTGACGGTTTCGTTGTTGAAATCCGAACGCGCGCCATAGGCCGCCAGCACCGCATCGGCCCGCGCCGCAAGCTGTTCCAGCCGCGCCGAAAGCTGCGGCAGGCTTTTCGCCGCCTGGGACACATCCCCGGCCGCCGTGCTGGCCGAGGCCAGCGCACTGTTCAGGCTGCCGGCGGCATTGCCGTCGCGCAGATCGTTCAAAAGACCCGAGGCCGCCTTGAGCGTGTCGGACAGGTTGCGCGGCAATTGCTCGGCATCCTCGGTGCCCAGCACGGCGCGCAGATCGCGCAGGATGCCCTCGGCCTCGGTGCCGATGGCAGCAAAATCGACCTCGCCGACCTTGGCGACGGTTTCGTCGATATCCTTGACCATTTGGGGCACATCGGCGGCGGCCAGCTTGACCGCCTCGGCGGCGGCCGTGGCCTCGTCGATCATGGCGCGGATCTGGGTCAGGGCGCCGGATTCGCGCAGTTCGGCCGTGGCCGAGCGGATTTCGTCGGTGGCGGCCTGCGCATTCTCAAGCGTGCCTCGCAGCGCGGTGGGAATGGCGCGGGTATCCTCGTTGCTGGCCAGCGCAGTGACGCTGTTCATCATGTCGGTCGCGGATTTCAGCACCTCTTCCAGCGGCAGGTTGCCGACACGCGCCAAAAAGCCCTGCGCATTTCCGGTGAAATCGGAAATGTCGCCCGCGACGGCGGGGATGCGCGGATAGGGCTGGGCCGTGCGGTCCAGCTCGGCCGCGGCGGAATCGGGCAGTTCGACCAGCTCGATCTCAAGCGAGCTGCCGAAAAAGCCGGCGCTGGCCAGCCGCGCGCGAAGGCCTGCGGCGACCTGATTGGCGATGAAATCAAGTCCCTGTTCCTGGGTCGCGTCGGCGCCAAGACCAAGCCGCGCCGGCGTGATGGCCAATGTCACCTCTTGCTGGACGCGTTCCTTGCCCTGATCGTCGGTCGTCACCCGCGCCGCCAGATCGGTGACACGCCCCACGGTCAGTCCCATGAACTGGACATTGGCGCCGGTTTCCAGCCCGGTCACCGATTCGTCGATCAGCATGGTCAGGCGGACCGCGTTGGATTCCTCGGAAAACAGGTTCGCGCGGGCGGCCTCTTCGTCCGGTTGCAGCTGGAAGACATGGCCATCCTCGACCGGCTGCCCGCCCGAGGTGAAGGTGGCGAACTCGGCCCCGCCCTGAAGCACCGAAGCCAGCGAATTCACATTCAGCGACACCCCCTGCGCGCCCAGCGAAACCGAAAAGCCCGAGGTGTCCCAGAACGCCGAACTGGTGGTCAGACGGCGGTCATGCGGGGCGGCGATAAAGACATCGGCAAGGACCGACTCGTCATCCTCGGACAGGCGCAGGTTCTGCATCTGGCCGACCTGAATGCCGCGAAACGTGACCGGCGCGCCATCCATCATCCCGCGCGAGCGGTCGGTCGACAAAACGATCCGGGTGCCCTTTTGGCCCAAACTCGCCGGCGGCTTATCCAAGCCCTGGAAATGGCTCAGCTTTTCGTCGGGCTTGTCGTCCCAATACCCTTCGATAAAGGCACCGGTCAG
Organism: Paracoccus mangrovi; assembly: GCF_042648425.1. Classification (NCBI taxonomy): domain Bacteria; kingdom Pseudomonadati; phylum Pseudomonadota; class Alphaproteobacteria; order Rhodobacterales; family Paracoccaceae; genus Paracoccus; species Paracoccus mangrovi. The sequence continues at coordinate 326,135 of NZ_JBHRXJ010000003.1, read as the reverse complement.
CACCGTGTCCAGCCGCGAAATCCCCTGTGCCGAAACCTGCGGCCGCACGATCCAGAACTGGGCATCCCTGTCGATATAAGGGGCCAGATCCTTGTCGACGCGGATATTGACCAGCACCTGTTGCAGATCGTCGGTAAAACGGACGGATTCCACCTTGCCCACGGTGATCTCGCGGAATTTCAGCGCCGTCTCGCCCGGGGTGATACCGGTTGCATCCTTGAACGAAACCGAAATCAGCGTGCCGCGGCTGGCCAGAATGTTCCAACCCACGCCCAGCGTCACGATCAGCGCCAGAATCGGCACCAGCCAGATCAGCGACATGCCCGCGCGCACCTTTCGGACGGCAGGCTTGCGGGCGGGTTCGGCGGGTTTCAGGGGGGCGTTATCGCGGTCGGGCGGAGTTGTGTCCGTCATTCTTCTTCCTTGCGGCTGCGCAGCGGCAGGCCGCGCCAGATAAGTCTTGGGTCAAAGCTTTGTGCAGAAAGCATGGTAAAGGCAACAGAAAGCGCAAAGGAAACCGCCGCCGGCCCCGGATGGATCGAGGCGACAAAGCCCAGCTGCACCAGCGCCGACAGGATGGCGACCACGAAAACGTCGATCATCGACCAGCGGCCGATGAACTCGACGATTTCATAGACGACCAGCCGGCGATGGGCATCCTTGACCGTCGCCGGGCGCCCGGCGACCAGAGCCAGCCAGGTGATGATGATGAATTTCGAAATCGGCACCACGATCGAGGCGATAAAGACCACCGCCGCGACCCCATAGCTGTCGTAATGGATCAACTCGACCACACCGCCCAGAATGGTGGCTTCGCTATTGCCCATCAGCCCGCCCAGCGTCGAAGTCTTGAGCATCGGGAACATATTGGCGGGAATGTAAAAGATCAGCCCCGCCACCAGCCAGGCCCAGACCGCGTTCAGACAGCGCCGATCAGGCGGAACCAGCGCGCGGCCACAGCGTCCGCAGACGGTTTCGGCATCGGGCCAGACGCGCCCGCAGCCACGGCAACCGATCAGCCCGGCGCGATGCGCGGTCATCACCGGGCCTTCATGTCCATCGGTCGGGATCATGGCCGGCCCTCGATCATTTCGCGGCCATCCGTGGGCATGCCGCCATCCTCGATGGCGTCCCAGATCGTGGCCGCGCTGGTAAAGGCATTGCTGGCCGCGTTCACCACGATCAGCCCGCAAAACGCCCAGAAGGCCGGACCAAAGCTGATCGTGGCCAGACCGCCCACCTTGACCAGCGCCACCGCCGTCCCGATGACAAAGATCTCGGCCATGGACCAGGGGCGCAGCGCCTCGGACAGGCGAAAGGCGGTGACGGCGTGACGAAATGGCGCACGCCCCTGTGACAGCGGCAGCAAGGTATAGACCAAAAGCATCGCGCGCAGCACCGGCAAACCCACGATCGTCGCCAAAAGCGCCACCGTCAGCGGCAGCAGCGCGCCATCGGAAAACGCCATCGCGACCCCGAAAAGCGAGGTCGCATTGCCAAACCCCATGCGCGAGATTTCCAGAAACGGAAAGAACACCGCCCCCACCATCAGCACCAGCGACGTAAAGGACAGCGCGATGATACGCGTGAACGCCCCGGCCTGGGGACTGGCCAGCACCATGTTGCAACGCACGCAGCGCGCCGTCTCGCCGGATTCGAGTTCGCGTTCGATATGCAGCGCGTCGCAGCGCGGACAGGCGATCAGCCCCGCGCCCGTGGTCAGATCATAGTCGCCCTCGGTTTGCATGAACGCAAGATATTGACATGTTGGCCCGGCGCAAGGGCTCGTCATGCCAACTTGCGCAAGGGTTGCGCGGTTTCTACAGTTTCGGACAAAGCGGTCGGGAAAGATCATGGAATATGATTTCATCATCGTCGGTGCCGGCAGCGCGGGCTGCGTGCTGGCCAATCGCCTCTCTGCGGATCCCCGTCACAAGGTTTTGCTGATCGAGGCCGGCGGGCGCGACAATTACCACTGGATCCATATCCCCGTCGGCTATCTTTACTGTATCGGCAATCCCCGCACCGATTGGGGCTACAAAACCGCGCCCGAGCCCGGTCTGGGCGGGCGGCAATTGCTTTACCCGCGCGGGCGGGTGCTGGGGGGCTGTTCATCGATCAACGGCATGATCTATATGCGCGGACAGGCCGCCGATTACGACCACTGGCGACAGCTGGGGTGTACCGGCTGGGGCTGGGACGACGTCCTGCCGCTGTTCAAGGCCTCCGAGGATTACTTTGCCGGCGCCTCGGCCGATCATGGCGCGGGCGGCGAATGGCGGGTCGAGAAACAGCGCCTGCGCTGGGATGTGCTGGACGATTTCGCCCGCGCGGCCCAGGCCGCCGGCATCCCCGCGACCGACGATTTCAACACCGGCGACAATGAAGGTGTGGGGTATTTCAAGGTCAATCAACGTGGCGGCTGGCGGGTCTCGACCGCCAAGGCATTTCTCAGGCCGGCCTTGGGACGACCGAACCTGTCGGTGATGACCAATGTTCAGGTCGGCCGCATCCGCTTTCAGGATCGGCGCGCCATCGGGGTCGAGATCCTGCGCAAGGGCGGCCGGGATCGCGAACTGATCCGAGGCCAGCAGATCGTCCTTTCGGCCGGCGCCATCGGCAGCCCGCAGATCCTTCAACTTTCGGGGATCGGTCCCGGTGCCTTGCTGCAATCCATGGGCATCGAGGTGTTGCGCGACGCCGCCGTGGGCGAAAACCTTCAGGATCATCTTCAGATCCGCTGCGCCTATCGCGTTGATGGCGCGCGCACGCTGAACTCGATGACCCGGCATTGGTGGGGCAAGGCCATGATCGGCGCACAATACGCGCTGTTTCGCAACGGCCCGATGAGCATGGCGCCCAGCCAACTGGGCGCCTTTGCCCGCTCGTCGCCGGATGTGGCGACGCCAGATCTGGAATATCATGTTCAGCCGCTCAGCCTGGATGCCTTTGGTGGCGATCTGCATGATTTTCCCGCGATCACCGCCAGCGTCTGTCATCTGCGCCCAGAAAGCCGGGGGCATGTGCATATCGCCGCGCCCGACCCGCTGGCGCATCCGCGGATCGCGCCCAATTACCTGTCCACCGCCGGCGACCGGCTGGTGGCCGCGAGGGCGATTCGCCTGACCCGCAAAATCATGTCGCAACAGCCCATGGCCCGGTACCGCCCCCAGGAATTCCGGCCCGGCCCGGATGCCGATGGGGACGACATGCTGGCCGAGGCGGCCGGGCGCATCGCCTCGACGATCTTTCATCCGGTGGGCACCGCCCGCATGGGCGCGGATCCCGGATCGGTGGTCGATCAGGATCTGAAATTGCGCGAATTTCATGGGGTTAGGGTTGCCGACGCCTCGATCATGCCGACGATCACCTCGGGTAATACCAACAGCCCCACGGTCATGATCGCGGAAAAGGCGGCGCGCATGATCCTTGCGGAAATGCGCGGCATTTGACCCGTTAACTGGATATTAGCCGCTGGCTTCTAGACCTTTTCCAGACCTGTCGGAAGGGGATGGCCATGGCCACGAACGGGGGCAATGCCCCGATCATCATCAAGCGCGTGCAGGGTGGCGGCGAGGCTGGTCACCACGGCGGCGCCTGGAAAGTCGCCTATGCCGATTTCGTGACCGCGATGATGGCGTTCTTTCTGTTGATGTGGCTGCTGAACGCGACGACGGAAAAACAGCGACAGGGGTTGGCCGAATATTTCAACCCGACGCTGATCCACACCACCAGCAGCGGCAGTGACGGCCCTTTCGGCGGTGAGGTTCAGGATGCCGAAACCAATTCCGGCAAAGGGGCCGGCGCTTCGACCGACCCCATGTCCGCGCGATCAAGCCCAAGCGACGAGCCCAATTTCGACGCCATAGCCCGCCATGTTCAGAACCAGCTGACCGGCAGTGGCGCCGAGTCGATGCAAAAGACCAATCTGCTGCGCCATGTCGTCACCCGGATGACCGACGAAGGACTGGTCATCGAACTGACCGATCTGCTGAACGAACCCCTGTTCGAAGGCGACAGCGCGCAGCCGACCCCGGCGATGAAGGAACTGGCCGGCATCCTTGGCGGCGTTCTGGGGCGCGTCAAGAATCAGGTCGCGCTGACCGGACATGTCCGCGCCTATCCCGAAATGCTGATCCACTCCCCGGTCTGGGCGCTTTCGGATGCGCGCGCGCATACGGTGCGCAACCTGCTGGGGGAAACGGGCTTCAACGAAAGCCGGATCCAGCGCGTGACCGCCTATGCCGATCGCCGCAACCGTTCGGTGAACCCGATGGATCCCAACAACAACCGAATCGAAGTGATTTTACTGAGATGATCTGCCGGGAGGCGATGCCGTTAGCGGCATCTTAACCCGGCTGCGAAACACTTAACCCAAGAACGACTCACATAGGGTGACCCAAGAATGTCGATTTCATCTGCACTCGCCGCCGGCGTATCCGGGATGGCCGCCAATGCGACGCGCCTTTCCAACATCTCGGACAATATCGCGAACTCCAGCACCTATGGCTACAAGCGGGTGGATACCGAATTCGAAAGCATGGTGATCAACCAGTCGCGCGGTGGCGGCGTCTACACGGCGGGGGGCGTTCGCACGACCACCACCCGCGACGTCGATCAGCGCGGCAACCTGGAAACCACTTCGCGGCCGCTCGACATCGCGATTTCGGGTCGCGGCATGCTGCCCGTCACCACGATCGGCGAAGTCGGGCGCAATCCCGCAGGTACGCAGGATCTTACTATGACCCGGACGGGATCCTTCAGCCCCGACCATCAGGGTATCTTGCGCACCAGCTCGGGGCTGGTGCTGCTGGGCTGGCCCGCGAATTCGGATGGTACGGTTCCCGCCCAGCCGCGCGACGGGGTGAGCGGTCTTCAGCCCATCACCATCAACACCAGCCAGACCGCGGCTGATCCGACGACGCGCGTCAATCTGGGCATCAACCTGCCTGCCGACGACTCGATCGGCGGTTCCGTGGGCGACCCCCATGAAATGAATGTTCAATATTTCGGCAATCTCGGAAACGCCGAAACCTTCGCGATTTCATTCACTCCCAATGTCAGTGGTGCCGCAGGCACGCGGTCGAACACCTGGACCATGGAAATCCGCGATTCCGCGATTGTGAATGATCCCGCCACCGCGGCCGATGAATCGCTGGTCGGCAGCTATACCATCGAATTCAACGACATCCAGACCGGCGGCGGCACCATCGCAAGCGTGACCACCAACTCCGGCGGCGCTTACGACCCGGCAACGGGTGAGTTGACGGTTAACGCCGCGGGCGGCCCGATTGCCTTCGACATCGGCCGCTATGGCGACAGCACCGGCATGACACAGCTGAGCGCCGCGTTCTCGCCGGCAAACGCCTCGCGCAACGGCTCACCGGTCGGCAATCTTGTCGGCCTTGAAGTCAACGAAAAAGGCCAGCTCCAGGCCAGCTATGACACCGGCTTCACCCGTACGCTGTACCAAATCCCGCTGGTCGATGTGCCCAACCCGAACGGTCTGATCGCCTTGGACAATCAAACCTACAAGGTCTCGCCGGATTCGGGCTCGTTCTATCTTTGGGATGCGGGTGACGGCCCGACCGGCGCAATGGTCGGCTATGCGCGCGAGGCCTCGAATACCGACGTCGCCGCCGAACTGACCGATCTGATCCAGACTCAGCGCGCCTATTCATCGAACGCCAAGGTCATCCAGACGGTGGACGAGATGCTTCAGGAAACCGCGAACCTGAAACGCTGATACTAACCGGATCACCCTCATCAAAGGAGCCTCGCCATGAGTATCTCTGCCGCCATCGCAAACGCGGTTTCCGGCCTGACCGCCGCATCGCGGGGCACCGAAATCGTCTCGACCAATATCGCAAACTCGCAGACCGAGGGATACGCAAGACGTGAGCTCGAATTGTCGTCGCGCCTCTATGAGCGCGGCGGCGGCGTCGTCATCAACGGCATCGACCGGATCGTCAATGCCGGACTTCTTGCGGATAGCCGTCTCTCCCAGGCTCAACTCGGTGCATCCGACACGATTGCACAGTTTCATCGCGCAATGGAGAACGTTGTCGGAACCGCGACTGACGCGTCTTCATTGGGCGGGTCTCTTACCGCATTCAACGCGGCCTTGACGAACGCGGCTGCCCGACCGGACAGCGATGTCCGCCTATCGGCGGTTGTGGATACTGCAACCGCGCTTGCCAACAAGATCAACAAGATCGCCGACGACGTTCAAAGTGCACGCACAGATGCGGAACGCACAATTGCCAATGATGTATCGCGTTTGAACTCGGCGCTCGAGCGGGTCGCCTCGCTCAACAAACAAATTGCCGCTCTGTCTGCTCAAGGCAAGGATGCTTCGTCCCAGATGGATGCCCGCCAAGCCGCCATCGACAGCATCTCCGAGATCGTGCCGCTGAAACAGGTGCCGCGCGACAATGGTCAGGTCGCCCTGTTCACCACTGGTGGCGGCATTCTTCTGGATGGGACCAAACCGGCAAGCATCGAGTTCACCCCTGCTGGCCCCATTAGTCCGGGCATGAGTCTGGCGGCAGGCACGCTCTCTAACCTGCGCTTCAACGGCAAGGAATTGACCGTTTCTCAGCAGGCTACAATGTTTGCCAAAGGGACCATCAGCGCAAGTTTTGCGGTCCGCGACGAGATTGCCCCCGCCTACCAAACCCAGATTGATGCTTTGGCTCGCGATCTTTACGATCGCATATCCGACCCTGCCCTCGACACGACACTGCCAACGGGCGGCCCCGGGCTGTTTACGGACGATCAGAACGCATTTCTGAGTGCAAACGAAGCCGGCTTCGCAAATCGGATATCCGTGAATTCCTCTGTGGACCCCGCATCCGGGGGCGAGCTTTGGCGGATTCGTGCCGGCATAAATGCCGCAACCCCTGGCGACACCGGGGAAAGCCGGCTGCTGAACAATCTCAGCTCTGCGCTCTCGGCTGTGCGCGCACCGTCATCGGGAAACCTGTCACCCAGCTTGCGTTCGATGCATTCCCTTTCTTCGGAATTCTCGTCCCTTGCGGCATCAAATCGGATCAATTCGGAAGCAACAGCCCTGCAAAACAGGTCGCAATCCGAAAGTCTGCGAACCGCACTTTTGGCCGACGGGGTCGATACGGACAAGGAAATGGAAACCCTCTTGGCCCTCGAACGCGCCTATTCAGCGAATGCCAAGGTTTTCCAATCTGCCAACGACATGCTTGATACCATCCTGAGGCTGACATGAGCAATTTTTCTTCGATCGGTGACCAAGCCCGTTCTTATCAACTTCGCCTGTCTCAGTTTCTGCTCAAGGGCAAGCTTGATCGGCTTTCAAAGGAGGTCACGACGGGTATCAAGGATGATATCCCGCTCGCCCTCAATGGTGATCTTTCGCGCATATCGAGCATAGAGACGCGTCTTACTATGCTGGCTGCGCATAATCAGAACGCATCGGAAGCAAAGAGCATGTTTGCAGTCATGCAGAGCGCGCTTGAACGCATTCAGACCGTTGTCGTTGAAGCCGGCCCCAATCTGCTGAACGAGGCCGGAGGCTCGTCGGAAGATATGTTGCGCCTCAGCGCCAATACCATGACCGAAGAATTCCGGTCTTTTTTTGGCGCGTTGAACACCGAAGTTAGCGGACGGCATGTGTTTTCTGGCACACGGACTGATACCGCTCCACTCGCCGCATTCGAAGACATGGTTGCCGAGTTGACTGCCACAACCGCCGGCGCCACCACGGCAACGGATATCGTAAATCGGATTGATGCGTGGTTCGACGCCCCGTCGGGCGCGGGTGGGTTTGCGGATACCGTCTATCGTGGCAGTAATTCCGGCAACAACAACATCGCGGTCGCAACAGACCGGGCGGTCGGCACCAACCTAACGGCGAATTCTGCTGAACTAAGAACCACGCTGAAGGGTATGGCCATCATGACTTATGTTTCCGAATCCGGCGCTGGCCTGGATTCGGCGACCATGCGTGAACTGTTCAATGCCGCCGGCCTGAGGCTTGTCAGTGCCGGTGTCGGAATCACCAATGCTCGCGCAATGTTAGGCATGCAGGAAGCGGCAGTCGCCCAAGCTACAACCCGCAACACGGCCGAAATCTCATCCTTGTCAATCGCCAGATCGACACTTATCGCGGCCGACCCCTATGAAACGGCGACAGCACTACAGGAAACACAGGCCAGTATCGAAAGCCTTTACACTCTGACTTCCCGCCTTTCCCGGCTTAGCCTGACGGATTACCTGTCATGAAGATACTTTGCGCCATCGTATTTCTGCTGACATCGCTCAGCTGGGCAAGCGCAGCGCCTGTCCGGATCAAAGATCTGGCCAATATCGATGGGGTAAGGGGGAACGATCTCGTTGGCTATGGTCTGGTCGTCGGGTTGAACGGTTCTGGGGACAGTCTGAGAAACTCACCCTTCACAGAAGAGATCATGGCCGGTCTGCTCGAACGCCTGGGCGTAAACGTAACTGAGGAGGCGTTTCGCCCCAAGAACGTCGCGGCCGTGATCGTTACCGCGACATTACCCCCATTCGCGCGCGCGGGTTCTCAGATCGACATTAACGTGGCTGCTATCGGTGATGCGAAAAGCTTGCTGGGGGGTACGCTTGTGATGACTCCGCTAAATGCGGCGGATGGCGAAATCTATGCCGTCGCACAAGGCTCGGTGCTTGCTGGAGGGGTCGAGGCCTCGGGTGCCGCGGCGTCGGTCGTTCAGGGTGTGCCAACCACGGGCAACATTCCCTCCGGCGCAAGGGTCGAGCGCGAAGTGTCTTTCGACTTCTCGCAAATGACCAACCTGCGGCTGGCATTGCGAAACCCTGACTTCACGACGGCGGCCCGTGTAGAGGCCGCGATCAACCGCAAACTGGGGCGCGGTTTGGCTCAGCTTGTCGATTCCGGAACGATCGCAATCGACTCGACGGTCCTGGGTCAGGTCAATCCTGCGCGTCTCATGGGACAGATCGAGAATATTACTGTCGAACCTGAAACCTCAGCTCGGGTGGTCATTGACCACAAGTCCGGCACGATTGTCATTGGCGAAGACGTGCGGATATCGCGGGTGGCTGTTTCTCAGGGCAACCTGACTTTGCGTGTTCGGGAGGCTCCCGTAGTTTCACAACCCAATCCGTTCTCGCCGGGTGAAACAGTGGTCGTGCCCCGGACACAGGCAGAAATCACCCAAGAGCCTGGTATCGGCTTCGCCGAGGTCTCGGGTGAATCGTCTCTTTCTGATGTGGTCGCCGGCCTGAATGCGCTTGGGATCCGCCCAAGGGACATGATCGACGTTCTCAAGGCGGTTCACGCCGCAGGCGCGCTACATGCCGAGTTTATTGTGAACTAAAGCAAATGCCCGCATTCGCGGGCATTTGTGCATAGAAACAGCCAGGGGCGCAAAGGGTCAGAAAGTTAAAACCAGCGCGCCTTGCGCGTTCAGGCAACCGGTACGAACGCTTCAATCTTGCTGTCATATTGCTCGAGCGTTCCTTGCGCGATGTCGTGCAGAACTCCGTGCAGCGACAAATCCCCGCTCTCGACAGCCGCCCTCACAAACGGGAACGTCATCAGGTTTTCCAGTGAGATCAGCACTGCCTGCTGTTCAAGAGCACGTATCTGCTGATCCGCTGGAAGGTCCGAAACGCGATCATAACCGGGCCGCAGAATATCCATCCAACGCCCAACGAAGCTGGTTTTTTCCTCAAGCTCGGGAGCATGCCCCGAACACATGGCGTGGCATCCCTGCACCCCCCCGCAACCGGTATGACCGACAATGACCAAATGCGCGACTTTCAGCGAATTGACGGCATATTCGACGGCCGCCGACGTCCCGTGCTGTTCGCCATCCGGGGCATAGGCGGGAACGAGGTTGGCAATATTGCGATGGATGAAGAACTCGCCCGTATCGGCGCCAAAGATCGATGTGACATGGACTCGCGAATCGCAACACGCGATCACCATCGCGCGCGGACGCTGACCATCCTCGGCCAGGCGGCGATACCAGGCGCGGTTCTCGGTGAAGGCCGTCGCGTGCCAGCCATGATAGCGCTGTACCAGATAGTGCGGCAGCAGAGTGGCTAGTTTCATGGCTTCCTCATCCATTGTCCCCGCGTTTGATAGCCGCAAGACGGATAAAGTTCGAGGGGTTTAGCATCGCGCGGATAACCTTTTCTTGAGAGATTGATGACAGGTTGCAAAGCTGTGCGGGAAATCCCGGCGTGAGGAAGAAATATGACAAAAGTTGCGCTTCTGACAGTCGACGAAGCTGTGCGCATCGACCTGCAAAGGCTCGATCAACTGATCCGTGAACTGGGTGAGGCGACGGCGGTACAGGTAATCGGTGCCGCTCTTGAACAACTGGCCCTTGCGCTGACCCGCACATTGACCGCGACCGAGAAAGGCGATCTGGCTGCGGTGGCCGATCATGCCGATCAGCTTTCACGCCTTGCATGGCAGGTCGGGCTGGTCACGTTGGCGGGGGTCGCCGTCGATGTGGGAAGCTGCGCCGAACGACAGGATCGCACCGGGCTTGCCGCGACCGCATCACGACTGCGCCGAACCGGCAACCGATCGCTGACCCAGATCTGGGAAACGCCGGAAAGCGGATAGCGCCAAGGACCCCTTGCAGCCATCGGCATCCGCGCTACCCTGTGGCAAACATACCCAGCACGAGAGTTCATATGCCACCGGAATTCGGCGATCCCAATGCCCCGACACGGCCAGTTTGGCTGGTTCGGCAGACGACGGACGGCCCCCAACTGCCCGACGCCATCACCGAAGCCGATGCGGCATGGGCCCGTGCACAGGGTTTTGCCGGCAGAACCGGCCAGATCTGCCTGCTTCCCGACCATGCCGGGGGGATCGTGGGCGCGCTTTACGGCATCGGCCGCGAATCGCCACGCCATCACCGGGAACGCTATGTGCTTGCCACCGCTGCCGAAAAGCTGCCGGCCGGGAACTGGCGTCTGGCCAATCAGCCCGCAGGCTTTGATCCGGCCCTTGGCGCGCTGGGCTGGCTGTTCGCGCAATATCGTTTTGCCCGCTACAAGAAGGCCGAGCCCGCATCCGCTCATCTCGTTTGCCCCGAGGGGGTGGACGCCAAGCGCATATCGGCGCTGGCCGAGGGAGAGTTTCTTGTCCGGGATCTGATCAACACCCCGGCCTCGGATATGGGGCCCGCGCAGCTTGAACAGGCGGCGCGCGATCTTGCGGCGCGACACGGGGCACAGATTTCGGTGATCACGGGCGACGAGCTGATCGCCCGGAACTTTCCAATGATCCATGCGGTCGGGCGCGCGGGGGCAGAACCGCCGCGCCTGTTGGATCTGCGCTTTGAGGGTCGCGGGCCACGGGTCACGCTGGTCGGCAAGGGGGTCTGTTTCGACACGGGCGGGCTGGATATCAAGCCGGCCTCGTCAATGGCCCTGATGAAAAAGGACATGGGCGGGGCGGCCAATGTCCTTGGGCTTGCCGACACGCTGGCGCGGCTGGGCATGACCCGGGATCTCAATCTGCGCGTGCTGATTCCTGCGGTCGAAAATGCGATCTCCGGCAATGCCTTTCGACCCGGCGATATCCTGACCAGCCGCAAGGGGCTGACCGTTGAGATCAACAATACCGATGCCGAGGGCCGGCTGGTTCTGGCCGACGCGCTGGCTTTGGCCGATGAAGAGGCGCCCGAGCTTCTGATTTCGATGGCGACGCTGACCGGCGCGGCGCGGGTGGCGCTTGGCCCCGATCTGCCGCCGTTCTTCTGTGACGACGATGCTGTGGCTGCGGCGATGCAGGCCGCGGGGATGGCCCATGCCGATCCGGTCTGGCGGATGCCCTTCTGGAACCCGTATGAAACCATGATCGAGCCTGCAATCGCGGATCTGGACAATGCGCCCGGCGGCGGCTTTGCCGGTGCGATCACGGCGGCGCTGTTCCTGCGACGCTTTACCGGAAAGGCGCGGCACTATCTGCATTTCGACATCTATGGCTGGCAACCCAGCGCCGCCCCCGGCCGGCCCAAGGGTGGCGCCGGACAGGGCATGCGCGCCATCCTGAACGCATTGCCAGAGTTGCTGAAATGACCGTGACACATGACCGCCGCCTGACCCCGGCCACCGAACGCGTCGCATTGGACAGGTTGCGGGGCGTGATCGACCGCCCCGCCTATACGGCCGGACGCCCGGCACGGGTGACGGTGCCAATCGCCGATCTGTGCCGCGCCCCGGCGGGTGCCCGCGACCGGCAGGTGAATTTCGGCGCCGATCTGACGGTGATCGACGAAAACGAGGGCTGGGCTTTCGTCGAGGCCGCGCTGGACGGTTATTGCGGCTGGATCCGGGCCGCACATCTCGGCGATGCCGACGCACCGATCACCCATCGCGTCAGCGCGCCTGCGACCCATATCTATTCGGCGCCCAATCTCAAGACGCCCGAGACGCTCAGCCTTTCGCTGGGCGCGCGGCTGTCGATCAGCGGGCGGGACGGCGCCTTTGCGCAGCTGGTGCAAGGCGGCTGGATCCCGGCGCAGCATATCACCGACCTGCCCGCCAAGGATCCGGCCGCGGTCGCCGAACAGCTGATCGGCACCCCTTACCTTTGGGGCGGAAACAGCCGCTGGGGCATCGACTGTTCGGGGCTGATGCAGGCGGCATTGGCGGCCTGCGCGGTGGCCTGTCCCGGCGACAGCGACATGCAAGAGGCGGCCTTTGCCCCCATTGAGGGCGAGATCCGCCGCAACGACCTGTTGTTCTGGCCGGGGCATGTCGCGATGGCGCTGGATGGCGATCGGATGATCCACGCCACCGCCTTTGCCATGGCCGTCATTATCGAGCCGATCAAGGCCGCAATTGCCCGCATCGACGCCTCGGGTCAGGGTCCGTTCCGGGGCGCGCGTCGGCCCGAGCTGGTCACGAAAGGCAGCTTTCCGTAAGCTTTTTTTCGAAAGGGGGGATATGACGCATCTTTGGGTCCGCGCGGAAAGCCGCGATAACGAACGCCGTGTCGGTCTGACCCCGGACGGGGTGCGCAGCCTTTCGGCGCGCGGCATCCGCGTCACCGTCGAGAACAGCCCGCATCGCATCATCCCCACCGCCGATTACGCCGCCGCCGGGGCCAGGATCGCGCCTCAGGACAGCTGGCCCGACGCGCCCCCGGACGCCATCATCTTCGGATTGAAAGAGCTTCCCGCACAGGGCGGCCCCCTGATCCATCGCCACGTCATGTTCGGCCATGCCTTCAAGGGCCAACCGGGTGGGCAGGCATTGCTGCGCAGGCTTCGTGATGGCGGCGGGGCGCTTTACGATCTGGAATACTTGACCGATGCCGATGGTCGCCGGCTGGCCGCATTCGGCTATTGGGCGGGGTTCGCCGGAGCTGCGGTCGCGCTCAAGGCATGGGCCGCACAGCGGTTGGGGGGCGTTTGCGGGCCGGTCCAGGACTGGGCATCGCAGCGCGCAATGACCGATACCCTGCGGGCCGAACTGGATGCCACCGGCGCGGCGCGGCCGCATGCGCTGATCATCGGGGCTTTGGGGCGCGTGGGCAGCGGCGCGCTGGCACTGCTGACGCAGATGGGGGTTCCGGTCACGAAATGGGACATGGCCGAGACGGCCAGCGGCGGCCCCTTTCCCGAAATCCTTGCGCATGAGGTTTTCATCAACTGCATTCTTGCAGGTCCCGGCACCCCGGTTTTCGTCCCGCCCGAGGCCACGGCGCCGGGACGCGCGCTGAGCGTCATCGGCGATGTCGCCTGTGACCCGGAAAGCGACTTCAACCCGATCCGGGTCTATGACCGGGTGACCGATTGGGCCAATCCGGTGCTGCGCGTCGCCACGCAACCGCCCTTGGACGTCATGGCCATCGACAACCTGCCCTCGCTTTTGCCCTATGAAAGTTCGGTCGACTATGCCGGCCAGCTGCTGCCGGTGCTGCACGGTCTGGACCGTCTGGATCAGGGCGCATGGGGTCGCGCAAAGGCGCTGTTCGACCGCCATATCGCCCGGATCGGCGAGCCTCGCGATGGTGGCACCCCCTGACGAGATTGTCAGCGCCGCGACCGGGCGCGCGCGCTATACTGATCCCGACATAATGACGGAGACCCCGCCATGACGCCCCTGCGCGCCCTTGCCGCCACCTTTGCCCTGGGCCTCGCCCCGGCCTTGCCCGCATATGCCGATTTCAACGACGCCCCGCCCGAGGCGCGGGGGCAAAGCCCGGCCTTTCCCGGCCAGACCCGCGCAACCGTGATCCCGCGCGCGCCGCGCCTGATGCAGAACACCTTGGCCGAAGGGCTGAGCAACCCGTGGGGCATGGCGCTTTTGCCCGATGGCGGGGTCTTGATCACCGAGCGGCCGGGCCGGATGCGGCTTTACCGCGACGGCGCGCTCTCTGAACCGCTGAGGGGCCTGCCCGAGGTCGCGGATTCCGGTCAGGGCGGCTTGCTCGACGTGGCGGTCGCGCCCGACTTTGCCCGGACGCGGCAGGTCTGGTTCAGCTTTGCCCAGCCGCGCGGAAATCGCGAGAACGCGACAGCGGTCGGCACCGGCCGGCTGTCCGACGACGATACCGCGCTTGAGGATGTGCAGATCATCTTTCAACAGCAACCGGCGGTCGAATCGCCGATCCATTTCGGATCGCGGCTGGTTTTCGATGCAAAGGGCAATCTTTATGTCACCACGGGCGAGCGCGGCCTGTCTTCGGCCGAAAACCCCGCCTCGCAGGATCTTTCGAACCATCTGGGCAAGGTGCTGCGGCTGGACGCCGCAACCGGTCGCGCCGCATCCGGCAATCCGTTTTCCGATCCAGAGGCCCGGCCCGAAATCTGGAGCTATGGCCACCGCAACCTGCAAGCCGCAGCACTTGACCCCGAAGGCCGGCTCTGGACGGTCGAGCACGGCCCGAATGGCGGGGATGAGCTGAACCGCCCGCAGGCCGGGCGGAATTACGGCTGGCCGGTCATCAGCTATGGCCAGAATTACGACGGCAATCCCGTCAATGGCGGCATCACCGCTCAGGCCGGGATGGAACAGCCGGTCTATTACTGGGACCCTGTGATCGCGCCCAGCGGCATGGTGTTCTATCGGGGCGACATGTTCCCGGAATGGAACGGCAACGCGCTGATCGGCGGATTGCGGGCCGGCGCGGTGGTCCGGCTGACGCTGGATGGCGACCGGGTGACCGGGGAACAGCGTCTGGCCGAGGGGCTGGGCCGGATCCGCGATATCGAGATCGCGCCGGATGGCGCCCTTTTGGTGCTGACGGATGAGGATCCGGGCGCGCTGATCCGGCTGTCGCGCATCGGCGCGCAGCCCTGATCGGCGGCGTGGGGCCGGGCGCGGGCCTGACCTAGACCGGGCGCTGCAAGGCGTCCTCGGTATCCTCGGGGGAAATCCCAAGAGCGTCCATGCCGGCTTCGAGATAATCGGCCAGTTGCGGCTCGCCCATGAGGTAATCCTCGGTCGGCGAACTGCGTTCCACCTTGGCGGTTTCGATCGCCTCGTCCAGTTCCTCGGGGCCAAAGGTGTCACGGCCGATCCACATGACCGCGACCAGACTGGCCTGTTCGTCCTCGTTCAGGCTGGCGATGAATTCATGCAGTTCGGTCCGCGTGCCATGGCCTGTCCGCTGGCCGCTATGCGCCCAGGCGTTGACACCGCTGTCATATTCCCGCGCACGAATGATGACATGGGCGATCTTGTCGGGACTGATTTCCAGCATGCGATTCTCCGTCTATTGCACTGCTGTTGCGCCAGACCCTTGTCGCGCGGCCGGCCGTGCGGGTCAATGTGACGGACTAACCGCTGCGCCCGAAAAGCCGCTCGATATCGGATAGCTTCAGCTCGATCCAGGTCGGGCGGCCGTGGTTGCACTGGCCCGATTTCGGCGTCCGCTCCATCTCGCGCAAAAGCGCGTTCATTTCATCGGCGTTCATGCGCCGCCCCGACCGGACCGAGCCGTGGCACGCCATCGAGGACAGCACCGCATCCACCCGCGCCCGCAGCCGGTCCGAACTGCCCTGATCCAGCAGATCGTCCAGAATGTCGCGGATCAGCCGCGGCGCGTCGATGCGGGCGATCAGCGCCGGCACCTCGCGCACGGCGATGGCGCCGCCGCCAAAAGGCTCGATCACCAGCCCCAGCGCGGCCAGTTCATCGGCGATGGACAGGATGCGCGCGGCGTCGGGTTCGGACAGCTCGACGATTTCCGGGATCAGCAACGCCTGGCTGGCGATGCCGTTGACCTCGGCCTGCGCCTTGAGCCGTTCATAGACCAGCCGCTCATGCGCGGCATGCTGATCGACGATGACGATGCCGGTCGCAGTCTGGGCGATGATCCAGTTTTCGTGCAATTGCGCCCGCGCGGCGCCCAGCGGCGCGTCGGCCGGGGCGGTTTGTTCCGCCGGGGGTTCGACCCGCGCGGTCGGGGCCTCGGCGAAACCGGGGGCCTGAAAGCCAAGGCTGGCCGCGATGGCCGGGGCCGACGGCCTGTTGGGCGCGAAGCCGGGCGCGGGCCGGTAATCGGCCTGATAGGCGCGGGGCTGCATCGGTTCGGGCTGGGCCACGCCAAGCGCCGCCGCCGCCACCGTGGTCGACGCGCGATGCCCGGCCCCGGCCAGGGCATAGCGCAGCGCGCTGACCACCAGCCCGCGCGCCAGCGCCGGTTCGCGGAACCGGACCTCGGCCTTGGCGGGATGCACGTTCACATCGACCAGATGCGGATCGCAGCTGAGAAACAGCACCGCCGCCGGATGCCGCCCCGAGGCCAGCACATCCACATATCCCGCCCGCAACGCCCCGGTCAGCAGCTTGTCGCGCACCGGGCGGCCATTGACGTAAAGATGCTGCGCCACCGCCGCGCCCCGCGAATAGGTCGGCAGCGCGGCAAAGCCGGTCAGCGTGATCTCATCGCGCGTGGCATCGATGGGCAGCGCGTTTTCGATGAAATCGCGGCCCATGATCCGGCCCAGCCGGGTCTGCATGGCCCCGAACAATTCGCCCTGCTCGGCATCGGCGCGCAGCAGGGTGCGGCCCTCGTCCTCGTCGATCAGGGTGAAACCGACATAGGGTTCGGCCATGGCCAGACGGCGCAGCGTATCGGCCACGGCCTGGGTTTCGGCCCGGTCGGTGCGCAGGAATTTCAGCCGCGCGGGGGTAGCAAAGAACAGGTCGCGCAATTCGACCACCGTGCCGCGATTGCCCGCCGCCGGCCGCACCGGCCCGATATGGCCGCCCGCCACCGTGATCTGGGCGCCGTCATGGCCCGGCGCGCGGCTGGTGATGGTGAGCCGGCCCACCGCGCCCAGACTGGGCAATGCCTCGCCCCGGAAACCAAAGCTGCGAATATCCAGAAGGTCGCTGCCGTCGATTTTCGAGGTCGCGTGCCGCGCCAGCGCAAGCGGCAGATCCCCGGCGGTCATGCCGCAGCCGTCATCGGTGACGCGGATCAGCGATTTGCCACCCTTGGCGATGGCGACCTCGATCCGGGTGGCGCCGGCATCCAGGGCGTTCTCGACCAGTTCCTTGACCGCCGAGGCCGGGCGCTCGACCACCTCGCCGGCCGCGATGCGGTTGGCGGCGGCCTCGTCCAATTGCCGGATGATGGGGCGCATATTGGGGGCATGACTGTTCATGCCCCCAAATCTAGCAGGTTCCCAAGGATGGGAAAAGGATTCGTCACGGACTGGCGGTGATGCCTTCGGGACGGCCGACCAGCACAAAGCGGATCTCGCCGGAGTTCAGCAAACGCTTGGACACGCGGGCGACATCCTCGGCGGTCACGGCCTCGACCCGGGCATTGCGGGTGTTGACGTAATCGGCGGGCAGGCCGATCAGCTGCATCGCGCCCAGAATACCGGCGATACGGCCATTGCCGTTGAAACGCAGGGGATATTCGCCGGTCAGATAGGTCTTGGCATCGGCCAGTTCCTGGTCGGTGACGCCGCCCTCGGCGAAACGATCCCATTCCTGACGGATCAGATCGACCGCCTCGGCCACCTTTTCATTGGCGCTGGCCATGCCGCCCACCCAGTAATCGCCATAAAGCTTGTTGGCCAGCCCGGTGCTGACGCCATAGGTCAGACCGCGCTTTTCGCGGATCTCATCCATCAAGCGCGACGAAAAGCCGCCACCGCCCAGAATGTGATCGGCCACCGCGGCGGCGAAATAATCCGGGTCGGAAATCGGCAGGCCGGGCTGGGCAAAGGTCACCACCGTTTGCGGGCTTTCCCAGTCGATCACGGTGACGCCGCCGGTCAGTTGCAGCTTGGCCGCCTGCGGCAGGGGGGCGCTGCCCTGTTCCGGCAATCCGCCCAGGATCTTGTCCAGAAGCGCCCCCAGTTCCGCGGCAGAAATGTCTCCGGCGGCGGCCACCACGACGCGATCACGGGCCAGAATCCGGTTTTTTGCGTCGATCAGATCGTCGCGGGTCAGGGCCGCCACCGATTCGGCGGTACCGTTCACAGAGGTGGCATAGGGGTGATCGCCCCAGGCCTGTCGCGCCAGTTCCTTGGCGGCGATGGCCTCGGGATCCGTTGCCTCGTTGCGGATCACGGATTGCAACTGGCCGCGCACACGTTCGACCGCATCCGCGTCAAAGCGCGGCTCGGTCAGCGCCAGACGCAGCAATTCAGCCGCCTGATCGCGGTTTTCGGTGAGCGCGCGCGCACTGACGATCAGCGAATCGTCGCCGGCATCGAAATCGAGCCGGGCGCCCAGCCCCTCGACCGCTTCGGCGAACTGGACCGAATTCATCTCGCCCGCGCCCTCTTCCAAAAGCGCGGTCATCAGGCTCGTGGCGCCGCGCTTGCCGGGTGCATCCAGACTGGCGCCGCCCTTGAAGCTCAGCGAAAGCGCGGTGAAGGGGATCGAGTGATCCTCGACCAGCCAGGCCTTGATGCCGCCGGGCGAGGTGATCTGCTGGATGTCGATGGCGCGTGCCGGCAGGCTGGCCAGCGCCACGAAAGCAAAGGTGACAAGAGCGCGGATCATTCGGTTTCCCCTGAATTGGCTGGGACGGGCATGGCATCGGCGGATGCGGGTTGGGCACCGGCTTCGGCCGTGCCGGGATCGGCGGGCATCAG
Source organism: Paracoccus mangrovi (assembly GCF_042648425.1). Taxonomy (NCBI): domain Bacteria; kingdom Pseudomonadati; phylum Pseudomonadota; class Alphaproteobacteria; order Rhodobacterales; family Paracoccaceae; genus Paracoccus; species Paracoccus mangrovi. The sequence continues at coordinate 307,056 of NZ_JBHRXJ010000003.1, read as the reverse complement.
CCAGCCGGTCACATTGGCCGGGTTTTCCAGAACCAGTTTGGCGGCGGCGCGGATATCGTCGGGCGTCACCGCGTCCAGGATTGCGGGCCAGTCGTTCACATCCTCGATGCCCAGACCGACCGACAGGCCCTGCCCGTATTCATAGGCGCGGCCATGGGCGGAATCCTGGGAATAGATCTGCGCGGCGCGCAGCTGGGTCTTGACCCGTTCCAGCTGTGCGGCATCAGGGCCTTTGGCCAGGAATTTGTCCAGAGCCGCGTCCAGCGCCGCCTCGGCATCCGCGTTCGAGACGCCCTGCGCCGGGATCATCGACAGGCCGAACATCGTCGGATCGACGGTCAGCCCGTCGTAATAGGCGCTGACGCTCAGCGCCGTACCCGGCAGAACCAGATCATGCGTCAGGACCGAAGTCTGGGCCGATCCGGCCAGCAATTCCGCCAGCACGGTCAGCGCCGCCGCCATCTTCTGATCGCCCGGATTGCGTTCCGGCGCCAGCACGGTGCGGATCATGACAGGCTGGGCGACGCGCGGATCCGAACGCTCAATCCGGCGCGCGCTGTACTGAACCGGCTCTTGCGGGCGCGGCTTGCGGGCGACATCGGGCTTGGCCGGGATCGGGCCGTAATATTCCTGTGCCAGCTCGCGCGCGCGCTCGGGGGTCACGTCGCCGGCAATCACCAGCACGGCATTGTTCGGGGCATAATAGTTGTCGTACCAGGCGATTGCATCCTCACGGGTCAGCGCCTCGACCTCTTGCCGCCAGCCGATGATCGGGCGGCGATAGGGGTGGTTATAGAACTGAACCGCGCTGCGCTCTTCGGCGAATTGCTCGTCGGGGCTGCTGTCGGTGGTCTGCGAACGCTCTTCGAGCACGACCTGGCGTTCCGCCTGCCAGTCATCTTCGCCGATGCGCAGATTCTGCATGCGGTCGGCCTCCATCTCCATGACCAAAGGCAGCCGGTCGCTGGCGATGCGTTCGAAATAGCTGGTGAAATCGTAATTGGTAAAGGCATTGCCCATACCGCCATTGGCCGTCAGGATCCGGAACAATTCGCCCGGGGCCCGCTTGTCGGTGCCCTTGAACATCAGGTGTTCCAGATAATGGGCAATGCCGGATTTGCCTTCTTGTTCGTCGGCGGCGCCGATCTTGTACCAGACCATCTGCACGACGACCGGGGCGCGGTGATCCTCGATCACCACGGCCTCAAGCCCGTTATCCAGCGTGAATTGGCTGACCCCGGGCGGCATCTCGGCAAGCGCCGGCGTGGCGGCCAGAAACAGCGCCACAGGCGCAAAAAGGGGGGGACGTATCATCATCGGCAGGCTCCGGTTCCGGGTTGCGCAGAACCTGCCCGCAGGCAGCGGGCCGCACAAGCCCGCGACCAGTCATCTAACCGTGATCGAATCGCGTTTTCGCGAGCCGGTGAAAGGCCCCGCGGCGATCAATCGCCGCGCAGCACCGGTGCGTCGTCGATGGGGCTGGCCACCGGCTGGCCACGATCGCGCGGCGGCGCGGCGGGCAGCTGTACCCCGGTCGGGCGCCAGCGTTCCAGTTCCGTCCAGCTGTCCAGCGTCATTGGCTGATAGGCGCGGTAATAGACATTGCTGCGCGCCAGAACCTCAAGCAGGCGGCGGCCATTGCGGCTGCGCCATTCGACATCCTCTTGCGCCGTGACCTGACGGATCGCGGGATCGCGGCCAAAGCGCGAGGCATAGTTGACCAGCCCGCCATCCGAGGCGCCGATACCCTGTGCCGAGAGCTGGCCGGCATTGCCGCCAAGCGCGGCGACCGCATCGCCCAGTGGCGTCGGATCGGTCAGGTTGCCGCCGCCCGGGGTCGGGCTGGGCAGAACGTTCAGATCGTCGGGCATCTGCAAGGGTTTGGTCGGCACGATGCCGAATTCATCCGGCCCGTCGCCCCCGTTCGAGGTGTTCATCAGATGCGGATCGGTGCTGCAGCCGGCAAGCAACAGCATGGTCATGGTCAGCGCGATTGCCCGCATCATCCGTCCCTCATATCCTTGTGGCGCCGTTCTAGCGTGAATTGCCGGCCTCGTCACGGGTCTTGTCGTCAAGCGGCAATTCGGCCTGTTCCCCGGCCGGACCCGGCTGGGGCCGCGCGGTCTGGGGCGCGGCCGTCCGCGCCTTGGCGGTCGCCTTGCGTTTGCGCGGCGCGGGTTTTTTCTCTGGCGGCTGCAGCACCAGACCCAGCGCGCCCAGGAAAATCGCGATATCGGCAACATTGAAGCTGAACGGATTGCGCCAACCGGGCAGCGACATGTTCAGAAAATCCGCAACCGCGCCATAAAGCACCCGGTCGACCACATTTCCCAGCGCGCCACCGATCAGCAACCCCGCCGAGATCTGTGCGAAACGCGAGGGTTTCGCACGCCCGACCCAGATCCCGACCCAAAGACAAACCGCAAGCGCAATCGCGATCAGGATCCAGCGCGCCATATTGGCATCGCTGGCGAAGAGGCCGAAATTCATCCCCTGATTCCACGCCATGCGCAGATTGAGCCAGGGGTCGAGCACGTCGATTTCGCGCACCCGATCCAGTCGCATCACATGCACGACCAGATATTTCAGCGCCTGATCCAGCAGAAAGATCACCGCCGCCGACAGCCCGACATTGCGCCAGACACGGGGCTGCGGCTTCTTGCGGCTGCGGCGTTTCGCGGGCGCCTTGCGCGGTTTGTCGGGACTGTCGCTCATCAGTGTCGGAAATGCCGCTGTCCGGTAAAGACCATGGCAAGGCCAAGCCGGTCCGCCGCCGCGATCACCTCGGCGTCGCGCATGGATCCGCCGGGCTGGATCACCGCCTTTGCGCCCGCCGCCGCCAGGGCCTCGACCCCGTCGGCAAAGGGAAAGAACGCGTCCGACGCGACCGAGGACCCGATGGTCAACGCCTGCGCAAGGCCCAGCGCCTCGGCCATGTCCTCGGATTTGCGCTTGCCGATGCGGGTCGAATCAACCCGGCTCATCTGGCCCGCGCCGATGCCGACGGTGGCCATGTCGCGCGCATAGACGATGGCGTTGGATTTCACATGTTTGGCCACGGTCCAGGCAAACAACAGATCCTCCAGCTCTTCCGCCGTCGGCTGGCGCTGGGTCACCACCTTCAGATCGGCGCGGCTGACATGCCCGTTGTCACGTCCCTGAACCAGAAACCCGCCGGCGACCTGACGAAAGGCAAGACCGGGCGCCGCCGCATCGGGCAGCCCGCCGGTCGTCAGCAGACGCAGGTTCTTTTTCGCGGCAAAGATTTCGCGCGCCTCGTCGCTGGCCTCGGGGGCGATGACGACCTCGGTGAAAATCTCGGTGATGGCGCGGGCGGTTTCGGCGTCCAGCGCGGTGTTCAACGCCACGATGCCACCAAAAGCCGAAGTGCGGTCGCAATCATAGGCGCGCCGATAGGCATCGATCGCCGTCGCGCCACGGGCCACGCCACAAGGATTTGCATGCTTGATGATCGCGACCGCCGGTCCCTGTGCCGGGTCGAATTCGGCGACCAGCTCAAAGGCCGCATCGGTGTCGTTGATGTTGTTGTAGCTGAGCTCTTTGCCCTGCCACTGCCGGGCCGTGGCCACGCCCGGCCGGACCGAACCGTCGCGATAGAACGCCGCCGCCTGATGCGGGTTTTCGCCGTAACGCAGCGGTTGGGCCAGCGTGCCGGAAAAACTGCGGCGGCGCGGCATCTCGTCACCGATCGCCTGCGCCATCCAGCCCGAGACCGCCGCGTCATAGGCCGCCGTCCGGGCATAGGCGATCTGGGCCTGACGCTGGCGGAACGCATAGCTGGTCGCGTCGTCATTGGCGTCCAGTTCGGCCAGCACGGCGGGATAGTCCTGAACGTCCACGACCACGGTGACAAAGGCGTGATTCTTGGACGCGGCACGGATCATCGCCGGGCCGCCAATGTCGATATTCTCGATGCAATCGTCATAGGACGCGCCCTTGGCCACCGTTTCCTCGAACGGGTAAAGGTTCACCACCAGAAGGTCGATCATCCCGATATCGTGCGAGGCGGCGGCCGCCATATGCTCGGCATTGTCCCGCAACGCCAGCAACCCGCCATGCACCGCCGGATGCAGCGTCTTGACGCGGCCATCCATCATTTCGGGAAAGCCGGTGACATCGGCCACATCGCGCACAGTCAGCCCGGCCTCGCGCAGCGCCTTGGCGGTGCCGCCGGTCGACAGCAATTCGACCCCGCGCGCCGACAAAGCCCGCGCAAATTCGATTAGCCCCGCCTTGTCGGAAACGGAAATCAGCGCGCGTTTCAATGGAATGCGGTCGGTCATCGGTCAGGCCTCCGTTGATGGATCCCCGGCCAGGGATCGCGGATTTTGCCCGTCACCTACCCCCGGAACGCGCCAAGGTCCAGCCGATCTGGATCGCACGCCCCTGCAAGACCGAGGAAATCACGATCTGCCGCGAGGGGCGGGGCGCCGCCAATGCGCGGTCCAGAAGACAGGATGCCTCAAGCCGGGCCTGCCCGACACCGTCATGGGTGAACAGCCATTCATCCCCATTGGGCAGGCTCAGCACGACATCCTGCGCCCGCATCCGCGCCTGAATTTCAGGATGCAGGTGAAAGCGGATGTCAAAGGCCAGCCCCTCATCGGGACGGATCCTGTCGAGATGGGACTGGGCGCTGGCGTCCAGCGCAGCCAGCGAATCCTCGCCCCGCAGGCTCAGGCCGTCGGGGTCCAGCCACAATTCGCGCAGATGGGTCAGGCCATGGCTGACCAGCCAGCCGTCATGGCCCGACAGAAGATGCGCGGTTTCGGGCGAATGCGCCGGGCCAGTATCGGGTGCGGTCAGATTGCCAAGGGCATCGCAATCGCCCGCCCAGACCAGTTCGGGCCGTTCGGTCAGGATATCGGGCTCACCCTCTTGCCGGTTGGGGTTCAGGCGGGCGCTGGACAGCCCGGCCAGACACAGCGCCGAATGACAGGGTGTGGCGCGACTGGCCTTGGCCCAAAGCGGGCCGAACCCGTCGCCGGGGCCGCAATTCACGATCAGCGGCTGACGCTGCACCGTCAGTTCGAACCCCAGGGTCGAGGCATGCGCCCGCACCGATGCCGGCCCGCCCGGCGGCGGCGCCGCATCCAGGATCAGCGTCGTGCGCGCCCGCGCCATCCGCGCATATCCCATGGCCAGCCCGTGCGACGGCAGCGCCGCCCCGTCCGATGCCCGCAAACAGCGATCCAGCCGCCCGGCCGCCCCCCGGCCACCGCCATGAAAACTGGGCAATGCGCCATCGGCATGGCGCAGCGCCCGCAGGATCGGCGCGATTTCGGAAATGACCCGGCGCAATTCCGGGGGCGCGTCCAGCCCGGCCTCGGTCGCGACCTCTTCTGCCCAGACCAGAAGCGCCATCGCCTCAAGCAGGGTTTCGGGCGCGCGGCTTTCCGAAAGGGTGTCGACACCCATGGCATCGGCCTCTTCGGCAAGGGCGATCAGGGCGGGTCCGGCCACGCTCTGGCGGTCGCGCAGCGACATCGCGCCGATGGCCAGCCCGGCCAGCGCCTCAAGCCGGTCGAGCCCGTCGACCGCCTCGTACCAGCTGCCGCGCAAATGGTTCAGATGCTGGTCAAGCGCGCGGAAAAACGGCTCGGCCCCGTCGCGATCCAGACCGGGCAGAATCATCCCGGCATGAAAGATCCAGCGCAGCGCGCGGCGCCCGGTCAGTTCGGGCGCCCATTCCAGTTGATCGCCATGCGGCACCCGATGGCGTTGCAGCCATCGCATGACGTGATCCTGTGCAAGCGCGCGCGCCTTGGGCGTGCCGACTGCCGCCAGATCGTCCAGCCAGCCGAAACCATGCAGCTCGGCCGCCACGGTCGGCGGCAGATCGGCGGCAAAGAAATCCCCGGTCAGGGTCACACCGCCCAGATGCAGCTCGCCCGCGACGATCTGTTCGCCCCGGCCGGGATGGCCGATGGCCTTGGGTTCAGGGCGGCGCAAAAAACCCTTGGGCGCGACGGTGGTATCGATCATGGGCGAGGCATCTGTTGAAACGGCGCAACCTTAGGTCTGTTCGGCGGATTTCCGCAAGCATACGATAAAAAACCCATCCATGCCGCCGCGTTCCGGCCACATGTCGGGGCGCAGGCGCAGCGCACCTTGCGCGGTCGTCCAGTCCGGCCCGATGCCGGCCGCTTGCGGCGGCAGAACGGTCAGGCCGGGATGGCGGGCCAATGCGGCGGTCAGCTGATCCTCCCCCTCGGCAGGCAAAAGCGAGCATGTGGCATAGACCATACGCCCTCCGGGTTTCAGAATGCTTAACGCGTGATCAATCATGTGCGCCTGCAATTCTGTCAGCTCGGCCAGACCAGCGCCGTCGCGGATCAGCGGCAATTCGGGGTGACGCCGGATCGTGCCGGTGGCCGAACAGGGCGCGTCCAGCAGCACCGCGTCCATGGGCTGGGGCGGCCGCCAGTCCAGCGCATCCCCCGCAACCAGTTCCGCCGCAAGCCCGCAGCGGGCCAGATTTTCCGCCACCCGGCCCAAGCGAGAGGGCGAAATGTCCAGCGCCGTGACCTCGGCCCCGGCGGCGGCGAGTTGCAGCGTCTTGCCGCCCGGCGCGGCGCAAAGATCGGCGATCCGTTCGCCGGGTTTCGGGTCAAGCAGGCGCACCGCCATGGCGGCGGCCGCGTCCTGTACCCACCAGTCGCCGGCCGCATATCCCGGCAGGGCGCTGACCTGCGTGCCCGCCGGCAACCGGTGCGAGCCGGTCGGCAGCGCCTCGCCGGGGGTTTCGCCCCGGGGTGTCAGGTCAAGAGGGGCGCCGGCCTCATGCGCGGCCTCGATGGCGCGGGTCACGGCCTCGCCCCAGGCGGCGCTGACCGGCTTGCGCAGCCAGTCGGGCAGGCGCTGGGGCGGCAGCGCGGCCCAGACCTGATCCGAGGCCGCGACCTTGCGCAGCACAGCGTTCACCATGCCGGACGCCGCCTGCCCCTTGCCGCCAAGGGCACGCGTCAAGGTCACGGCGGCATTGACGGCACCATGCGGGGCCTCGTCCAACGCCAGCATCTCGACAGTGGCGAGGCGCAGGATGCGCATGATCTGTGGTCGGGGACGGCGGGCCAGAAACGGCGTCAGCAGGGCATCGGCGCGGTCGATCCGCCGCAGCACCTCGCGCGCGAGGCGGCGGGCGCGGGCGCGGTCGGCGGGGGAAAGCCCCTCGGTCAGGGGCGCGGCCTCGTCAAGCGTCGCGCCATCCTCGACAGCGGCCAGCAGACGCAGCGCGCCGTCGCGGGCCTGGTCCCGTATCCCGTCATGCCCCCGGGAGATCTTGCCGCGCGACTTGTTCAATGCCTGCCCCTTGCCTAGATTGTCCCCATCTAGCGCGAAGCGAGGAAAACCGCCATGACCGACCGCAAGGACCTGCCGCCCGCCGCGCAACGCGCTTTGGCCGAGGCCGAGGAACGCCGCCGCAAAACCCCGCCGCTGGACCTGCCCGTCGAACTGGGCGGGCGGGACGGACCCGAGGCGGTGCGCTATGGCGATTATGAGAAAAAGGGGCTTTGCGTCGATTTCTGATGCCGGCCCCCGCTGTGACGCCGGCCCCGTCCGGCCGTTTCGACATGGATATTTGAGTGAAGAAGAAGCCGCACATGCGCTTGTGATCGGCCCCGGCGCATTCGTTTACTTGTCATTGGGGTTCAGCCCCTAAACAATGCCGGCAAGAGCAAACCACCGGGATTGGCAGATGAGCGCGCGGCCACGGATTTTCAGATGGGCATCGCTGATGCTTCTGGTCGCGAATCAGGCGCTGGCGCAGCAGGATGGCGGGGATCGGCCGCGGGATCCGATCGAGGTCGGCGTTATGACCACCGCCGAAGAGGACGTGCCCTATACCGTCACCCTGCCCGGTCGCGCCACCGCCTATCAACAGTCGGGCATCCGCCCGCAGGTCGGCGGAGAAGTTCTTGAAATCGCCTATGATCCCGGCCTGCCGGTGAAGGCAGGCGATCTGTTGTTCCGGCTGGACCCCGAGACATTGGCCGCCGGGCTGGCCGCCGCCGAAGCCGCCGTGACCGGGGCCGAGGCCAGTCTGGAACAGGCCCGCAATACCGTCGAACGCTATCGCCGGCTGGAGGGGTCGGGGGTGTCGGCCGTCGACCGGGCCAATGCCGAGGTGGCGCTGAAACAGGCCGAGGCGGATGTGAAATCCGCCGAAGCGGCGCGCGACGCCGCCCGGCTGTCCCTGCAGCGGACCGAGATCCGCAGCCCGCTGGACGGGATGGCGGATGTGGCGGCGGTTTCGGTCGGCGATCTGGTCACCGCGAACCAGCCCGATCTTTTGACCACCATCACCCAATTGGACCCGATCTATGTCGACGTGTCCGAATCCAGCGCCCGGATGCTGCGCAACCGCAACCGTTTCAACGCCGAGCAGCTGATGACCAACGGGCGCGTGCAGACGCAGCTGATCCTTGAGACGGGCGAGGAATATCTGGGCACCGGGCGCATTGTCAGCCCCGGCATCACGGTATCGTCGACCACCGGGACGGTGCCGATCCGGCTGCAATTCGACAATCCCCGGCGGATCATCCTGCCCGGTCAGTTCCTGCGGGTGAAAGTCACGCTGGGCAGCACCCGCGCCGTTTTGGTGCCGCAACGCGCGACCAGCCGGGCCTCGGACGGGACGCTGACCGCTTTTGTCGCCCGCGATGGCGAGGCCGCGCAGGTCACGCTGATCGAGACCGGCAGCTATCGCAACAACTGGGTCGTGGTGCAGGGCATCGGCCCGGGCGAGGCGTTGATTCTGGACGGGCTGGACAAGCTGCGCGCCGGCGCCGAGGTCACGACCGTCCCCGTCACCATCGACGCGCAGGGCGTGGTCCGCGAGGCGACCGCCCCCATCGCCGGCGGCGAAGGCTGAGGCCGCGGGATGGCGCAGTTTTTCATCCATCGTCCGGTTTTTGCCTGGGTGCTGGCCATCGTGACCATGCTGATCGGCGGCTATGCGCTGTTCACCCTGCCGGTATCGCAATATCCCGACATCGCACCGACCACGATCCGCATCACCGCCAGCTATCCCGGCGCCACGGCGCGGGCGGTGCAAAACAGCGTCACCACCCCCATCGAGGATGCGCTGACCGGGCTTGATGGGCTGTTATATACGGAATCCTCGGCCTCGACGGGGCGCAGCGTCATCACGCTGACTTTCGATGACAGCGTCGAGCCGGTGGACGCGCTCAACGAGGTGCAGTCCAAGGTCCGCTCAGTCGAAAGCCGCCTGCCCTCGGCGGTGCAGAATGACGGGGTGTCGGTCAGCCGCTCATCCTCGTCGATCCTGATGGTGGGGGCGCTGGTTTCGACCGGCAACCGGCATTCGACCATCGAATTGGGCAACCTGCTGGAACAGGTGGTCGAGGGGCCGGTCAAGCGCAGTCCCGGCGTGGGCGGCGTGAACGTCTTTGGCTCGGGCTATGCGATGCGGGTCTGGCTGGATCCGCTGCGGCTGGCGCAGTTTCAGTTGACGCCCACGGATATCACCACCGCCGTCGCCCAGCAAAACAGCACCGTTTCCGTGGGCAGCCTGGGCAGCCAGCCCGTGCTGACCGGACAGCAATTCACCGCCACGATCACCGCGCAAAGCCAGCTGACCTCGGTCGAGGATTTCCGCAACATCCTGTTGAAGACCGGCGGCGACGGGGCCGCCGTGCGGCTGGGCGATGTGGCCGAGGTCGAAATCGGTCAGGCCCGCTATGGCCGCGATTCGCGTTTCAACGGCAAGAACGCGTCGGGATTCGCGATCAACCTGGCCACAGGGGCCAATGCGGTCGAAACCGCCCATGCGGTGCGCGAAACGCTGGACGGGCTGGCCAATGCGCTGCCCGAAGGGGTCGAGATCCGCATCGCCTATGACACCGCGCCCTTTGTCGAGCTGTCGATCGAAAAGGTTTACGAAACCCTGCTGGAAGCCATCGCGCTGGTGTTTCTGGTCATCCTGATCTTTCTGCAAAGCTGGCGCGCGACGCTGATCCCGATCATCGCCATTCCGGTGGTGCTTTTGGGCACTTTCGCCATGCTGGCGGCGCTGGGATATTCGATCAACACGCTGACCATGTTCGCGATGGTGCTGGCCATCGGGCTTTTGGTCGATGACGCCATCGTCGTCGTCGAAAACGTCGAACGCGTGATGCGCGAGGACGGGCTGGACCCGGTCGCCGCCACCGAAAAGAGCATGGGCCAGATCAGCGGCGCGCTGGTCGGGATCGTGCTGGTGCTGTCGGCGGTGTTTCTGCCCATGGGGTTCATGCCCGGCTCGACCGGGGTGATTTATCGACAGTTTTCGGTCACCATCATCACCGCGATGGTGCTGTCCTTGCTGGTGGCGCTGATCCTGACGCCGGCGATGTGCGCCAGCCTGCTGCGCGCGGGGCACGGATCGGGGCGATTCGCGCCCGCGCGCTGGTTCAATGCCGGGTTCGAGCGGATGACGCGCGGCTATTCCGGGGTCGTCCGCCAAAGCCTGCGCCGGCCTTTTCTGATCATGCTGCTTTTGGCGGCCATCGCCTATGGCGCGCTGAACCTGTTCGGGCGCATGACCACCACCTTTATCCCGCAAGAGGATCAGGGCGTGCTGCAATCGCGCATCACCCTGACCGAGGGGTCGACGGCGCAACAGACCGCCGCCGTGGTCCGCGAGATCGAGGACTATATGCTGACCGCCGAGGCCGAGGCGGTCGAATCGGTCTATGTCGCCCTTGGCTTCAGCTTTGGCGGCTCGGCCCAGAACCGGGCGATGATCTTCGTCAAGCTGCGCGAATTCGACCAGCGCGGCGATGCCGCCCTGTCGGCCGCCGCCGTCGCCGACCGCGCCAATGCGCATTTCGACGGGCACCGGGCGGGGCGGATTTCCTTTATGCAGCCGCCCGCCATTCCCCGGCTGGGCAATTCGGCCGGCTTCAGCATGTATCTGCTGGACCAGTCCGGTGGCGGCATCGATGCCCTGATCGAGGCCGCCGAACAGCTTGAGGCCGCCGCCGCCGACAATCCCCACCTGCAACGGGTCGAGGCCGAAGGAACCGAAAACGACGCCGCCCTGCGCATCGATATCGACCAGCAAAAGGCCGAAAGCCTTGGCGTCAGCATCTCGGGTGTGAACGCGATGCTTTCGACCATCTTCGCGGGGGATGAGGTGAACGACTTCGCCCTTGGCGCGCAGCTGCGGCCTGTCGTGGTTCAGGGCGCCGCCGCCAACCGCATGCAGCCCGAGGATATCGACAGCTGGTATGCGCGCAATTCGGGCGGCGAAATGGTGCCCTTTACCGCCTTCATGACCACCCGCTGGGAACCCGTCGAGCCGGGCCTGTCGCGCATCGACAGCGTGGATGCGATCCCCATCGACGGCGAGCCGGCGCCCGGCGCCAGTTCCGGTCAGGCCATGGCCGCGATTGAATCGCTGGTCGCCGATCTGCCCGGCGGCTATGGCGCCGCATGGACCGGTCTGTCCTATCAGGAACGACAGGCGGGCAATCAGATGCCGTGGCTGTTCGGGATTTCGGCGCTGGTGGTGTTTCTGTCGCTGGCGGCGCTTTACGAAAGCTGGTCGATCCCGTTTTCGGTGATCCTGGCGGTGCCGGTCGGGGTTCTGGGCGCGGTGGTCGCGGCGCTGGCGCTGGATCAGGCCAATGACGTCTATTTCAAGGTGGGCATTCTGACCACCATCGGGCTGGCGTCGAAAAACGCCATTCTGATCGTCGAATTCGCCCGCGATCTGGAACAGGCCGGGCGCGGCACGGTCGCCGCCGCCATCGATGCCGCGCGGCTGCGGCTGCGGCCGATCCTGATGACCTCGCTGGCCTTCATTCTGGGGGTGGCGCCGCTTGCCATGGCGACGGGCGCGGGCGCGGGGGCGCAGAACTCGATCGGCATCGGCGTCATGGGCGGCATGATCGCGGCGACCTTCATTGGCATCTTCATGGTGCCCGCCTTCTACGTTACGGTGCGCCAGCTGACGGACAGGAGGGCCCGAGAATGGACGACCAAATCCAGCAACCCCGGCTGACATCGCTGGCGCATGGCGGCGGCTGCGGCTGCAAGCTTGCGCCCTCGGTCCTGCGCGAATTGCTGGCCGGCCAGCCCGTGGCACAGGCCTTCCCGCAGCTGCTGGTCGGGACCGAAACCGCCGACGACGCCGCCGTCTGGCAGGTGGACGACAATACCTGCGTCATCGCCACCACCGACTTTTTCATGCCCATGGTCGACGATCCGCGCGATTTCGGCCGCATCGCCGCGACCAACGCGATTTCCGACATCTATGCCATGGGCGGACGGCCGATCATGGCGCTGGCGATTCTGGGGATGCCCATCGACAAGCTGGCCCCCGAACAGATCCGCCAGATTCTTGAAGGCGGGCGCGAGATCTGCGCCGAGGCGGGGATCCCCGTCGCCGGCGGCCATTCCATCGACGCGCCCGAGCCGATCTATGGCCTTGCCGTGATCGGGCTGTGCCATCCGTCCGAGCTGCGCCGCAACGCGGATGCGCGCCCGGGCGACACGCTGATCCTGACCAAGGGGCTGGGCGTCGGCATCTATTCCGCCGCCATCAAAAAGGGGGCGCTGGACGCCGACGGCCTGGCCGAGATGGTCGCCAGCACCACCACGCTGAACCGGGTCGGGACCGATCTGGCGAAACGCCCCGATGTGCATGCGATCACCGATGTGACCGGTTTCGGCATTCTGGGCCACGGGCTGGAAATCGCGCGCGGCGCCGGGCTGCATCTGCGGCTGCGGCTGGCAGATCTGCCGCTGCTCACGCGCGCCGCCGAACTGGCCGAGGCGGGGTTTCTGACCGGCGCCTCGACGCGCAACTGGGCCGCCTATGGGGCCGAGGTCACGCTGCCCGAGGGGTTGCCGGCATGGCAACGCAACCTCTTGACCGATCCACAGACCTCGGGCGGGCTCTTGATCGCCTGTGCGCCCGAGGCGGCCGGGGATGTGCTGGCCGGGATCCGCGCCTCGGGCTTTCCGCTGGCCGCCATTGTCGGCCGGGCCGAGGCCGGGCCGGCGGGAATCACCGTCGAATAACGCCGCCGACAGTGGCGCGAACAAGAGGTCCGCGATGAACGACACGCATCCCAAAGAGCAATCGCCCTTTTCGGTGTCGCTGGGCATCGTCCAGGTTTCGGCCGATCCGGGCGAGGTGCGCGTTCACATGCCCGCGACCCAGGCCCTGGCCAATCGCAACGGGGTTCTGCATGGCGGCGCGCTGATGGGATTGGCCGATCATGCCGGCGGCACGCTTGCGATCATGAACCTTGGTCCCGGCGAGGCCACGACCACGATCGAAAGCAAGACCAATTTTCTGCGCCCGATCCGAATCGGCGACACCGCCCACGCGCGCAGCACCCTGTTGCACAAGGGCCGCAGTACCGTGATCGTCCAGACCACGATCACCCGCGACGACGGCAAGACCGCCGCCATCGTCACCCAGACGCAAATGACCCTGCAATGGCGTGATCCGGCCTGAACGCCATCGGCCGGCTGTCGGGCGGCTATTCGGCCGGGCCGATGCGCAATTCGACCGGCGCCAGCCCCTCGATCCCGCCGCTTAGCCGATCACCGGCGACGACCGGACCGACGCCAGCCGGCGTACCGGTCAGAATCAGGTCGCCCGGCGTCAGATGATAGTAATGCGACAGATCGGCAATCAGCTCGTCAATCGACCAGACCATGTCCGAAATGACCGCATCCTGACGCGTCACGCCATTGACCCCAAGCTGGATGCGCTGTCCCAGCGGCTGGAAATCCTGCGCAGGCGTCAGCGCGGAAAGCACCGCAGCACCTTCGAAATCCTTGGACAGATCCCAGGGACGCTGTTTCGCCTTGGCCTTGGCCTGCAAGTCACGTCGCGTCATGTCCAGCGCCGCGCCATAGCCCCAGATCACCCCCGCCGCCCGATCCCGTGCCAGGCGGAAGCCCGGCGCACCGATGGCCACGACCAGCTCGATCTCGTGATGCAGATCCTCTGTGCCCGGCGGATAGGCCAGCACGGTCCCGCTTTGCTGCACCGCATGGGGGGATTTCAGGAAATAGAACGGCGCCTCGCGGTCGACCTCATTGCCCATTTCGGCGGCATGGGCGGCATAGTTGCGCCCGACGCAAAAGATTCTGCCAACGGGAAACCGACCCTCCCGGCCGATGACCGGAAGCGACATCACGGGCGGCAAAGGAAGCAGATAGTCGACCATGTCGATTGGAATGCCACGTCAATAACGTCAAGGCAATGCCGGCGCGCCGTTGCCCACCCCCGATTTTCGTGGCAATAGATTCCCAAAGCAACCGAGAGCAGGGTTCGCAATATGACCGATTTCGCGCAACGCCGCACCATGATGGTCGATACACAGGTCCGGCCCAACGATGTCACAAGCTATCCGGTGATCGAGGCGATGCTGAACGTTCCGCGTGAACAGTTCGTGCCCGATTCCCGCCGCGACGTGGCCTATGCCGGCGAAAACCTGGAACTGGCCCCTGGCCGGGTCCTGCTGGAGCCGCGCACGCTGGGCAAGATGATCGATATCCTGGATCTTCAGAACTCTGATCTGGTCCTCGATATCGGCAGCGGCTTTGGCTACAGCGCCGCGATCATCGCCCGCATCGCCGAGGCCGTCGTGGCCGTCGAGGACGATCCCGAAATGGCCACGCAGGCCGAGGCCCGGCTGGCCGCGCAGGACGTTTTCAACGTCGCCGTGGTCCAAGACGCCCTGAACGAGGGCTGCGCCAGCCAGGGCCCCTATGACGCCATCCTGATCGAAGGCGCCATCGAGGATATGCCCGCCGCCATTACCGATCAGCTGAACGAAGGCGGCCGCATCGTCGCCCTGTTCCGCGAAGGGCATCTGGGTGTGGTCAAGTTCGGCCGCAAGCTTGACGGGCGCATCAACTGGCGTTCGGCCTTTCATGCCGATGCCCCCGTCCTATCCGGTTTCGTCCAGCAGCGCGGCTTCATTTTGTAAACGACGACAGAAAGGCGAGAGATGCTTCGCAAAATGCTGAAAGATCTTCGACGCCCGGTCCTTGCGGCCGTTCTCGCCGGTGCAAGCGCATTGCCGGTCACGGCCCAGACGCTCGCCGACACCATGGTTGACGCCTATCGCCATTCGGCGCTTCTGGATCAGAACCGCGCCGTGCTGCGCGCCGCGGACGAAGACACCGCGGCGGCGCTTGCCCAGCTGCGGCCCGTGATACAATGGGTGGCCGAGCATACCTATAATTACAACAGCGGTCTTGATACCCGGACCACCAGCATCGCGCTGCAAGCCCAGATCACGCTCTATGACTGGGGTCGCAACGCCTTTGCCATCGACATCGCCAAGGAAACCGTCCTGGCGACGCGGGCGGCGCTGGTCGGCGTCGAACAGGATGTGCTTCTGGGTGCGGTTTCGGCCTATCTCGATGTGCGCAGCGCCGTCGAACAGGTTGATCTGCAATCGAATTCGGTACGCGTGATCGGCCAGGAACAACAGGCCGCCACCGACCGGTTCGAGGTGGGCGAAATCACCCAGACCGACGTCGCACAGGCCGATGCCGCGCTGGCCTCGGCCCGCGCCAGCCTGTCCTCGGCCGAGGGCGATCTGGAAATCGCGCGCGAGGCCTATCACACCGCGACCGGCAAATATCCGGTCAAGCTGTCGGCGCCGCCGCCGCTGCCCAAGCTGCCGGCGAATCTGGGCGCGGCGCGGGATATCGCGCAACGCACCCACCCCCTGATCGTTCAGGCGCAGCGTCAGGCCACCGCCTCTGAACTGGGCGTCGGCGCCGCCGAGGCCGAGCGCAATCCCGAGCTGACCGGTTCGGTGGGAATCGGTCGTCAGCGCAGCAATGCCAACAGCCTGCTGCGCGATGAATACGACACGGTCGGTTCGGCATCGGTCCAGATGTCGCAGACCATCTATTCCGGTGGCCGGCTGCCCGCCGCGCATCGCAAGGCGATGGCCCAACGTGATTCGGCCCGCGCCTCGCTTTTGAACACGTCGCGACAGGTCAATGCCGCTGTGGCCAATGCCTGGGCCTCGATCGACGTCGCCAGGGCACAGATTCGGTCGATCGACGAACAGATCCTCGCCGCGCAAAAGGCCTATGATGGCGTGCGCGAAGAGGCCACGCTGGGCGCGCGCACCACTTTGGACGTGCTGGACGCCGAACAATCGCTGCTTGAGGCGCGCGCGAACAAGATTACTGCAGAAGCCAACCTGCAATTAGCACATTATCAATTATTGTCCGCTATGGGTTTGTTGACGGTAGAAAACCTGAAACTGGGGATTCCCACCTATGACCCATCGGCCTATTACAACTCGGTGCAAGACGCACCCTTCACAAGCAGACAGGGCAAAAGCCTGGATCGCGTCCTGCGCGCCATCGGGCAGAACTAAGCCCGCCCCTCAAACGGGGGCGCATCATGCAGCATGAAATGATGCGCCATCCGGCCCCCGCGCAGGGTTCGGAAAATGTCGGCGACGTGCTCGCCTCGATCCGCCGGCTCATTGCCCAGGACGAAGCCGGCAGCGAAATTCCGAACCAGCTGCTGAATACCCTGCCGCAGGCGTCGCAAGCCCTGCCCAAGGACGAAGAACAGCCCGCAAAAGACGATCAGCCCACCGTCGTCCCGCTCAAGCTGGACAGCAGCGACCTGATCGCACCCGAAGCGGATGTCACCGACACCCCCGAGCTCGAAGCCAGTGCGGCACCCGCCGAAATACGGCTGCATCTCGCATCGACGCAGGATGAGGTGAAGGCGATGCCCATCGCCACCTTCCTGGGGGGCAACCCCTGGCGGGACGCCATCGCCGGCATCGGCCTTGATACCACAGAGGATCAGGAAACCGGACCCGAGCCGGATCTGACCGCTGAAGCGGCCGTCGAAATCGACGATGCCGCAACCACCACCACCGACACCATCAACATCACCACGCCCACCACCGCGCAAATGGAGGAAACCATGCTGCATGCGAATGCTTCCGTGACCCCGATCACCCCTGTCATGGAAACCCAGATCAAGCTTGACGATGCTCTGCCCGAAACCGGCGAACCGCATCTGTTCGCGCGCCAGGACAAGGACGCGCAAAAGGGCACGCATCTGCGCGGCATGATCCGTGAAGCCATTCGCCAGGAACTTCAGGGCGAGATCGGCAACCGTCTCAGCCGCAATCTGCAACAGATGATCCGTCACGAAATCGAGCTGACCCTGCGCCAGATGTGCGAACAGGAATGACGGCAAGCCGGGACTGGGGCATGGGCCGTTTGCGCCCGCGCCCCGGTCCCTGATGCCCGGCCATCCCCGGGCGCGGCAAGGACCCCTCACGGGACCCCCTGCCCGCGTCCGGTGATCAACGCTCGGGGATCAATGCCCGGCGGTCAGCAAACTGTGACCGGCAATCGGCGAACGGATTCAGTTCAGATATTTCTCGGGATTGACGCTCTCGAACCCCTGACGCACCTCGAAATGGACGACGCCCTGACTGCGGGCCTTGCCCAAGGCGGTGCCGGCGCTGACGCTTTGGCCCTTGCTGACGGTGACATTGTCCAGCCCGGCATAGACGGTCATCAGATTGCCGTCATGGCGGATGACAATGATCGGAACCTGATCGACATCGCGGGTGATGGCGGCAACCGTCCCGCTTCCGGCGGCGGCTACCGTGCTGCCCGGTGCGGCGGAAATGTCGATCCCCTCATTCTTGCCCTTCTGATAGGTGCGGATGATCGAGCCATTGACCGGCATGCGGAACTTGCCGTTGCCGGATGCCGCGGTGCGGGTCTTGCCCAGATCGGGACTGCTTGGCTTATCGACAGGGGCGCTGACCGGCTTGGTCTTTTCGGCCGGCAAGGGTTCCGATGATGACGGCGGGCGCGGGGTCGGACTTCCCGTTCCGGGCACGGTGGTCACGGCCACGGCATTTTCTGGACGCTTCTGCCCCGCCACCGGGATCAGCAGGCGTTGCCCGACACGCAATGTCATGTCCGATGACAGCCCGTTCCATTGTGCCAGATCATTGGCCGACACGCCGTACTTGCGGGAAATCGACCATGCGGTTTCCCCCGCCGCCACAACGTGCTGCTTGGGTTGGCTGGATGCCGGCAGGGTGGTCGACGTCACCGCACCGCCGGCGGCGGCAACATTGGGCTGTTTGATGCCTTGGCCGGCAAAGGGATCGCTGACCTGCCCGGTCGATGACACGACCGGCGCCGCCACAGAGGCCGTCGCGGGCGCGGCCCCCGCGGCCACGCGACGCGGCAAGGCCACGACCGCACCGGGATTGAGCACGGTATTGGCATTGATGGCATTGTAGCTTGCCAGCTCGGCCGCGTTCATCCCCAGCCGCGCGGCAACGGTCGCGACGGTATCGCCCTGTCGCGCGATGGCGACCTGATAGCCGGGATAGGAAATCACCCCGCGCTGATCCGGGGTCGGACGCGGCGCCGAACGGGCGGCGGCGTCCGCAGTATTCAGCCCCCCCAGCCGACGCAGGTCCGGATCGAAATTGTTCAGGTCCAACCCGCCATTCGGTCCGCATGACGCCAGGGCCGCCATGGTTCCGGCGGCCAATGCCAATTGCTTGATTTTCGCCATCTGCCCGTTCCTTACTCTGGTCGGCCGGGGATCATGTCTGTCCCAATCCCTCGACCAGCGGCACAAAGCGCACCTGCCGCAATTCGTCATAATCAAAGCCGTTTTCACCGCGCCTGACACGGATCAGGGTCTGGACCGCGTCCGACTGCCCGACCGGCACCACCATGATACCGCCGATCTTCAACTGCGCCAAGAGCGGCCCGGGCGGGTCTTCGGCCGCGGCGGTCACCATGATGCGATCAAAGGGCGCCTGATCGGGCAAACCGCGCGAGCCGTCGGACACCATCGCGGTGATGTTGGACAGGCCGAAATGGCGAAAGATCGCCTCGGCTTCGGTCACCAGCCGGCGGTGGCGGTCCACCGTATAGACGCGGCGGCACAAAAGCGACAGGATCGCCGCCTGATAGCCCGAGCCCGTCCCGATTTCGAGCACCTTGTCGCGCGGCCCCACCTCAAGCGCCTGGGTCATCAGCCCGACCACCGAGGGCTGGCTGATGGTCTGACCGCAGGGGATGGGCAGCGGCGTATCGTCATAGGCGCGATCCTCGAAATGACCGCGCACGAATTCGCCACGGTCGATCCGCTCCATCGCCTCAAGCACGCGGGGATCCGTCACCCCGCGCTGACGCAGCTGAAACAGAAAGCGCATCTTGCGTTCGGCGCCACCCGGATCGTCATCTGCGGGATCGTCGCTCATCCGCGCTAGCCTTTTTCCAGGGCGCCGCGCAGCCCGGCCAGCGAGGCGTGACAGGTCAGATCGGGCCGCATCGGCGTCAGCGAGATATAACCCTGCATGTTCACGTCGACATCGCTGCCCGGCGTCGCCGGCGCGGTTTGCGATCCGCCCATCACCCAAAGAAAACGCCGCCCGTTCGGGGCATGATAGGGCTCGACCTCAAAGCGAACGCCCTGTCGGCGGCCCTGGGCCACCACCCGCACCCCCTTGACCGAGGCGGCATCGCAGGGCGGAAAATTGATATTGTAGAACAGGCGGAAATCCTGATCCGCATTCCAGTCGCCATGTTCCAGCAACTGCCGGATCAGGGCCGGCCCATGCACGCGCGCCGCCTCGAACGGATCGTTCAGCGCGGCGGTCTTCGGGCCCATATATTGCGACAGCGCGATGGCCGGCAGACCTTGCAGCGCCGCCTCCATGGCGCCGCCGATGGTGCCCGAATACATGACGTTTTCACCGGAATTGTTGCCCCGGTTCACCCCCGACAGCACCAGATCGGGGGGATTTCCCTTGAGCACGTCGGCGATGGCGGCCAACACGCAATCGGCCGGCGTCCCCTCGGCCGCATAGCGGCGCGGACCCAGCTGGGCGATCAGGGTGGGGTGGACATAGCTGATGCAATGGGCGACGCCCGATTGCTCGAATGCCGGCGCCACGGTCCAGACCTCGCCCTTGGGGCCGGCCAGCTCGGCGGCGATGGCCTCAAGCGCCTCGAGGCCCGGCGCGTTGATGCCATCGTCATTGGTTATCAGAATCCGCATCGGCTTCCCCGCGTTGCCCGAATGACGCACGCGCCATCATGCTTTCGTGAGAACATGATTATCCGGGCCGCAAGCCTGCGACAACCCACAGGAAACGCCCGCAGACCGTTTGACCTTACGCGAAGTTACCGGCAGGATCGAATCAGGGCTCGCGGCCGGACACGTCATGCAGATTTATCTTCCCATTGCCGAGGTGGTGGTGAATTCCTTCACCCTGATCGGGCTTGGCGGCATCGTCGGGCTGATGTCGGGCCTGTTTGGCGTCGGCGGGGGGTTCCTGATCACGCCGCTTTTGTTCTTTATCGGCATTCCGCCCCCGATTGCGGTGGCGACCGGCGCCAATCAGGTCGTCGCCTCGTCCTTTTCGGGGGTGCTGGCGCATGTCAAACGCAAGACCGTCGATTTCCGAATGGGCTGGGTGCTGCTGGCCGGCGGGCTGATCGGATCGTCGCTGGGCGTGCTATTGTTCAACCTGTTGTCGCGGCTGGGTCAGGTCGATCTGGTGGTGCAGCTTTGCTATGTCATCTTTCTGGGCCTGATCGGGGCGATGATGTTGCAGGAAAGCCTGCGCGCGCTGCGCCGCACCCGGATCAGCGGCCCGGTCAAACCGATGCGCCGGCATCAACACGGCTGGGTGCATCGCTGGCCGCTCAAGATGAAATTCCGCGCCTCGGGCCTTTATATCAGCGCCATTCCGGTCCTGCTGGTGGGGGCGCTGGTCGGCGTTCTGGGCGCGATCATGGGCGTCGGCGGCGGCTTTATCATGGTGCCGGCGATGATCTATCTGCTGGGCATGCCGACCAAGGTCGTGATCGGTACATCCCTGTTTCAGATCACTTTTCTGTCGGCCTATACGACACTGATGCATGCGGTATCGTCGAACACGGTCGATGTCATGCTTGCGGTGCTGTTGATCGTGGGCGGCGTCGTCGGCGCACAGATCGGCACCCATTGGGGCACGCGGCTTCGGGCCGAACAGCTGCGCATCCTGCTTGCGCTTCTGGTGCTGGCGGTCTGTGGCAAGCTGGCGCTCGACCTGTTCCTGCGCCCCGAGAACCTATATTCGATCACGCCGGGGCTGTTGAAATGATCGTGCGCGGCCTGCCGCTGTTGCTGGGGCTGATGCTGCTGGTCGCGCCGGCGATGGCGCAAAACACCGATCCCGCGCCCGAAGAGCCGGCCGAAAAGATCGTCGCCGGCATCTCGCACGAAGATATCGACATCACCACCAATTTCGACGGCTCGGAAATCATCATCTATGGCGCCATCAAGCGCGAAACCCCGATCCCGCCCGGCGAGACGCTGGATGTGATCGTCGCCGTCGCCGGCCCGTCCGAGGCGGTGACCGTCCGCCACAAGGAACGCAGGCTGGGCGTCTGGGTCAATACCGGCCGCGTCAGCATCGGCGCCGCGCCCAGCTTTTATGTCGTCGCCTCGACCCGCGCGCTGCACCTGATCCTGCCCAAGGACGAGGATCAGCGTTTCCGCATCTCGGTGCCGCTGGCCATGCGCAGCTTTGCCGGCCCGCTGGATGTCGAGGATGCCGTCCCCTATACCGAGGCCCTGATCCAGCTGCGCGAGGCGGACGGCCTGTACCGCCAGGATGACGGCGCGGTGCGGCTGGCCGAACAGACACTGTTTCGCGCCGATGTCCGACTGCCCGCCAACCTGATCGAGGGGGATTACAGCGCCCGCATCTTTCTGTTGCGCGACGGCAAGGTCATCGACACCTTCCGCGCGCCGATCGAGGTGCGCAAGGTCGGGCTGGAACGCTGGCTCTATCGTCTGGCGCTGGAAAATCCGTTTGTTTACGGGATCATGTCGCTTGCCATCGCGATTGCGGCGGGCTGGGGCGCCTCGGTCGCGTTCCGGCTGGTCAAGCGCAACTAGCCGCGCCGGAACGGGCCCATTTCGGTCAGCACGGCCATTTCCTGATCCACCGCCAGACGTTCGCGCCGCAGATATTCGGCGATGGCGTTGGAAAAGCCTTCATCCGCGACCCAATGCAGGGAATGGGTCTGGCTGGGCAGATAGCCGCGCGCAAGCTTGTGTTCGCCCTGGGCGCCGGCCTCGACCCGGGGGATGCCCTGTGCGATGGCCCAGTCGATGGCGCGGTGATAGCACAGCTCGAAATGCAAGAAGCGGTGATCCTCGAGACAGCCCCAATAGCGGCCATAAAGCGCATCGCGCCCGATCAGGTTCAGCGCACCCGCGACCGGCGCGCCGTCGCGTTCCGCCATCACCAACAGGCAATCCTCGCGCATCGTGTCATGCAGGATGTCAAAGAACTCGCGCGTCAGATAGGGACGCCCCCATTTGCGCCCGCCCGTATCCTGATAGAACGCCCAGAACGCGTCCCAGTGTTCGGGCCGGATCTGATCGCCCGTCAGGCTGCGGATGGTGCCGCCGAAACCCTGCGCGCGCTCGCGTTCCTTGCGGATCGCCTTGCGCTTGCGCGACGACAGCTGCGCCAGAAAATCGTCAAAGCTGCCATAGCCCTGGTTCTGCCAGTGGAACTGTTCGCTGGCCCGGGCCAGAAAGCCCACCTCTTCGCCCAGCCGGGTTTCGGCTTCGGTGCAAAAGGTGACATGCGCGCCCGAAAGGCCGTTTTGCTGGGCGACCTGCGCCATCGCCTGCAACAGCGCGCCCTGCACCGCCGGGGACTGTGCGATCAGCCTTGGCCCGGTCACCGGCGTGAACGGCACCCCGCATTGCAGTTTCGGATAATAGCGGCCCCCGACGCGGGCATAAGCCTCGGCCCAGGCGTGATCAAAGATATATTCGCCCTGGCTGTGGGTTTTCAGGTAACAGGGCGCGACCCCTGCGACCCGGCCATCCAGCCGCGCCACAAGATGGCTGGGATGCCAGCCGGTATCCTGTCCGACCGATCCCGACGCCTCGAGCGCGGCCAGAAAGCGGTGGGTGGTGAATGGCGTCGCATCGGCCCCGCAGCCATCCCATTCGGCGGGGTCGATATCGGAAATCGCAGGCAGGACCGAGACAGAGAGTTCGCGCATGGGCTGCAAGATAGGCATCCAACGGTGCTTTGTCAGCGGCCGCCGGTGACGTCCAGATGCGTGCCGGTGACATAGCTCGACTCTTCGCCGGCCAGCCACAGGATCGCCTCGGCCACCTCATCGGCGCTGCCCGGGCGGGCCATGGGCACACCCGCGGCCAGACGCTGCGCCCGGTCCGGCTGTCCGCCCGAGGCGTGGATCCCGGTCTCGATCAGGCCGGGACGGACGGCGTTCACGCGGATGTTCTGCGCCGCCAATTCCTTGGCCAGCCCGATATTCAGGCTGTCCAGCGCGCCCTTGCTGGCCGCGTAATCGACGAATTCGCCCGGACTGCCCAGCCGCGCCGCGGCCGAACTGACCAGAACGATCGTGGCCGATGGCCGGTCCATGGGCCGGCCCAGCCGCCGCGCCGCCTCGCGCGCGGTCAAAAGCGCGCCCATCACGTTGACGTCGACGACGCGCTGCATGCGCGCCGCGCTCATCTGGGCCAGGGGCATGGTCTGGGCCAGGATCCCGGCATTGACGATCACGGAATCGATCCCGCCCAGATCGCGCACGGCGGCATCGAAAAGCGCGATCACGTCATCCTCGCGCGCGACATCCCCGCGCAGGCCGATGGCGCGGCGGCCCTTGGCGCGGACCGCCTCAATCACCTCATGGCCGGCGGCATCGTCGCTGTGCCAGTTGATCGCCAGATCCCAACCCCGATCCGCCGCCATCATGGCGACCGCCCGCCCGATGCCGCGCGCGGCGCCGGTCACGATCATCACCTTGCCCATGCCTGCCCCCATCCCAACGAGTTGCCGCCGCGATCAGCCGTTATTGGCCATGTAATCCTCAAAGGTGATATTGTCGGCGACATGGCGGGCCTCGGCCTCTTGCGCGGCCGAACGGATCGTCCAGGTCAGAACCGGCACCCCCCGCGCCTTCAGCGCCGTGACCGCCGGATTGTCCAGATCATTGCGGTCATGCGAGATGAAGCTGGCCCCGACGGCGTCGAAATCGGCGATCCGGGCCAGATGGTCGCGGCTGGCATCATCCAGCATCGGCCATTCCCCGGCCTCATAGGCACAGGTGGTCAGACCGACCGCGATCCCCGGCGCCGCCTTGTGAAAGGCCGCGATCACATGCGGGTTAAAGGACATGACCGCAACCGGCCCGTCATAGCCGGCCAGCACCTCGGCCACGCGCTGGGGCAGCGCGCCCACATCCGCCCCCGAAGCCAGCGTCGGGTCCTTGATCTCGATCAGCAAGGGCACCCGACCGGCAACCTCGGCCAACATCTCGGCCAGGGTCGGCATCGCCTCATCCGTGCCCGAAAGCCGCAGCCGCGCCAGCTGGGCCGGGGTGCTGGCGGCGACGGTGCCGTTCGTCTCGCCGGTCAGACGGCCCAGCTCATAGTCGTGAAACACCATCGGCGTGCCGTCCATGGCGCGCTGAATATCGCATTCGATGCCATAGCCATGGGCGATGGCGGCGCGAAACGCCGCCATGCTGTTTTCCGGCAGCCCCGGACGGTGCAGCCCGCGATGCGCAATCGGCACATGGATGAAATCGGGATGCAGCGCCATCAAACGATCTCGAAGATGGCATCCACCTCGACCGCGACGCCGCGCGGCAGGGCGGGAACCGACACCGCGGCCCGGGCATGCCGGCCCTTGGGACCGAACACCTCGACCATCAGATCCGAACAGCCGTTCACCACCTCGGGCTGTTCGGTGAAATCCGGGGTCGAGGTCACGAACCCGCCCAGACGCACCACCTGCTTGACGCGGTCGAGCGTCCCCAGCGCCGCACTGGCCTGCGCCAACAGCGCCAGCCCGCAGCTGCGCGCGGCATCCGCGCCCTGCTGGGTGCTCAGATCGTCGCCCAGCCGGCCCTTGGTCGTGCTGATCTGGCCGGAAATGTAAAGCATGTTGCCCACGATCACATAGGGCACATAATTGGCCGCCGGCGCCGGCGCGGCAGGCAGCGCGATCCCCAATTCGCTCAGTCGTTTTTCGATGCTCATCCCAATCCCCTACCAGTCGATGAATTCACGGAAATCCTGCAACAGGATACGCCATGTCTCTAGCGCGTCATCGAAATTCTTGCGCCCGATGCCGTCGCCTGCAAGTCCGATATCCATTTCGATGAACGGATCGCCCGAGGAATCCAGATAAACCCGGGCGAAACGCCGGTCGCGATTCCACAGATTCGCCATTTCCATCGGCATCGGGGCATCCAGCTGAAACCCGGCCGAAAACTGCATCGCCTGACAGGCCGGGCGGCAATCGTAGAAATTGACATGAAAGACCGCGCCCTCGATCTGGCTTTCCAGCATCGGATCGCCCTTGCGGTCGGTCAGCCGCGTCACCGACAGGCCAGCCTCGGCCATCATGCGCGCCACCGCATCCGCATCGCCGCGATTTTGCGCGGCAACGGCCGGGGCTGTCAGCAAGGCGACAACCAAGAGGGGAATCAGGGCACGCATTAACCACTCCACGCCACGGCGCCTCCTTAACGGATGCATGCTCAGGCGACCAGAGCCTCGGCGCGCTTCAAATCGACGCTGACCAGCTGGCTGACGCCCTGTTCCACCATGGTCACGCCAAACAGCCGGTCCATGCGCGACATGGTGACGGCGTGGTGTGTGATCACAAGAAAGCGGGTATCGGTGCGGCGGGTCATTTCGTCCATCAGATCGCAGAAACGGGTCACGTTGGCGTCGTCGAGGGGGGCGTCCACCTCGTCCAACACGCAGATCGGGGCGGGGTTGGCCAGAAACACGGCAAAGATCAGCGCCAGCGCGGTCAGCGTCTGTTCGCCGCCCGACAACAGGCTCAGCGTGCTGAGTTTCTTGCCAGGCGGCTGGCACATGATTTCCAGCCCGGCCTCAAGCGGATCGTCGGATTCGACCAGCACCAGCCGCGCCTCGCCGCCGCCGAACAGATGCGTGAAAAGCGTGGTGAAATTGGCGTTCACCGTGTCGAACGCCGCCAACAGACGCTCGCGCCCCTCGCGGTTCAGACTGCCGATGCCCTGGCGCAGCTTGCGGATCGCCTCGGTCAGGTCCTCTTTCTCGCCGCCCAGACGGTCGCGTTCCGCGTCCAGCTCGCGCTTGTCTTCCTCGGCGCGCAGGTTGACGGCGCCAAGCGCATCGCGGCTTTGGCGCAGGCGGGCGACGCGATCCTCAAGCTCGGCGGGGGCCGCATCCTCAACCTCGCCCAGGGATTCCAACAGCGCCTGCGGCGTCGTTTCGGTTTCCTCAAGGATGCGGGCGCGGGCCGCAGCTTCGGCCTCGGTGGCGGCGTCGGTGCGGGCCTCGCGCGCGGCGCGCAGCTCGCGCGCCTCGGATGCGGCACGCTCGGCCTCGCGTTCGGCGTCCGAGACGGCGCGCAACGCCTGATCGGCGACCGACAGCGCGGCACGGGCCTGATCCAGCCGGTCGCCGGCACGGGCCTCGGCCTCGGTCAGAACCTCGCGGCGTTCGGCCAAAATCTCGGGCTGGGCCTCGGCCTCTTCCAGATCGAGGGCGGCCTGTTCGCGGCGGGCGGAAAGCTCGGCGGCCCGGGTGCCGGCCTGATCCAGACGCAGCCGCCAACCGGATTCCTCTTTGGCGATTTCCTGCGAACGCCGCAGCCGGGCATTCGCCTCGCGCCGCAATTCGTCCAGCGCGCCGCGCCGGGTCATGGTGGCGATGCGCGCCGCCTCGACCCCGGTACGGGCATGTTCGACGGCATCCGCAGCAGCAGCGCGATCGGGCAGATCGGCCAGCATCCGTTCAGCCTCGGACAGGCGGGCACGGGCGTCGCCGGCATCGGCCTGATGGCGGGCCAGTTCAGCGCGGGCGGATTCGGCGCGGCTTTGCGCCATGGACAGGTCGGATTCTGCCCGCGTCACGGCACGGGCGGCATCGGACAGGCCGCGCTCCGCCTCGCGCCGGGCATCGCGGGCACGCTTTTCGGCCTCGCTGGCGGCGGAAAGCCGGTCGCGCAGGCCCTGATGGGCGGCTGCGGCATCCTCGGCCCGGGCCTGTGCGGCCTCGGCCTGACCGGTCATTTCGGCCAGCTGGTTCACCTTTTGCAGATGCAGCGCGGCGGATGACGCGGCCTCGCCCGCCATCACCCGCATCCCGTCCCAACGGAACAGATCGCCGGCGCGGGTCACCAGCCGCTGCCCCGGGGCCAGCGCCGCCTGCATCGCCGAACCCGCCTGCGCATCCGCAACCAGCCCAACCTGCGACATGCGCCGCGACAGCGCCCCCGGCCCCTCGACATGCGGGGCCAGCGGCTCGGCGCCGGCGGGCAATGGCTGGACCCGGTCATAGCCCGGCAGCGCGTGCCAGCCCGAGCCATCGCTGGCCAGCCCCGCCGACAGATCGTCCCCCAGCGCCGCGCCAAAGGCCGTCTCATAGCCGCGCGCCACGCGCACCAGATCAAGGATCGACTTGCCGCCGCTGTCGCCGCGCTCGACCAGCCGCCGCAACGCCGCCATTTCGGCGTTCAGGGCGGAAACCTCGCCCTCGGCCTCGGCGCGGGCGGCGCGGGCGGCGGATTCCTCGGCCTCAAGCGCGCCGCGCGAATCCTCGGCGCTGGCAAGGGCCTCTTCGGCGGCCTCGACGCGCTCGCGGGCCTCGTCCTGGGCTGCGTCGGCGGCGGCGCGGGCGGCCTCGGCCTCATGCCCGGTTTCGGTGGCGCGGGCGGCGGCGGCCTCGGCCTCGGCGGCAGCGCGGCTGGCACGGTCCAGCATCTGGCGCAGGTCATGGGCCAGCCGCTCGGCGGATTGGTGCCGCGCGGCCAGACGGGCGGATTCGTCGGTCAACTCGGCCAGCTTGGCCTCGACCTCGCGCAGAGCCTCGGCGGCCTCATCGGCGCTGGCGCTGGCGGTTTCCAGCCGCGCGTCATGGCCCTGACCGGCCTTGTCCAATTCGCGCTTTTCCCAATCCAGCCGGGCGATCACCTCGCCCGCGTCATGGTTCAGCGCCGATTCGCGTTCGATGTCGCGGTCCAGTTGGGCGATGCGCGCCAACAGGGTCTGGATCGCCTGCGCGGCGCGGGCCTCGGCCTCGTCCAAGGCCTCGCGCTCGACGGTGGCGCGCGACAGGATGGCGGCAGCGATCTGTTCCTCTTCGCGCAGGGGCGGCAGTTCGCTGTCGGCGGCCTCGCGCGCGGCGATGGCGCGACGGGCGGCGGCCTCGGCCTCGGCGGCGGCGGCAATGGCCTCGCGCAGCGCCTGCACGGCCAGATCGCGCGCCCGGTCCGCCTCGGCCCAGCGGCGATACAGCAACTGCCCCTCGGCCAGACGCAGGGCGGCCCCGATTTCGCGATAGCGGGCGGCGGCGCGGGCCTGTCGGCCCAGACTGGCGGCCTGTGCCGACAGCTGATCCAGCGTGTCATCGACGCGGGTCAGGTTCGCCTCGGCCCCGTTCAGCTTCAGCTCTGCCTCGTGGCGGCGCTGATACAGGCCCGAAATGCCCGCCGCCTCTTCCAGAATGCGGCGGCGCGCCTTGGGCTTTGCGTTGATCAGTTCCGAAATCTGTCCCTGCCGCACCAGCGCCGGCGAATGCGCCCCGGTCGAGGCATCTGCGAAAAGCATCTGCACGTCGCGCGCGCGCACCTCTTTGCCGTTGATGCGATAGGCACTGCCGGCGTCGCGGGTGATGCGGCGGGTGATGTCCAGGCTGTCGCTGGTGTTCACCGCCTCGGGGGCCAGACGCTGGGAATTGTCGATGCTCAGCGTGACCTCGGCATGGGCGCGGGCCGAGCGGCGCGAGGTGCCGGCAAAGATCACGTCCTCCATCCCCTCGCCGCGCATGGCGGTGGGACGGTTTTCCCCCATGACCCAGCGCAGCGCCTCAAGCAGGTTCGACTTGCCGCAACCATTCGGCCCGACCACGCCCGTCAGCCCCTCATGGATGACCAGATCGGTCGGGTCCACAAAGCTTTTGAAGCCATTCAGTCGCAGCCGGTCAAAGCGCAAGGGGGGTCCATCCTATGCCGTAAATGCCGGTGATTTTCGCGGCTGGCCGCCGATGAGTCAACCGAAACCACAAGATATTGGCGGGATGACGCGGTTATCCACAAGTTTTAGGGGATCAACACAAGAACATCGCGGTGATAACCTGACCGGCATGATTCCTGCGCTTTGTGTCCTTTTGTCGCTGCAACTGATCGGTGAGGTCGTGACCCGCGGCCTTGGCCTGCCGCTGCCCGGGCCGGTGCTGGGGCTGCTCTTGCTGGTCGCGGGCTGCGCGCTGCGGCCGTCGCTGGCCCAGATGCTGCGGCCGGTCACATCGACCATTCTGGGCAATCTGTCGCTGTTTTTCGTGCCTGCGGGGGTCGGCGTGGTCGCGCATCTGCAACAGTTCCGGCAAGAGGGGCTGGCCATTGCCGTCGCGCTGACCGTGTCGACCGCGCTGGCCATCGCGGCGGGGGCGCTGGTCTTCAAGATCGTGGCGCGCTGGACCGGTCAGAACAGCGAGCCCGGCGAATGACCGATCCCGCCCTGATCTGGAGCTATCTGACCCGCGAGCCGCTTTTGTGGCTGACCGCGACGCTGATCGCCTATTGGCTGGGCGCCAGCTTTTTCCAGCGCATGGGCCGGCAAAGCTGGGCCAATCCGGTGCTGGTTGCGGTGATCATTCTGGCCGTGCTGCTGTGGATCACCGGCACCAGCTATCAGACCTATTTCGAGGGCGCGAAATTCGTCCATTTCATGCTTGGACCGGCGACCGTCGCGCTGGGGATGCCGCTTTATGACAATCTGCGCCGGGTGCGACAGGCGGCGCTGCCGCTGATCGCCGCATTGCTGGCGGGGTCGGTGACGGCGGTGGTGTCGGTCCTGCTGATCGCGCGGGCATTCGGCCTGCCGCAGGTGATGATGGCAAGCATGGCGCCGAAATCGACCACGGCGCCGGTCGCGATCGGCATCGCCGAACGGCTGGGGGGCGAGCCGACCATCGCCGCCGTTCTGGTGCTGTTGACGGGGGTGTTCGGCGCCATCATCGCGACGCCCTTGCTGAACGCGCTTGGCATCCGGGACTGGCGGGCGCGGGGGTTTTCGCTGGGCGTGGCCGCGCATGGGATCGGCACCGCCCGCGCATTTCAGGTCAATGAAACCGCCGGCGCCTTTGCCGGCATCGGCATGGGGCTGAACGCGGTGCTGACCGCGATCATCGCGCCGCTGATCCTGCATCTGTTCGGATAGGCGGCCCGCGCAGGCGGGCGGCGCAATGCACCGCCCGCCCCAACCGGCCCCGATCAGCCGTCCTGTAGGGCGGGCATGTAAAGATCGCCGCCCTCGCGATATTTGCGGGCCATATCGGCCATGCCCTGTTGGCGGGCATCGGCGCGGATCTCGTGCGATATCCGCATCGAACAGAATTTCGGCCCGCACATCGAACAGAAATGCGCCAGCTTATGCGCCTCTTTCGGCAGGGTCTGATCGTGAAAGGCCCGCGCCGTGTCGGGGTCCAGCGACAGGTTGAACTGATCCTCCCAGCGGAATTCGAACCGCGCGCGCGACAGCGCATCGTCGCGCAGCTGCGCGGCCGGGTGCCCCTTGGCCAGATCGGCGGCATGGGCGGCGATCTTGTAGGTGATGACCCCGGTTTTCACATCGTCGCGGTCGGGCAGGCCCAGATGCTCCTTGGGCGTGACATAGCACAGCATCGCTGTCCCGAACCAACCGATCATCGCCGCGCCGATGCCGCTGGTGATGTGGTCATAGCCCGGCGCGATATCGGTGGTCAGCGGCCCCAGCGTATAAAAGGGCGCCTCGGCGCAGATTTCCAGCTGCTTGTCCATGTTTTCGCGGATCTTGTGCATGGGCACATGACCCGGTCCCTCGATCATCACCTGGCAATCGTGATCCCATGCGATCCGGGTCAGTTCGCCCAGGGTTTCCAGCTCGGCGAATTGCGCCGCGTCATTGGCATCGGCGATCGAGCCGGGGCGCAGCCCGTCGCCCAGGCTGAAGGACACGTCATAGGCGCGCATGATTTCGCAGATCTCGGGGAAATGTTCGTAAAGAAAGCTTTCGCGGTGATGGTGCAGGCACCATTTCGCCATGATCGAGCCGCCGCGCGACACGATCCCCGTCACCCGGTCCACGGTCAGCGGGATGTGGTGCAACCGCAGCCCGGCATGGATGGTGAAATAATCGACGCCCTGTTCGGCCTGTTCGATCAGCGTGTCGCGAAACACCTGCCAGGACAGGTCCTCGGCGATGCCGCCGACCTTTTCCAGCGCCTGATACAGCGGCACGGTGCCGATGGGGACCGGCGAATTGCGGATGATCCATTCGCGGATATTGTGGATATTGCGCCCGGTGGACAGGTCCATCACCGTGTCGGCGCCCCAGCGGATCGCCCAGACCATCTTTTCCACTTCTTCGGCCATGGACGAGGTGACGGCGGAATTGCCGATATTGGCGTTGATCTTGACCAGAAAATTGCGGCCGATGATCATCGGCTCGGCCTCGGGGTGGTTGATGTTGGCGGGGATGATGGCGCGGCCGCGCGCCACCTCGTCGCGGACGAATTCGGGGGTGACATGGGCCGGGATCGCGGCGCCGAAACTGTCGCCGTCCCGGCGTGGCGCGGTCTCGGCGGCCTGTTGGCGGGCCAGATTTTCACGGATGGCGATGAATTCCATTTCCGGGGTGACGATGCCGGCGCGGGCATAGGCCAGCTGGGTCACCGCGCGGCCGTCCCGGGCGCGCCGCGGCCGGTGGCAGGTGGTGAATTCCGGGGTCAGCCGGTCGTCGGCGGCAAAGCCGTTATCCTCGGGGCGGACCTCGCGCCCGGCATAGCTTTCGGTATCGCCGCGCGCCGCGACCCAGCTTTCGCGCAGGCGCGGCAGGCCGCGTTCGATGGCAATCGCCGCCCCCGGATCGGTATAGGGCCCCGAGGCGTCATAGACCCGCAGGGGCGGCTCGCCCGCGCTGGGATGCAGGGCGATTTCGCGCATCGGCACGCGGATATCGGGATGGATCACCCCCGCAACATGCACCTTGGCCGAGGCCGGCAGCGCGCCGGTGGTCACGGTCAGAACCGGCTGGGCCGGGGGTGTCGGATTGGTCGGGGCGGGGATCGTCGTCGTCGGATCGGATGTCATGTCAGGCTCCTGGCTTTGCAAGCGTTGGAGACCCAGCACTGACGGGAAAGGAGAATACCCCGAAGGCATGGCCGCAACCGGCCCGCCGCATGGGCATCCGCACCGTCCCTACGCCAGTATGAACTGGATCAGGTTCATCGGGTCCCCTGCGCTGCCTGACGGCCCAGCAGAATCTCAGCCCCTTGTCGGGACACCCCTGGTGAAATGCCAGAATGCAAAGCCGCGCCCCGGCTGTCAATCGCCCCTGTCGCGGCGGGGTGGCGCATCCAGCGGATAGGCCGCCCCCCAGATGCGCGGGCAGTCGCGCGCCAGCATCCGGCGTTCCGCCAGTTCCAGCCGGCGCAGCATCCGCGCCACATCGCCGCCGGTTTCGCGGTCCAGCCGCCGCCACAGCCGCAGCGCGGAACCCGCACTCCAGGGCAGGGCCGCCCCGGCCAGCCAGCGGCGCAGTTCCGCCGGCAGCCGGTCATAGCGATCCATCGGCCGGCCCCTGCCGCGCCGCGCCAGCGTGCTTGCCAGATTGCCCGACATCGGCAGGGATCAGGCCGTGCGGCGCTGGCCCCATTGCGGGAACGGATCGGGCAGCGCTTTCCAGTCCGAGGGACGGAAATCCTGCGTGTCGACCAGCGCCGCGTCCAGCCGTTCGGTGATGGCGGCCCAATCCATGCCGCTGCCGATAAAGACCAGCTCCTGACGCCGGTCGCCCCAGGGCTCGGACCAGTTGCGTTTCATTTCCGCAAGCGCGTCGGGATGCTCGGGCCAGCGTTCGCGGGGCACCGACGCCCACCAACCGCCCAGCGGCACCACCGTCGAGATCGCGCCCGCAAGGCTGAACTCGGCCGCCCAGTTGGGGCGGCTGGCGATCCAGAAATGCCCCTTGGCCCGGATCACGCCCGGCAGATCGCCGTTCAGCACCGCATGGATGCGTTGCGGATGAAACGGCCGCCGCGCGCGATAGACGAATGAGGTGATGCCATATTCCTCGGTCTCGGGGATGTGGTCGGCGAAACCGTAAAGCTCTTTGGCCCACATCGGGTTCAGATGCGCGCGGTCGAAATCGAACAGCCCGGTGTCGAATATCTCATTGGCTGGCACGCGCGAAAAGTCGGTCTCGATCAGCCGGGCCTCGGGGTTGAGCGCGCGCACGATCTTGCGCGCCTGATCCAGCCGTTCGGGGCCGGCCTCGGTGATCTTGTTCAAGACCACGACATCGGCAAATTCGATCTGATCGGTCAACAGGTTGACCAGCGTGCGGTCGTCCCCCTCGCCCATGCTTTCGCCACGGTCGGCGATGAAATCATGGCTGGAAAAGTCGCGGGTCAGGTTCACCGCATCGACCACCGTCACCATGGTGTCGAGCCGGGCGATATCGGCCAGGCTGTCGCCATTCTCGTCGCGGAATTCAAAGGTCGCGGCAACGGGCATCGGCTCGGCAATGCCGGTCCCCTCGATCAGCAGATAGTCAAAGCGCCCCTCTTCGGCCAGCTTGCGCACCCCTTGCAACAGGTCGTCGCGCAACGTGCAGCAGATGCAGCCATTGCTCATTTCGACCAGCTTTTCCTCGGCCCGGTTCAGCTCGGCCCCGTCGCGGACCAGATCGGCGTCGATATTCACCTCTGACATGTCATTGACGATGACCGCGACACGGCGCCCTTCGCGATTGTTCAGCACATGGTTCAGAAGCGTGGTCTTGCCGGCGCCAAGAAAGCCGGAAAGCACGGTGACGGGAAGGCGCTTGTCCTGCGCGGGGGGACTGGCGTCGGGCATGGGGTCCTCGGTATATGTTATGTTATTACATTTCTATTATCCCGGTGACGCCCGCTGTGCAATGCCCGACCGGGATCAAAGTCCCGAATCAACGCTTGGTGAAATCCCGGCGCGCGGGACTATGCGGACGGGGGCGCCGCCGCTATCGTGGTGGCGGATCGCGCCCGAAAGCCGGGCAGAGCCGGCCATATCTTGATCGGGACATTCGCCATGACGGCCCAGCGGGCCCCGCAGCCACAGGATGCCAGCCACGCGGCCATGTCGCCGCGCCTTCTGTTCGTCGAGGATGACCGCAAGCTCAGCAGCTTTCTCAGCCGCTATTTCACCGAACAGGGTTACACGGTTCAGACCGCCCATGACGGTGCCGAAATGCGCGCCGCGCTGGCGGGGAGGCGCTTTGACATGGTGGTTCTGGACGTCAACCTGCCCGGGCGCGAGGATGGCTATGCGCTGGCCCGCGAATTGCGGGGGGATGACGGCATGGGCATCCTGTTCCTGTCCGCCCGGCAAGAGGCGCTGGACCGCATTGTCGGGCTGGAAATCGGAGCGGATGATTTCATGGTCAAACCCTTTGAACCGCGCGAATTGCTGGCCCGCATCCGCGCCATCCTGCGCCGCATCCCGGCACCCGCCGGCACAAGGCCCGCCGACCCCGGCGCCGACGCCACAGGGCCGACCCCGCCGCGTGCCGGGCGGCTGCGTTTTGGCGAATGGCAGCTGGATCTGGCGACGCGGCAATTGCACGACGCCCAGAACCGCATCCGCAGCCTGACGACACAGGAATTCAACCTGCTCAGCGTGCTGGCACAACGGCCGGGACGCATCCTCAGCCGCGATCAGCTGATGGATCTGACGGTCAACCGGACATGGTCGCCCTATGACCGTTCGGTCGATGTGATGATCGGCAAGATCCGCCGCAAGATCGGCGACATGG
Source organism: Paracoccus mangrovi (assembly GCF_042648425.1). Classification (NCBI taxonomy): domain Bacteria; kingdom Pseudomonadati; phylum Pseudomonadota; class Alphaproteobacteria; order Rhodobacterales; family Paracoccaceae; genus Paracoccus; species Paracoccus mangrovi. Next base: position 272,151 of record NZ_JBHRXJ010000003.1, on the reverse strand, counting down.
GCCCCGAATATCACCGCATCCGCACCATCCGGGGCATCGGCTACATGTTTTCGCCCGACCCCTGATCAAGTCCCGGATCGGGGGCCTCATCGCCCCCCAGACAAGGCAGATCCAGCACCGCCCGCGCGCCGCGCGCGCCATCGCCACCCATCGCGTCACCGCCACCGGCATTGCCGATACGGAACCGGCCACCATGGCGCAGGGCCATCTGCTGGATCATCGGCAGGCCCAGCCCGGTGCCCTCGGGCTTGGTGGTGAATAGCGGCTCAAGCGCGCGTTCCAGCCCCTCGGGGGTCAGGCCGGGACCGTCATCCACGACCTCAAGCCGGGCATAGGGACCACCGCGCCAGACCCGCGAAAGCCGGATCGCGACCCGGCCCCGCCCGCCGGTCGCATCGCGGGCATTGATCAACAGGTTCAGCAACGCGGTTTCCACCTGACGCGGATCGGCGGGCACCAGCAAGGGCGCGGCCGGCAGGTCCAGATCCAGCGCCATGCCCTGGCACAGCGTCCGCGTCAGCATCGCCGCCACATTGCCCACCACCGCGCCAAGGTCGATCACCGCGCCGGGCGGCCCTTCGCCGCGCGCGAACCCCATCAGCCGCGCCACCAGATCCGCGGCGGTCAGCGCCGCCTCGCGCGCATCCGTCGCATAGGGCTTGAGCACGTCGTGCGCATGCAACCCGTCATCGATCACCATCAGATTGGCCCCGATCACCGCCAGCATATTCTTGAAATCATGCGACAATCCCGCCGCAAGCTGTGATGCCGCCTCGATCTGGTGCAAAAGCGCAAGCTGGCGCTCGGCGCGGGCCTTGTCGCGGCGCAGCTGAGCCAGTTGGAAACAACGGTCCAGCGCCTGCACCAGCTCGTCCAGAAAGAACGGCTTGCGCAGATAATCATAGGCCCCGGCCTTGAGCGCCGCGACCGCGCTGTCGACCGAGGCATAGGCGGTCATGATGATCACGATCAGATCCGGGTGCCGCGCCCGCAGCCGGGCCGCAAGATCGGTCCCGTCCTCACCCCCAAGACGGATGTCGAGAAGCACCACCTCGACCGGGTCGCGCGCCAGCTGATCCAAGGCCCCGGCCCCGCTATGGACCAGCGTGCAATCCACCCCCGCAAGCCCCAGCGCCCGCGAGGTCGAGACCGCGAAATCCACATCGTCATCGACGATCAACAGCCGCCGCACCGTGGAATCGGGCGCGGCAGAAAGGTTCGGCACATCCATCATGGCGTTTGCGCGATGCTCAGCCGCATGGCGGTGCCCAGGGGGCCGGTGCGCGCGACCCAGGCATCGCCGCCATGCATCTGCGCCACCCGCCGCACCAGCGTCAGACCCAGCCCCACCCCCGAGGCCTTGGTCGTGACCAGCGGGTCAAAGACGCGGGCGCGCATCTCAGGCGGCAGGCCGGTGCCGTTATCGGCGACCTCGATGATGGTGAAGCCGGCATCGTGAAAGGCGCGCAGCTCGACATCGGGGCGGCGGCCGGGCGCGGCCTCGGCGGCATGGGCCGCGTTCTCGATCAGGTTGCGGATCGCGAATTGCAGCCGCGAGGGATCGCAGCGCAGCCGCATCCCCGACGGCACCTGCAAACGGACCAGCCCGCCCGAGGGATGTTCCGCGATGAGCGCCGCCAGCCATGCGCGCAGATCGACCGGCACGGTTTCATGCGCCCCCTGCCGCGCGAAATCCAACAGGATATCGATGATCCGGCTGCACCGGCCGATGCTGCGGCGGATGCGCAGCACGTCCTCTTCGGCATCGGCGCCAAGGCCGGGATTGCGGGACAATACCTCGACCGAGCTTGAGATCGTGCCAAGGGGGTTGCGCAATTCATGGCTGATCGTGGCGGCCACCTCGCCCACGGCGGCCAGGCGCTGGCGCACGGCCAGTTCGCGCTGCGCCGAACCCAGCTGGCGCAGCGCGCCCAGCAGATCCTCTTCGGTCAGGCGGCGGCGTTCATTGGCCATCACCGCCCATGACGCCAAAAGCGCCACCAGCGGCGCGGCGCCCAGAAACACCGCCGTGCCCAGCCCGGGATCGCCCAGCCGGCCCGCCATGTCCCGCAAGCCCAGCCACGCGCCCCCCAAAAGCGCCATCAGAACCCCGAACACCGTCGCAATCTGCCAGACCCGATGCCAAAGCCGGGGCGGCACCCGGGTCAGCTGAACCGGGCCGGCGGCGGGCGCGGGCGCATCATCGGACAGCGCCGGCGCCCGCTTGCAGTAATCGCGGCAATGCGGCTCAAGGCTGCAACAGAGCGAACAGATCGGGCGCTCGTAAAAGGTGCAATAGGCCATGTCGCGGGTTTCATAGCCATGGCTACAAATCGCACAGTCGCAGCGGCTGCGGCGGGTAAAGACATGCGGCACCCGCGCCAGATAGCCGGCGCCGCGCCGCCACATCCCGATCACACAGGACGCGCAAAGCGACAGCGCAAAAGCGATGGGCGCCGACCACGCCTGAAGGATCGGCCCGCCCAGCCCGGCATAAAGCATCAGCCCCGTCAGCCCGCCAATCGCCATGCTGCCACAGCCGACCGGATTGAAATCCGGCAGATAGGCGCGGCGGAATTCGATCCGCGCCGGGCTCAGGCCCAGCGGCTTGAGGATCGCCAGATCGGCAAAGATCGCCCCCAGCCAGGCCAGCGCAAGATTGGCATAGATCGCCAGCACCGCCTCAAGCGTGGAAAACACCCCCATCAGCATCAGCGCGCAGCTGACCGCGATATGCCATGACAACCAGATCAGCCGCCCGGGGTGATAACGGGTGACGCGCATGAAGAAATTCGATTCCGCCAGCGAGCCGGCATAGGCATTGGTCACGTTGATCTTGATCTGCGCGATCAGCACATAGACCGTCGCCACCAAAAGCGCGGCGGCGGGCGCGAAAAGATATTCATAGGCGTGGCGGAACATGCCGATCGGCTCGACCGCCATATCGGGGGTCATACCGGCGCGGATCGCCAGCCAGGCCAGGAAACTGCCCATCAGGATCTTGGTGCCGCCGATCAGGATCCAGCCCGGCCCGGCCAGGATCAAGGCCCCCCACCACCGCGCCCGCGTGGTGGTTTCGCGCGGCGGCAGAAAGCGCAGGTAATCGACCTGTTCGCCGATCTGCACCGTCAGCGCGCAAAGAACCCCGATGGCCGCGCCCAGCGACAAAAGCCCCGGCGCCGGCCCCGGCGCGGCCAGCCATTGGCCCAGCGCGTCGGGCGCCCGCCAGGCAATCGCCGCGAACGGCAAAAGCCCCAGCACGATCCAAGGCAGCTGGGTCACCAGTTGAAACCGCGAAATCGCGGTCATCCCCCGCGACGCGACCGGCAGGATCACCATCGCCGAAAGCAGATAGCCCGCCGGCAATGGCAGGCCGAACGCAACCAGAAGCGCCTGCGCGATGATCACCCCTTCGAGCGCAAAGAAGATGATCGTATAGGTCGCATAGATCAGCGAGGTGATGGCCGAGCCAATATAGCCAAACCCCGCCCCCCGCGTCAAAAGATCCATGTCCACATTCGCGCGCGCGACGTGATAGGCGATCGGCAGGCTGGTCACAAAGATGAAGACCGACGCGATCAGCACCGCCACCACCGTCGTCTGCACCCCCCAGGACAGCGTCAGCGCCGCCCCGATCGCCTCAAGCGCCAGAAACGAGATACCGCCCAGCGCGGTATGGGTGATGGTCGCCGGGCTCCAGCGCCGGTAACTGGCGGGGGCATAGCGCAGCGCGTAATCCTCGATGGTCTCGTCTGCGACCCAGGACTGATAGCTGCGCGGCTGGGGTTCCAGCCCCAGATAGGCGCCGCCTGACCGCCCCGCCGTATCGGGCGGTTCGATGCTGCTGGTTTCGTTCATTTTCCCCTACCGGCTTTGCGGCGCGCATGCGTCTGCGCGCCCCCCTCCCCTGCGGCTGGTGCTGGACAGCCTAGCGCCGTTTTCCGGCGCTGTGAACTGTAACCCATTGCCGGCAAAAGGCGGAAAAATGCGTGGCCCGGTTACACAAAATTACGAAACCGCCCCTCTGGCGCATGAACACCGATTACACGGCGCGCGCAGGATGATCCCCGGGAAACGGGCGCGCCGGTCGCCGCCCGCCCGAATGTGGGAGGAGAAAATGTCGAACACCGTCTTCAAGGTTGACCTGAACAAGGCCCCCGAGGAGGCCGCGCAAAAGCCCCATAACCGCTGGCATCCCGACATTCCGATGGTCGAGACCTTCAAGCCCGGCGAGGTGCTGCGCGTCGAATGCTATGACTGGACGGGGGGCCAGATCGGCAACAATGACAGCGCCAACGACATTCGCGATGTCGATCTGACGAGGGTGCATTACCTGTCCGGCCCCTTTGGGTTCGAGGGCGCCGAGCCGGGCGATCTGCTGGTCGTCGACATTCTGGACATCGGCGCGCTGCCCGCTTCGAAATGGGGCTTCAACGGCCTGTTCGCCAAGGAAAACGGCGGCGGCTTTCTGACCGAGCATTATCCCAAGGCGACCAAGTCGATCTGGGATTTCGAGGGGATCTATACCACCTCGCGCCATATTCCGGGCGTGCGTTATCCGGGGCTGATCCATCCCGGCCTGATCGGCTGTCTGCCCGACGCCAAGCTGCTGGCCGAGGCGAACCGCCGCGAGGCGGCGCTGATCGCGACCGATCCCGACCGGGTGCCGCCGCTGGCCGCGCCGCCTTTCGCCGGCACCGCACTGATGGGCGAGATGAAAGGCCCCGCCGCCCAGACCGCCGCCGCCGAGGCATGGCGCACAGTGCCGCCGCGCGAACATGGCGGCAATTGCGACATCAAGAACCTGTCGCGCGGGTCCAAGGTCTATTTCCCGGTCTATGTCAAAGGCGGCGGCCTTTCGATGGGCGACATCCATTTCAGCCAGGGCGATGGCGAGATCACCTTTTGCGGCGCCATCGAGATGGCCGGCTGGATCGAGATCAAGGTCGAGATCATCAAGGGCGGCATGGCGAAATACGGCGTCATCAACCCGATTTTCCGCCCCTCGCCCATCGATCCGCATTTCGACGATTACCTGATCTTCGAAGGCATTTCCGTCGATGAACATACGGGCGAGCAATATTACCTCGACGCCCATGTCGCCTATCGGCGCGCCTGTCTTAACGCCATAGAATATCTAAAAAAATTCGGCTATTCGGGCGAACAGGCCTATATGATCCTGGGCACCGCCCCGGTCGAGGGGCGCATCGCCGGCATCGTCGACATTCCGAACGTTTGCGCCACGCTGGCGATTCCGACGGCGATCTTCGATTTCGACATCCGGCCCAATGCCGACGGCCCGAAACGGTCCGTGCCCGAGGTGTCGGTGGCGAAAACCAGCTAGGTCGGGACCGCTGTCGCGCCCCGATCAGGGCGCGGCAACCCGAGGGAGGTCGATACCATGCTTCTGGGATTTCTGCTGTTTTATGTGGGCGCGGTCCTGTTTCTGAACGGGCTGTGGCTGATGGGAAAGATCGAGGATCGCGAGATCGTCGTCATCAATGTCGTCTCGGGGCTGGTCGCGGGCGCGGTCGTGGTCAAGGGTGCCTTTGGCGCCGATGCCTCGCCCGACAGCGTGCGCGCCGCGGCCCTGACGCTGATGTTCAGCACGACCTATTTCTGGGTCGCGCATAACCGGCTGGTCGCGGTCGACGGGCGCGGGCTGGGCTGGTTCAGCCTGTTCGTTGCCATCACCACCGTGCCGGTCTTTCTGCGCGCGCTGGCCATGGCGGGCGGCGCGTTCGAGATCTGGCTGGCGCTCAACTGGCTGATCTGGGGTGTGCTGTGGTTCATGTATTTCCTGCTTCTGGCGCAAGGCCGGCCGATCCTGCGTCAGACGGCCTGGGTCACGCTGATCTCGGGGATCGTGACCGGCTGGCTGCCCGGTTTCCTGCTGCTTGACGGCATCACCTGAACGAAAGGAACGACGACCATGCCGGTCTATGACTTTCATTGCCCCGATCATGGCCTGTTCAGCGACCTGGCCAGCTATGAGGCCAGCCGCGCCGGACTGGCCTGCCCCGAATGCGGGCGGGCCAGCGCGGTGCTGCCGGCGCTGCCACAGGTCAGCCGCCTGTCCAGCGCGCTGCGCCGGGCCGAGGCCCGCGCCGAGACCAGCTCGGGCGCGCCCAAGGTGGTCAAACGCGGCCACCTGCCCAATTGCGGCTGCGTGATGTGCAAGAAAACGGCGCCGCCGACATCGCGGCGCTGGATGCTGGGGCAATGCTAGGCGACCCGGGCGCCATGACAGCGAAACGGCCGCCCCGGGGGCGGCCGTTTCATTTTCACCGGTTTTTTTCCGGGCTTTTTTCCCGGCTTGCGCTTCGGGATCGCGGGATCGGGGGGCCTAGTGCCGGCCGGTTTCCCGGTCCGCCTCTTCGCCCCCCTCCGCCATGGCGGCGACGGGATCGGCGGCGGGATAGACCGGTGGCTTGCCCATCATCGTCTTCACCTTTTCGCGGATCGTCTCGAAGATGACGTAAAGCGCCGGGATCACAAAGATCCCCACCACGGCCGAGGCCAGCATGCCCCCGGCAACCCCCGTGCCCACCGAACGGCGGGTGATCATCGACGCCCCTTCGGCGATGACCAGCGGGATCAGGCCGCCGATAAAGGCAAAGCTGGTCATCATCACCGCGCGGAAACGGTCGCGCGCGCCGCCCATGGCGGCGTCATAGATGGCCTCGCCCTCTTCTCGTCGGGCCTTGGCGAATTCGACGATCAGGATGGCGTTCTTGGCCGCCAGCGCGATCAGCACGACAAAGCCGATCTGGGCATAGATATCCAGCGACAGCCCCGCCACCAACAGCGACAGCAAGGCCCCGCAAACGCCAAAGATCACCGACAAGAGCACCGGAACCGGGATGGTCCAGCTTTCATAAAGCCCGACCAGGAACAGATAGGCGAACAGCACCGCCATCCCGAGGATCATCACCGTCTGGCCCGAGGCCGCCTTTTCCTGCAAGGCGGTGCCGGTCCATTCATAGCCATAACCATCGGGCAGGGCCGCGTTTGCCGTCCGTTCCATCGCCAACAGCGCCGTGCCCGAGGCCACGCCTGCGGCCGGACCGCCATTCAGCTTGGCCGAGCGGGTGTTGTTGTAACGCTCGATCGAGGCCGGGCCGACGGTGTTGCGCACGGTGGCAAAGGCGCTGACCGGCACCATGTCGCCGCTGATCGAACGGACATAGACCCGGCCCAGATCGTCGACCTTGTCGCGATATTCCTCCTCACCCATCAGGTTGACCCGCCAGGTGCGGCCTAACAGGTTGAAGTCATTGACATAAACCTGACCAAAGACACCGCCCAGCGCGGCAAAGACATCGTTCAGTTGCAGCCCCAGCGCGTAAAGCCGCTCGCGGTCGATATCCAGATAAAGCTGCGGACTTTCGGCCGAAAAGGTCGTGTAGACGCCGCTGAGATCGGGGTTCCCGTTCGCCTCAAGCATCAGGCCGCGCGCGGTGGCGGCAAGCTCGGTCGCGGGGCGGCCCTGCCGGTCCAAAAGCTCGAACTCAAAGCCCGAGCCGGTGCCCAGACCCGGAATCGGCGGCACGTTGAAGGGCAGCACCATCGCCTCGCGGATGCCGGCGCCCTGCTGGGCGATGCCGCGGATCCCGGCAAAGACGGAATCCTCGGGCGCGGTCCGTTCTTCGAACGGTTCCATGTCGATGACGGCAAAGGCGGCATTGGACTTGGTGATGCCGTCGATCATCGAAAAGCCGGTGACGCTGGCGACATCCTTGACGCCGGGCAGCTCCATCAGCATTTTCTCGACCCGCGCCTGAACCTCTTGGGTGCGGTTGACCGAGGCGCCATCCGGCAGCCGCGTCTCGACGATAAAGTTGCCCTGATCCTCGTCGGGCAGAAAGCCGCTGGGCACCGCCTTGACCAGCGCCCCGGCCAGCACGAAGCCCAGGATCAACAGCCCGATCCCCAGAATCGCCCGGCGCGCGATGACGCCCGCGATCTTGACATAGCCGCGTCCGGCCGCGTCGATCCGGTTCGAGATCCAGCCAAGGATCCCCTTGCGGTGATGGCCGGTCGCGCTTTGTTTCAACAGGATCGCGCAAAGCGCCGGCGACAGCGTCAGCGCGTTGACCGCCGAAATCACCATCGAGACCGAAACCGTGACCGCGAATTGTCGGAACAGCTCGCCTTGAATGCCGGGAATAAAGGCCACCGGCACGAAGACCGACAAAAGCACCATGGTGATCGCCAGAATGGCGCCGGTGATTTCCGACATCGCGGCATGGCTGGCCTCGGCCGGTGTCATGCCGGGATTTTGCTCCATCTTGGCCTCGACCGCCTCGACGACGACGATGGCGTCATCCACCACGATGCCGATGGCCAGCACCATCGCCAGCATCGACACGGTGTTCAGCGACATCCCCATGGCCAGCATAAAGGCAAAGGTACCGATCAAGGCCACCGGCACCGCGATGATCGGAATGATCGTCGCGCGCCAGCTGCCCAGAAACAGGAACACCACGATGCCGACGATCACAAAGGCCTCGATCAGGGTTTTCTGCACCTCGTGCATGCTGTCGAGCACAAAGACCGAACTGTCGGCCACGGTGGTCATGCCGACGCCCTTGGGCAGGCTGGGCCGCAGCTCTTCGAGCCGCTGTTTCAGCGTGTCGGCCGCGTTCACAAGGTTGCCGCCCGGCGCCAGATAGACCCCGATCATGGTCCCCGGCGCACCGTTGAAGGTGGTGCCGATGCTTTCCACCCGCGCGCCCAGCTCGACCCGCGCGACATCGCCCACGCGCACCACCGAGCCGTCGGAATTGGCGCGGATGATGATCTGTTCGAACTCTGCGGGTTCGGACAGGCGGCCCATGGTCTGCACGTTCAGTTGCAGGACCGGATCGACCTTTTGGGGCTGGCCGCCGACGGTGCCGATGGCGGCCTGTACGTTCTGCGATTGCAGCGCGCCCACCACATCGGCCGGCGTCATGCCGAGCGAGGTCAGCCGGTCGACATCGACATTCACGTTCATCGAGAATTCGTTCAGCGCGAAAATCGTCGCATCGCCCACATCGGGCACGCGCTTGATCGTGTCCAAAAGGTTGATGGTCGCGAAATTGGTCAGCGTTTCGCCGCTGATATCCGGGTCCTCGGCATAAAGCACGACGCCCATCATCAGGTTGGAGGACCGTTTCAGCACGGAAACCCCGGTCTGCCTGACCTCGGCCGGAAGCCGGGGTTCGGCAAGCGAGACACGGTTTTGCACGTTCACCGTCGCAATGTCGGGATCGGTGCCCACCTCAAAGGAAATAGCCAGAATATAGGTGCCGTCCGAACCGGATTTCGACGACATGTAGATCATGTCATCGACGCCCACGACCTGGGTTTCGATGACCTGGGCCACGGCCTGTTCGACCACTTCGGCGCCGGCCCCGGGATAGGCCGCGCGCACCTGCACGACCGGCGGCGCGATTTCGGGATAGCGCTCGACCGGCATCGCGGTGACCGCGATCAGGCCGGCGATGGTCAGCACGATCGAGATGACGCCCGCCAGCCTTGGACGTTTGATGAATACGTCTGAAAGCATGATCAGCCGTCCTTTGCTTCGGGCGTATCGACCGGGGCTGCGGGGGCCGGTTCCGTGGCGGCCGGGTCCACAGAGGCCGGGGCGGGGCTGGCCTCGGCGGCATCGACCTTGATGCCGGGGCGGACCTTGTTGACGCCTTCGGTGATCACCCGCTCGCCCGCGCTCAGGCCCTTGGCGATGACCGCGACATTGCCGCTATCATAGGCGACGGCGATGCGGCGCTGTTCGACCTCGTCGTGATCGTTCACCAGCATCACGAAATCGCCGGTCAGATCGCGCTGCACGGCGCCGATCGGCACGGTCAACACCTCGGCCGCGCTGGATGTGGCAAGCCGTACCCGCACCAGTTCCTCATGCAAAAGCTTGCCCTCGGGATTGGCGAAAGTCGCCCGCAGCCGCACCGAATCGGTATTCGGATTGACCACGCTGTCGACGAAATCCAGAACGCCCAAGCCTTCGTATTCGTCACCATTGGCAAGGATGATGCGGACGGCATCGTCGGCCTTGACCTCGCCAGCCTCAAGCGCCTGCATGGCGTCGCGATATTCGGCCGTGGGGACCAGGAAATTCACATGGATCGGGTCCAGCTTGGTCAGCGTGGCAAGCGCCCCCACCTCGGGACCGACCAGCGCGCCGGGATCGACATTGCGGGTGCCGATGCGACCGGGAAAGGGTGCGGTGATCTCGGTATAGGACAGGTTCAGCTTGGCGGTATCCAGCGCTGCCATGGCCTGTTCGACCGCGCCCTGGGCGCGGCCCAGCGCGGCTTCGGCCGAATCCAGCGCCGCCTGGGCCACGGCCTTGCGCTGAACCAGCTGGGCCTGACGGTCGCGTTCGATGCGCGCATCCACCACCGTCGATTGCGCGGCGGCAAGGTTGCCTTCGGCCTGACGGACGGCGGCGCGGTACTGGTCCGGCTCAATGCGGAACAAAAGCGCCCCCTCTTCGACGGCGGTGCCGGCCCTGAAGCCGACCTCTTCCAGAAAGCCGGGCACCCGCGCGATCAGCTGGATCGACTGATCCGCGTCCAGACGCCCGTTAAAGGTCAGGGTGTTCGAAACCTGTTCGTTGACGGCCGTGGCCACCGTGACCGCCGGAAGCGGCGCATCCTGCGCCAAACCCTGCGCGGCACCGAATGCCAGCGCCACTGTCGCGATTATAGCGAAACTCTTCATAAATTTCCTCTCTCGTTTCTGCTTTCGGCAGCCATGGTCAAAACGCGACGGCGAACGGCAAAAATCGCCCTAGGACGACGTACGCTGGCTGACCGGGGCCGAAGTTCAGCGGGCCGCAATTCCGGTCAGCGCCCCTTCGTATCCGCGTCCCAAAAGACGCAAGCGGTTCTGCCCGGCATTACAGAGCCGCGTCTGACCTCATGTCAACTTGGAACCAAGCGTCATTCCGGCGATGCGGAACGCGCGCGCGTTCCGCGCGGGCCACCCGGGCGCGCCCTGAACGGGACGTGATCGCCTGTTATCGGGGGGCGCTGGCATGTCGCATGGACAAGGCCGGCCACAGGGCCTAGCTTTTCGTCATGGTCCGTTTTGTCATGATGATCCTGACGACGCTGATGCTGAATGTCGTGCCCTTGGCGGCATCGGCGCATGGAATCGGCATGGCGGCCCCCCAGTCCGGGACAATGCAGCCCGGCATGGCCCATTCCGACCGCATGCAGCCCGCCCCCCATACCTTGGACAGCAATGACCCGGGCCCCATGGGCAATCCGGCGCATCCCGCCCCCGATGCCGGCGCGGCGATGCCGACCGCCATGCCGGGATGCTGCGACATGCGGGGGGATAGTTCGGTCGGGACGGCGCTTTGCGACTGGCTTTGCACCGGCGTGGTGGCGGCAACCGCGCCGCATGACACCACCGCCCGGCGGCGGCTGGCGGGTGCGCCGGATGCGCCCGCCCCGCGCTTTCTGGCCGGAATGAGCCCGGCCCCGCACGACCGGCCACCGAACGCACGTCTCATGTGATCTCGCATGCGCCGGCGGGTCCGCCCGCCCGGCGCATATCCCGGATTTCACCAAAGGGGACCTCATGCGTTCCCACGGAGACACCAATGACCGATATTTCCCGCCGCGGCTTTCTTGCCGCCGGCACCGCCATGCTTGCCGCGCAGGCGCTGCCCCGCATCGCCATGGCCCGCCCCGTGCCGATCCCGCTGATCGCCGGCAGCCGGGTTCTGGACATCGACGGCCGCGCCGCCACCGTCTGGGGCCTGACCGGCCCGTTGGGCCAGGGCCTGAGCTTTGATCCGGGCCAGCGATTCGAGGTCAATCTGCGCAACGACCTGCCCGAGCCGACGATCATCCATTGGCACGGCCAGATCCCGCCCAACCGTCAGGACGGCGTTCCCGACATGCCGATGCCGCCGCTGAATACCGGCGAAACGCGCAGCTATGACTATGAGCTGATGCCGGGCACTTATTGGATGCATGCCCATATCCCGATGCATGAAATGCGCCTTTTGGCGGCGCCGCTGATCGTGCGCAGCGCCGATGATATCGCCGCCGACCGGCAAGAGGCGGTGATGTTCCTGCATGATTTTTCCTTCAAGCCACCGCAGGAGGTGATGGAGGAGATCGCAGGCGGGCATGGCGAAACCGCCGCGCCGCAATCGGGCACGACACCGCAATCCGGCATGAACCATGCCATGACCGGCGGCATGATGATGGATCCCGGCATGATGGGTCAGGCCGGAATGCCCGGCATGGATGGCATGCCCGATATGTCAAAGATGGCCGCGATGGCCATGGATCTGAACGATTACGACTGGGACGCCTATCTGGCCAATGACCGCACGCTGAACGATCCAGATGTGATCGCGGTCGATCCCGGCGGGCGGGTCCGCCTGCGCATCGTCAATGCCGCCGCCGCGACCGTGTTCTGGATCGACACCGGCGCGCTTCAGGCGCGGCTGGTGGCGGTGGACGGCCACGCCGTGCAGCCGCTTTCGGGCAACCGCTTCGGCCTTTCCATGGCCCAGCGGATGGATCTGGAAATCGACCTGCCGGCGGGCGGGGGCAGCTGGCCGGTCCTTGCCCTGCGCGAAGGGGGGCGCGAGCGCACGGGCATCGTTCTGGCCACGGCCGGCGCGCAGGTCGCCCGGCTTGCGCCGCTGGCCGATGAGGCGGCGCCAGCCTTCGACACCGATCTTGCACAGGAAGGCCGGCTGATCGCGGCGGCACCGCTGGCCGCGCGGGCGACGCAGCGCCAGCATATGGTGATGCTGGGCGGCTCAATGACGCCCTATCTCTGGACCATCAACGGGCGCAGCTGGGGCGATCACATGCCGCTTGCCGCCAGCTCGGGCGAGCGGGTCGAGATCACCTTTCACAACATGTCGATGATGGCCCATCCCATGCATCTGCACGGGCATGTCTTTCAGGTGGTGGGGCTGAACGGCCAGCGCCTGTCCGGGGCCATGCGCGACACCGTCCATGTCCCGCCGATGGCGATGGTCACCATCGCCATGGATGCGGGCGAGGCCGCGCGCTGGATGCTGCATTGCCATCACATGCCGCATCTTCAGACCGGCATGATGACCGAATTCGCGGTCACCTGATCCGGCGCAAGCCCGGGGCGGCCGGCGTGGCCGGTCGCCCGTATTCAAACCCAAACCTGAACCTGAAACGACCGAAACCATCCCCGAAAGGACAAACCATGTCACATCATCCGCTTTCCCCCACCATGACCCGCCGCGGCATCCTTGGCATGGCGGCCCTGTCGCTGGCGGCGGCCGCGCCGCTTGCGGCGCTGGCGGCCGGCACGGAGAACCTCAACAGCATCCATGTGCTCAAGGATCCGGCCTGCGATTGCTGCACCGCCTGGGTCGACATCCTGCGCTCTGCCGGTTTTACCGCGACGGTCGAACTGGCCGATCCGATGAAGCTTGCGCGGTTCAAGCAACAGGGCGGTATCCCCCAGACGCTGCAATGCTGTCATACCGGTTCGATCGACGGCTATCTGATCGAAGGGCATGTCCCCGTCGCCGACATCCTGCGCCTTCTTGAGGAACGGCCCGATGCCGTCGGTCTGACCGTGCCCGGCATGCCCTGGGGATCGCCCGGCATGGGCCCCGAATCCGAACGCGAGGCCTATGACGTCCTTCTGATCGGGCGCGATGGCGGCACAACGGTGTTTTCTAGCTATCGCGCGGCATAGGGGACGGGATGGCGGCGCGTCAGCGCCGCTTCATCCCGGTGATCATGGACCGCACCAGGTTTTCGCCATGGCGCCGGCTTTCGAAAATCACGCCCCCGACATGAAAGGCCACCAGCACAAGGATCAGAATCGCCAGCGATTCGTGCAGATCCTCCATCCGCTGCGATCCCCAGAACGCATCGGTGGTCTGTAACCAGCCGGTCAGCGCGGTGGCCGCGGTGACCGTCAAAAGCATCACGATCATTGCGCCCCCGGCCGGGTTATGGCCCAGATAACGCCGTTCGCGGCCATGCAGCAGATCGCCCAGATAGGCGATGACCGCGCGCGGACCGCGCACGAAATCGGAAAACCGCGCGTGCCCGGGACCCAAAAAGCCCCAGAGCACGCGCAGCCCGATCAGCGCTGCGACCAGATATCCGCTCCATTCGTGTACCCACTTGACCCCATCCGCGGTCACCCAGGCCAGCGCGATCAGCGCCGCCTGCGACCAGTGAAAGGCCCGGACGAACGGGTCCCAGACGCGGATCAGCCCGGGCTCAGTCATCGGTGCCTACGGCCTCGAAGCTGAGGGGATCGAAAAACACCTCGACGCGCTTGCCGGTCTCGTCCTTGGCGTAAACCTCGTAACAGCCATCCTCGGTCTTGACGTTGCTGATGGTCCAGCCCTTGGCGGTCAGCTGGGTTTTCAGCTCTTCGACGGGGCGCCATTGATCCTGCGGGACGTTGCACATCTCTTTGGCGACGGCCGGCAGGGCGAAGGTGACGGCCAGTGCCGCAATACCGATGAAACGCATCTGATTCTCCTGATGAAATGCCATTGGATGGGACGGTTCTGACGCGGCAAGCTTGCAACAGGCTTACGGGCGGGCGCCCGACGGGACGGCTTGCGCATGCCGCCGCCGAAGGCCATGTTGGCCGCGATGCGTATCCTGATTGTCGAAGACACCGCCGACCTGAGCGACGCCGTCCAGCGCCATCTGCGCGGACAGGGTCATGCCGTCGATTGCGCCGCCACCCGCGACGAGGCCGAGGCGGCATGGGACGTCACCGAATATGACGCGGTGCTGTTGGATCTGGGCCTGCCGGACGGGTCGGGGTTGCAGCTTTTGCGCGCGCGCCGGGCGCGGGGCGACCGCACGCCGGTGCTGATCGCCACCGCGCGCGACCAGATCAGCGACCGCATCGCCGGGCTGGATGCGGGGGCCGACGACTATGTGGTCAAACCCTATGATCTGGACGAGCTGGCGGCGCGGCTGCGCGCCCATGCCCGCCGCGCCGGCGGCGATCCGGCCGCGCAGGTTTCGCTGGGCGAATTTCGCATGGACCGGGCCGGCGGCCGGCTGTTTCTGGGCCAGGAGGAAATCCGCCTGACCTCGCGCGAATGGGCGGTGCTGGACGCGCTGGTCGGCGCGCGCGGCCGGGTGCTGTCGCGACAGGCGCTCGAGGAACGGCTATACGCCTTTGACGACGAAATCGCCGGCAACGCGGTCGAGGTCTATGTCTCGCGCCTGCGCGCCAAGCTGGGCGCCGAGGTGATCGAAACCCGGCGCGGTCTGGGCTATCTGGTGCCATGACCGCCGTGCCGCCGCCCCCGGCCGCCGCATCGTGGTCGCTGCGCGGGCGGCTGACGCGCCGGGTGCTGATCGCGGTCAGTCTTGGCTGGCTCGCCAGTCTTGTCATCGGCATGCTGGTCGTCATCCATGAAACCAACGAATTGCTGGACGACACGCTGAAAACGCAGGCGCGGCTGACCTTGAAGATGCTGCGCGACGGCGGCAGGCTGCCGGCCGAGGATGACGATCTGCCGCTGCGCATCATCACCCCCCAGGGCATCGACCGCCAGGCGCCCTGGCCCGCGCTGGACCATGACGGCGCCAACGAGGCCGAGGGCTGGCACGTCTATCGGCTGTCGGATGCGGAACACGGGCTGGTCGTCGAACTGGGCCAGCCGGCCGCCACCCGCTGGAAGGAAATCCGCGAGGCGGCGCGGGCGCTTTTGCTGTTGATGATGCCGACGCTGGCGCTGGTTCTGGTGCTGTTGCGCCGGACGGTGACCACATCGCTTGCCCCGGCGCTGCGCTATGCGCATGAACTGGACACGCGCCCGGCCGGCGATACCTCGCCCTTGCCCACCGCGGTCGATCTGCCGCGCGAGCTGCGGCCGATCCCAAAGGCGCTGAACAGCTATCTGCAACGCATCGAGGCGCTGTTGCAATCGGAACGCCAGTTCGCCGCCAATGCGGCACATGAGCTGCGCACCCCCCTGGCCGCCGCCTCGGCGCAGGCACAGCTGATCGCCGCCGGCACCGCCGATCCCGAGGCGGCCCGGCGCCTGACCCAGGCTTTGCAACGTCTCGCCCTGCTGGTCGAGCGGCTGTTGCAGCTGTCGCGCGCCGAGGCCGGGATCGGCAGCGCCGGCACCTGTGACCTGATCCGCGTGATCCGCCTGTTGATGGCCGATCACGACGGCGCGCATATCCTGTTCGACGATGCCGATTGCGACCGCGCAAAGGCCGGTGTCGATGCGGATGTGGCGGCGCTGATTCTGGGCAATCTGCTGCGCAATGCCATCGACCACGGCACCGGTCAGGTCACGGTGCGGCTGCGCCCGGAAACCGGGGTGGTGATCCAGAACCGCGTTGCCCCCGACGCCGCCTTTCATCCGGGCCGGTTCGAAAAATCGCCCAGATCCAGTGGCGCGGGGCTGGGGCTGGTCATTGTCGAAAGCCTGGCGCGGTCGAACGATGTCACGCTGGATTTCGCCATCGCGGACGGGCTCGCCACCGTGTGCGTGGGCTTTCCGCCGCCGCGTCACGTCACCCCCGCCGGGCAGGAC
Source organism: Paracoccus mangrovi (assembly GCF_042648425.1). Lineage (NCBI taxonomy): Bacteria > Pseudomonadati > Pseudomonadota > Alphaproteobacteria > Rhodobacterales > Paracoccaceae > Paracoccus > Paracoccus mangrovi. Next base: position 255,593 of record NZ_JBHRXJ010000003.1, on the reverse strand, counting down.
TGAACAGGGCGGGCGGGACCGGAACCCGCCCCCGATCACCCCGCCGGCAGGTCCAGTTCGACCGTCTCGCCACCGCCGGGACGGGGGCGCAGATGCAACCGCCCGCCCATGCGCAAGGCCGCCTCTTCGACGATGGCAAGACCCAGCCCGCTGCCCGAAGGGCCGCCATGCGCCCCGCGATAAAAGCGCTCGGTGACGCGCGGGCGGTCGGCCCCGGCAATGCCGGGACCGCGATCGGCGACCCGGAACAGCGCCCGCCCCCCCTGACAACGCAGCGTGATTTCGACCGCCGATCCGGGCGGCGCGGCGTTCAATGCGTTCTCGACGATATTGCGCATCGCCGAACCCAGCAGCGCCGCCTGTCCGGTCACCCAGCCGCCGCATTCCAGCGCCGGCTGCAAGGCGATGCCGCGCGCCGCCGCCAGCGGCGCCAGATCGCGCAACAGATCCGTCAGCACCAGCGCGGCGGCGGCCGGCGCGGCCTCGACCTCGGCGGATTCGATGGCCGCCATATCCAGAAGCTGGCGCACCATGCGGTCGGTACGCCCCACCCCCTGCGCCAGCTGCGCCAGCGCATGCCGCCGCGTCGCCTCGTCCGGGGCGATGGCGGCGATCTGGGCCTGTGTCTTCAACCCGGCCAGCGGCGTTTTCAGCTCATGCGCGGCAAAGGCGGTAAAGTTGCGTTCCCGCGCGCGCGCCTGGGCCACGCGCTGGAACAGCCCGTTCAGCGCCGCGATCATCGGGCGCAATTCGCGCGGCGCGCGGGAATCGGGCAACTGGCCCAGATCGCTGGCCGGGCGCGCCGTCAATTCCGCCGCCATCCGGTCCAGAGGCTGCAACCCGCGCCCCAGCGACCACCAGATCAGCCCGGCCAGAAACGGCAGCGCCAGAAGCGCCGGGATCAAAAGGCCAAAGGTCACCCGGTTGACCAGCCCCTCGCGCACCGAAAGCGCATCGCCGACCATGACCCGCACGCCCAGATCCCGGTCGATCAGGCTATAGACGCGCCATGTCTCATTGCCGGCGACGGTCTGGCTGAAGCCTTCGGCCTCTTCGCCGGCCAGCCGGGCGTCGGGGGCGCCGGCGGAATTGCTGATCAGCCGGCCGTCCAGCCCCCAGACCTGACAGGACAGCTGTCGCCCGTAATCATAGCTGCCGATCATCGGCAGGTCCGGCGCGCCGCCCTGCGTCGCGATATCGGCCAGCGTGGCCGGATCGATATCGCCCCGCGCCAAAAGCGATGCGACCATATGCGCCGCCTCTTCCAGCCGGCGGTCGAGCACCCGCCCCACCTCGGCCCGCGATGTCCATTGCAGCCAGATCACCGCCGACAGCCACACCACCCCCGTCGCCGCCAAAAGGATCAGGAACAGACGCATGCGGATCGAGCTCATGACCGGGTCGCCGCCAGCCGATAGCCGGCGCCGCGCACCGTCTGGATGAACCCCGCGCCCAGCTTGGCGCGCAGATTGTGGACATGGACCTCGATCGTGTTGCTTTCGACCTCTTCCTGCCAGCCATAGATGCGCTCTTCCAGCTGGGGCTTGCCAAGGATCGCGCCGGGGCGTTCCATCAGCGCCTGAAGAATGGTGAATTCGCGCGGCGAGAATCCGATTTCGCGGCCGTCGCGGGTGCCGTGCATGCGGGCCGGGTCCAGCCGCAGCCCGTTCCATTCCATCTGGGCCTCGGCCCGGCCGCCGCCACGGCGCACCAATGCGCGCAGCCGGGCCGCCAGTTCGTCCAGCTCGAAGGGTTTGCCCAGATAGTCGTCGGCCCCCGCATCCAGCCCCGCGACCTTGTCGGCGGTGCGGTCGCGCGCGGTCAGCAACAGCACCGGCAGCGCATCGCCCCGGGCGCGCAATTCCGCCAAAAGATCCAGCCCCGATCCGTCGGGCAGCATCAGATCCAGCACCGCCGCCTGAAATCCGCCGGCGGCCAGCGCCTGTCGGGCATCGGCGCAATCCTCGACCGCCTCGGTCGAAAACCCCGCCAGCCGCAGCCCGACGCTCAGCCCGTCGCGCAGCATCGCGTCATCCTCGACGATCAGCACCCTCACCCCATGCTCTCCTTTTCGTGTCCATCCGGGTGGCGTTTCGCAGTCCCGCCTTAAGCCTGGCTTAAGCCTGGCCCGCGACGGCTGCCCGGCAAACAAGAAAGGCAAGATCGGCAATGGCGGCAAGGCTTTGGATCATCACGCTGGCGTGGGTGCTGGCGGCACCGGCATGGGCGCAGGGGTTTTTCGTCTCGGGCGGGGCGCAGCCGCTGGACCCGCGCGAGGCGTTCCAGATGCGGGTTCTGGACCCCGAAGGGGACACCCCGCAACTGGGCTGGACCATTGCGCCGGGCTATTACCTGTATCGCGAGAATTTCGAGGCCAAGGGCGCGCAGGGTCAGCCGCTGACGGTTGAAACCCGGCCCGGCAAGATCAAGGACGATCCCGTATTCGGCCGGGTCGAGGTTTATTACGACAGCGCCCGGATCGCCCTTCCCGGTGCCTCCGGCCCGGTCGAAATCACCTGGCAGGGCTGTCAGGAGGACGGCATCTGCTATCAGCCGGTGACCGAGACCGTCGAGCTGCCGGCCATTGCCGCGCCCTCTGCCAAGACCGGCACAACCGGCCCGGACGCCACCTATGCCAATCTCGGCAAGCCGGGCCCCGCCAATCTGACATCCGCCAATCAGGACGGCGCCAACCCGGATGCCGCCACGCCGGGCGCCGCCGCGCCGGACGCCATGACGACGGATGCCACGGTGCCGGATGCCCCCGCCACCCCCAGCCTGACGCTGGAACGCGATTCCGGGCTGGGCGGGTTGGCCGCCAAGGGCACGGGCTGGGTGCTGCTGGCCTATCTGGGTTTCGGGCTTTTGCTGGCCTTTACGCCCTGCACCTTCCCGATGCTGCCGATCCTTCTGGGCATGTTGACGCGGCGGGGCGAGACCCTGCGCCCCGCCCGGGGCGCGGCGCTTTCGGGGGTCTATGTGCTCGCCATGGCCTCGGCCTTTGCGGTGATGGGCGCCTTCGCCGGCTGGTCGGGGCAGAACCTTCAGATCGCGCTGCAATCGCCCTGGGCCATCGGCACGCTGGCGGTCCTGTTCGTGCTGCTTGCGCTGCCGGGGCTGGGGCTTTTTCAGCTGCAACTGCCAGCCGCGATCTCGCAGCGCGTGGCGCGCATGCAGGGGCGGCGCGGCTCGCTTGGCGGGGCGGCGGCTCTGGGCTTTGGCTCGGCGCTGATCGTGGGGCCTTGCGTGACCGCGCCGCTGGCCGGAGCGCTGCTTTATATCGCGCAAAGCGGCGATGTGGCCTTGGGTGCGGCGGCGCTTTTCGCGCTGGGGCTGGGACAGGGGATTCCGCTGTTTCTGGCCGGCAGTTTCGGCGCCGCCCTGTTGCCCAAGGCGGGACCGTGGATGGCCCGCGTGCAGCCGCTTTTCGCGGCGGTGTTTCTGGCGATGGCCATCTGGCTGGCCGGGCGCATCCTGCCCGAGGCGGTGACCATGGCGCTTTGGGCGCTGCTCTTGATCGGGCTGGCCGTGCATCTGGGCGCGCTGGACGCGGCGGGCCGGCCGATCCTGCGCACGCTGGGGGTGGCGGCGCTGGTCGCGGGGCTGTTGCAGGCCGTGGGTGCCGCCATGGGCACCGGCGATCCGCTGCGGCCGCTGGCCGGTCTGGGCGGCGGCGGCATCGCCACCGCGACGGCCACGCCGGTCTTTGCCAGCGCGGCTTCGGTCGACGAGCTGAATCGCGCGCTGGCCAATGCCGGCGACCGCCCGGCGATGATCTATGTCACCGCCGATTGGTGCGTGATCTGTCGCGGCATCGAACGCAATGTGCTGACCGATCCGCAGGTCACCGCCGCGCTGGACGGGATCACCCGCATCAAGGCCGATCTCAGCGACCCCGATCCCGCGCTGAACGCGCTCATGGATGAGCTGGGCGTCGCGGGTCCGCCGACGATGATCTTTCTGGACCGCACCCGGCACGAGGCCCCGGACAGCCGTCTGATCGGCACCATCTCGGCGCAAGAGCTGTTGCAATCGGTGAATGCGGCCTCGGCCGGGGCGGGCTGATGCAGGGGGTCAGCCTTGGGCCGCTGGTGCTGGCCGCCGATCGCGCGGCGGTGCTGGCCGGATTGGCCGTACTGTTGATCCTGACCGGCATTCTGGGCCGCAGGCGCCCGGCGCTGGCCAGTTGGGGAACGAGCGCCGCGCTGGTGGCGGCGCTGGCCGCGCGGACGGGACATGTCGCGGGCAACTGGGCGGTCTATGCCAAGGCGCCGCTGACCATCCCGGCCTTTTGGCAGGGGGGCTTTGCCCCTTGGGCCGGGGTGGCGGGGTTCGCGCTGGTTTCGGCGCTGTATCTGCGCCGGGATCGCGGGCTGGCGCTGCCCGGGGCGCTGTCTTTGGGGGCGGCGCTGGGGACCGGGATGCTGATCCAGCTCTTGGTCGAAACCGGCGCGACCAGCCTGCCCCGCGATGTCGCGCTGCGCGATCTGAACGGGCGCGCGGTGGCGGCCGAAAGCTGGGCGCAGGGGCCGATGGTCTTGAACCTCTGGGCCAGCTGGTGCCCGCCCTGCCGCCGCGAAATGCCGATGATGGTGGATGAGGCCGCCCGCGCCGGGGACGTGCGCTATGTCTTTGCCAATCAGGGCGAAGGCGATGCGGTGATCCGCGATTTCCTGTCGCGCGAGGGGCTGGTCATGGCGCCGCTCATGGATCCGGGCAGCGCGCTGATGCGCCATTTCGGCGCGCCGGGCCTGCCCGCGACGCTGTTCATCGACGCCCGGGGACAGCTGATCCACGCCCGGCTGGGCGAAATCTCGCGCGCCGAGCTGCGCGCCCGTACCGACGCTTTGAAAGGACTGGAATGATGCGATCCCTGACCCGTCGGAAGGCGCTGGCGCTTGTGCTGGCGTCGGCCGCCTGTGCCAAGGCGCCCGCGCCGCAACAGCCCCCCGCCCCGAAACCGGCGGTCCCGCCCGAGGTGCTGGCCATGTATGCCGCAACCGAGGATGGCGGCTTTCACGTCGCCGCCATCGACCCGAAATACCTGACCCCCCGCAATATCCGGCAAGAGGTCGATTACTGGACCGACGCGCCGCCCGGCAGCATCGTGGTCGATCCGTGGCTGCGCTTTCTGTATCTGATCCAGCCGGGCAACCGCGCGCTGCGCTATGGCGTGGCCGTGGGCGATGAGGGTCGCGCCTTTTCCGGCAGCGCCCATATCCCCTATTCCCGGAACTGGCCCAGCTGGCGCCCGACCGAAAACATGATCATGGACCAGCCCGAAACCTATGGTCCCTTGCGCGCCGGGCTTCCCGGCGGGCCGGGCAACCCCCTGGGCGCGCGGGCGCTGTATCTGCACCGGGGCAACAAGGACACCTTTTATCGCATCCATGGCACCATGGACCCGGCCTCGATCGGACAGGCGACCTCGGCCGGGTGCATCCGGCTGTTCAATCAGGACGCGATCGACCTTGAACGGCGGGTCCGGTCCGGGGCGCGGGTGGTGGTGCTGGAACAGCACGAGGCCGGCCGCGGCACCGTGCCGCCGGGCACGCTGTTGCCGCCGCCGCCCCAACAGATCGCGCCGCCGGCAATTGCCCCCGAACAGATCGCCGGCGGCACGGCCGCGCCCGGCAATCGCCAGATATGAAAAGGATCCCCGCCATGATCACCCCGAACCGACGCGACACCCTGAGCCTGGGTCTGACATTGGGCGCGGGGGCCGGCCTGTTGCTGGTCAGCCCGGCCAAGGCAAAGACCGGCGCATCCGGCCCCGATCCGCGCGACCTGACCCATGACCCCGATCAGCCGGTTCTGGGCAATCCCGATGGCGACGTGACCTTGGTCGAGTTCTTTGACTATCAATGCCCCTATTGCCGGCAATCGCATCCGGCAACGATGGATTTCGTCGCCGCCGACGGCAATCTCAGGCTGGTGTTGCGGGACTGGCCGATCTTTGGGCCGGTTTCGGACCGGGCGGTGATGGTGGCGCTTGGCGCGGTGGCGCTGGGGAAATATCCCCAGACCGTCGACGCGATGATGGCGCTCGGCGGCCGCCGGCTGAGCGATGCCGATATCGACGGCGCGGCCGCCGCCGCAGGCCTGACGCCCGAGGCCGCGCTGCGCAGTTTTCAGAACGATTATGACAAATGGACCGCGCTGGTCGGCCGCAATATGGGCATGGCCCAGATGCTGGGCCTGAACGGCACGCCCTCATATGTGGTCGGGCGCGACCTGTTCCCAGGGGTCACGCCCATCCCGGTGCTGAAGCGCGCGGTCGAGGCCGCGCGCAAGGGTTAGGCCGGCCCAGGGGGCGGCCCGTCACGCCGGGTCGTCCCCGCGCAGCGCCGACAGCATATAGTTCACCGACAGGTCGCGATGCGACAGCGACCAGCTCCAGCCCAGCGGGTTGAAGACCATGCCGCAGCGGTCGACGACGCTCAGCCCGGATGCCTCGGCCATGCCGGCCAGTTCGTCGGGGGTGATGAAACGGTGCCAATCATGCGTGCCCTTGGGCAACCAGCGCATCACCCATTCCGCGCCGATGATCGCGGCGGCAAAGCTTTTCGCGGTGCGGTTCAGCGTCGAAGCGATCAGCATCCCGCCCGGCACCACCAGATCGCGGCAGGTGGCGATGAATGCGGGCGGATCGGCGACATGCTCGACGATTTCCAGCGCCATCACCACGTCGAAACGGCGGCCCTCGGCGGCCAATGCCTCGGCGGTGGTGGCAAGATAGTCGATCTCGAGCCCCTGTTCCTCGGCATGCAGGCGGGCGACGGCGATATTGCCGCTGGCCGCGTCGGCCCCGGTGACGGTGGCGCCCAGCCGCGCCATCGGCTCGGCCATCAGCCCGCCGCCACAGCCGATATCCAGAATGCGCAACCCCTGAAACGGCAGCGCGCCGGCCCGGTCGCGGCCGAATTGCGCGGAAATCTGCGCACAGACATATTCCAGCCGGGTCGGGTTAAGCATGTGCAAGGGCTTGAATTTGCCCTGCGGATCCCACCATTCGGCGGCCATGGCCTGAAACTTGGCGACCTCGGCGGGGTCGATGCTGCTGGGGGCCGCGGCTGGGGCGGCTGCTCTTTCGGTCATGTGCCGTCCTTCTTATGGCGGGCGCGTGCGAGCCGTTATATAGTGATTTCATGGACAGATTGGCAGAGCAAATCGGCGGCAGGACGTCGCATGGCAGGCTGCACCCGATGGTCGAACCCTACGACCGCCGGACGGTCGAGGTCGGCGACGGCCATCATCTGCATGTCGAGCAAAGCGGCAATCCCGACGGCGTGCCGGTGATCGTGCTGCATGGCGGTCCGGGCGGCGGTTGCAGCCCGTATATGCGGCGCTTTTTCGACCCCGCGCATTACCGCGCGATTCTGTTCGATCAACGCGGCTGTGGCCGGTCGCGCCCGCATGCCGAGGTGACGGCCAATACCACCGCGCATCTGATCGCCGATATCGAGCATCTGCGCCGCCTTCTGGGCGTGGAACGCGCCATGCTGTTCGGCGGCAGCTGGGGCGCCACGCTGGCCCTTGCCTATGCCCAGGCCCATCCCGAAAGGGTGGCCGCGATGGCCCTGCGCGGGGTGTTTCTGGGCCGCAAAAGCGAGCTGGACTGGTTTTACGGCGGCGGCGCGGCGCAGTTCTTTCCCGACCGCTGGGCCGAATTTCAGGCCCCGATCCCGGTCGAGGAACGCGGCGACATGATCGCCGCCTATCACCGCCGCCTGTTCAGCGGCGATCCGGCGCAAGAGGCGCGATTCGCCCTGCCCTGGCTGATCTGGGAAAACGCGCTGGCCGGGCTGGAAATCGCCGGCCCCGGTCATGCGCCGGCCGAATATGCCCGCGCCTTTGCCCGGCTGGAAAACCACTATTTCGCCCATGGTTGTTTCCTTGAGGACGGCCAGCTTTTGCGCGACCGCCCCCGCATCGAACATATCCCCGCCGTGATCGTGCAGGGCCGCTATGACATGGTCTGCCCGCCCATCTCGGCCTGGGAACTGGCCGATGGCTGGGACCGCGCCGAATTGCGGCTGGTCCCCGCATCGGGCCATGCGCTAAGCGAGCCGCGAATCGGTGCGGAACTGGTTCGGGCAATGGATGGTTTCCGTGATATCCGGCCTTGACCGGGATCAGAAACGGGAAACCAGATGATATTCGCCATTCTGCTTTTGGCTTGCGCGGCCGCCGGCGCGACGGGGGTGCTGTTCCAGCCCGGCGCCTGGTATCGCGGCTTGCGCAAACCGGGCTTCACGCCGCCGGACTGGGTGTTTCCGGTCGCCTGGACCACGCTTTACGTCCTGATCGCATGGGCCGGCGCGCGGCTGGCGGGCCTGCCCGGCGCGGGCGTCGCGATGGCGCTTTGGGCGGCGCAGATCGCGTTGAACACCTTGTGGACGCCGGTTTTTTTCGGCGCGCACCGGCCCGGGCTGGGCATGGCGGTGCTGGCGATGCTGTGGCTGGTCGTGGCCGCATTGATCCTTGCGGCGTTTCGGCTGGACATGGTTGCGGGGCTGATGCTGCTGCCCTATCTGATCTGGCTCAGCCTTGCGGCGGCACTGAATTTCCGCATTTGGCGCGACAATCCCGGGCCGGCCTAGACGGCCCGGATTGCCCCGCCCGCTGCTTTCCCTTGCATTCGCCGTGAAACGGTCCTATATGGCGTTCAACAGCGGTGCAGGCCTCCACAACCTGCCCACCGGGACTACGTACGGGCCGCGAGGGCCCGTTTTTTGTATTTGGGATAGCGATTATGACCGACCTCATCGCCAAGACCGCCATCGACCGGCGTCTGGCCGAGATCATCGGACCGGTGATCGAGGATCTGGGCTTTGAACTGGTGCGCATCCGCTTGCAGGGCGGCAAGACCGCGACGCTTCAGATCATGGCCGACCGGCCCGATGGCGGCATCAATGTCGACGATTGCGCCGATATCTCGACCGCGGTCAGCGCGGTTCTGGATGTCGAGGACCCGATCGAGGACAACTATCACCTGGAAGTCAGCAGCCCCGGCATCGACCGGCCGCTGACCCGGATGAAGGATTTCGCGACCTTCGAAGGCTACGAAGTCCGGCTTGAAACCAACCAGCCCATCGACGGGCGCAAGCGCTTCAAGGGCGTGCTGGCCGGGGTTGAGGGGGACGAGGTCCTGCTCAATATCGAAGAGGCGGGCGAGGTCCAGACCATCGGACTTAATTTCGACTGGCTGGCCGATGCCAAGCTGGTCCTGACCGACGACCTGATCGCGGAAATGCTGCGACAGAAAAAAGACGCGGGCGTGCAGATCGAAAATCTGGACGAATCCGCCTTTGACGAGATCGAAACGGAATCCGGCGACACGAACGCCGACGCGAAGGAGTGAGGAATGGCCATCACCTCTGCCAACCAGCTTGAGCTTCTCCAGACCGCCGAGGCGGTCGCCCGCGAGAAGATGATCGACCCCGATCTGGTGATCGAGGCGATGGAGGACAGCCTGGCCCGCGCCGCCAAGTCCCGCTATGGCAGCGAAATGGACATCCGCGTCCATATCGACCGCAAGACCGGCAACGCCACCTTTACCCGCGTCCGCACCGTGGTCGAGGACGAAGAGGTCGAGAATTATCAGGCCCAGTTCACCATCCAGCAGGCTCTGCCCTATTTCGAGGCCCGCAAGGGCGCCGACAGCTATTGGAGCCGCGAAGGCGCGCTGATCGACGATTTTTCCGGCAAGCCGCAGATCGGCGACGTGTTCCAGGAACAGGTGCCGCCGGTCGAGCTGGGCCGCATCGCCGCGCAATCGGCCAAGCAGGTCATCCTGCAACGCGTCCGCGAGGCCGAGCGTGACCGCCAGTACGAGGAATTCAAGGACCGCGCCGGCACCATCATCAACGGCGTCGTCAAGCGCGAGGAATATGGCAACATCATCGTGGATGTCGGCCGTGGCGAGGCGATCCTGCGCCGCAACGAAAAGATCGGCCGCGAAAGCTATCGCCCGAACGACCGCATCCGCGCCTATGTGAAAGACGTGCGCCGCGAAACCCGCGGCCCGCAGATCTTCCTGTCGCGCACCGATCCGCAGTTCATGGCCGAGCTGTTCAAGATGGAAGTGCCGGAAATCTATGACAATGTCATTGAAATCAAGGCCGTCGCCCGTGACCCGGGTTCGCGCGCCAAGATCGCCGTCATCAGCTATGACAACTCGATCGACCCGGTCGGCGCCTGCGTCGGTATGCGCGGCTCGCGCGTTCAGGCCGTGGTGGGCGAGCTTCAGGGCGAAAAGATCGACATCATCCCGTGGTCGGACGATCAGGCGACGTTCCTTGTGAACGCGCTGCAACCGGCCGAGGTGGCGAAAGTCGTCTTTGACGAGGACGCGACCCGGATCGAGGTGGTCGTCCCCGACGAGCAGCTTTCGCTGGCCATCGGCCGGCGCGGCCAGAACGTGCGCCTGGCCAGCCAGCTGACCGGTCTGGATATCGACATCCTGACCGAGGAAGAGGAATCCAAGCGCCGTCAGGCCGAATTCAATGCCCGCACGCAATTGTTCGTGGACGCGCTGGATCTGGACGAATTCTTTGCCCAGCTGCTGGTCGCCGAAGGCTTCACCAATCTGGAAGAGGTCGCCTATGTCGAGGTCGAGGAACTTCTCTCGATCGAAGGCGTTGACGAGGCCACGGCCGAGGAATTGCAGACCCGCGCCCGTGAGCATCTGGAAGCAGCAAACAAGGCCGCGCTGGAAAATGCCCGCGCGCTTGGCGCCGAGGACAGCCTGATCGAATTCGAGGGTCTGACCCCTCAGATGGTCGAGGCGCTGGCCAAGGACGACGTCAAGACGCTTGAGGATTTCGCCACGCTGGCCGATTGGGAAATCGCCGGCGGCTGGACCACGCAGAACGGCCAGCGCATCAAGGACGACGGCGTTCTGGAACCCTTCAACGTCTCGCTTGAGACGGCGCAGGATCTGGTGATGACCGCCCGCGTGATGCTGGGCTGGGTCGACCCGACCGAGATGGAATCGACCGACGAGGCCGAGTCCACCGAAGCAGAACAGGAGGCCGGGGTGTAACGCCCCGGGAGGCTGATGACACGCGGGGGCCGGGAAAAGGACCGCGAGACGCCCGAACGGCGCTGCATCGTCACGGGCGAAACCCAGCCAAAAGCCGGGTTGATCCGCTTTGTCGCGGACCCCGACGGGCAGGTCGTGCCGGATCTGGCGGAAAAGCTGCCGGGACGGGGCTTCTGGGTGGTGGCCGAACGGGCGGCGCTGGACAAGGCGGCGGCCAAGGGCCTGTTCTCGCGCGGGGCAAAGGCGCAGGTTTCGGCCCCGCCCGAGCTTTTGGAACTGATTGAGACCGGGCTTGCGCGGCGTGTCACCGACACGCTGTCGCTGGCCCGAAAGGCGGGGCTGGCGGTGGCCGGTTTCGAAAAGGTCAAGGACTGGCTGGCGGCCGGCAGGGCGCGCGTGCTCTTGCAGGCCAGCGACGGGTCCGACCGCGGCAAAGGCAAGCTTTGGACACCGCCCGGCGGGCGCTGGTTCGGCTGTCTGACCGCATCAGAATTGGGTTTGTCCTTTGGGCGCGATCATGTCATACACAGCGCGCTTGCGCCGGGGGGCCTGACCGACAAATTGATCAGGGACGCGAGCAGACTGACGGGTCTGCGCGGGCATGACGGCGGCGCTTCGGCCGCCGGGAAGGAATGAAGATCGGATGAGCGATACTGACGGAAAGAAACCCCTGGGTCTTGGCGGCGGCCGTTCGGGCCATGTGAAGCAAAGCTTCAGCCACGGCCGGACCCATAACGTGGTCGTCGAGACCAAGCGCAAGCGCGTGGTCGTGCCCGGCAAGCCTGCCGCTGGCGGCGGTGGCGCACGCGCGGGTTCGCCCTCGGCCGTGTCCGGCGACCCCTCGAAACGCCCGGCCGGCATCTCGGATGCCGAAATGGAGCGCCGCCTTGCCGCGCTGAAGGCCGCCAAGGCCCGCGAGGCCGAGGAAGCCGCGCAGCGCGAGGCCGAGGAAAAGGCCCGCGAGGAAGAACGCGAACGTCGCCGCCTTGAGCTGGAAGCCAAGGAGCGCGAGGACCGCGAACGCGAGGAAGCCCTGCGCCTCAAGGCCGAGGAAGACGAGCGTCGCGCCCGCGAGGCCGAGCTGCGTGAAAAGAAAAAGGCCGAGGTCCGCGCCAAGCCCGCGCCCGAGGCACGCCCCGCCGCGCCGGCCGACCGTGCCGCCGCCGAGGCCGCCGCCGCGCGCGCCGAGACCAAGGGCGTCAGCTCGACCGGGCCGCGCAAGACCGACCGCGACCGCGATGTCCGCGCCCCCGTGGCCGACGACCGCGACAGCCGTGGCAAGGGCCGCGACGACAACCGCCGCACCGGCAAGCTGTCGCTTTCGCAGGCGCTTGACGGCGAAGGCGGCCGCCAGCGCAGTCTGGCCGCGATGAAGCGCAAGCAGGAAAAAGCCCGGCAAAAGGCCATGGGCGGCAATCTGCGCGCCGAAAAGCAGGCGCGTGAGGTGCAGCTGCCCGAAACCATTCTGGTTTCGGAACTGGCCAACCGCATGGCCGAACGCACGCCCGATGTGATCAAATCGCTCATGAAAATGGGCATGATGGTGACCGCGAACCAGGCCATCGACGCCGATACCGCCGAACTGGTGATCGACGAATTCGGCCACAAGGCCGTGCGCGTGTCGGACGCCGATGTGGAACAGGTCATCGACCAGGTCGAGGACAAACCCGAGGATCTGCAATCGCGTCCGCCGGTCGTGACCATCATGGGCCATGTCGACCACGGCAAGACCTCGCTTCTGGATGCGATCCGCAAGGCGAATGTCGTCGCGGGCGAAGCCGGTGGCATCACCCAGCATATCGGCGCCTATCAGGTGAAAACCGAATCCGGCGCGCTCTTGACCTTCCTCGACACGCCCGGCCACGCCGCGTTCACGTCGATGCGGGCGCGCGGTGCGCAGGTGACGGATATCGTCGTGCTGGTCGTCGCCGCCGATGACGCGGTGATGCCCCAGACCATCGAGGCGATCAACCACGCCAAGGCCGCTAAGGTGCCGATGATCGTGGCGATCAACAAGATCGACAAGCCGGCCGCGAACCCGCAAAAGGTCCGCACCGACCTGTTGCAGCACGAGGTCGTCGTCGAGGCGATGTCGGGCGAGGTGCAGGATGTCGAGATCTCGGCCAAAACCGGCCAGGGTCTGGACGAGCTGCTGGAAGCCATCGCGCTGCAAGCCGAGATCCTTGAGCTGAAGGCAAATCCCGACCGCCCGGCACAGGGCGCGGTGATCGAGGCACAGCTTGACGTGGGTCGTGGCCCGGTCGCCACCGTTCTGGTCCAGAACGGCACCCTGCGCCGCGGCGACATCTTTGTCGTCGGCGAGCAATGGGGCAAGGTCCGCGCGCTGATCAACGATCAGGGCGAGCGCGTCGAAGAGGCCGGTCCCTCGGTCCCGGTCGAGGTGCTGGGCCTCAACGGCACGCCCGAGGCCGGCGACGTTCTGAACGTCGTCGAAACCGAGGCGCAGGCCCGCGAGATCGCCGATTACCGCATTCAGGCGGCCAAGGACAAACGCGCCGCCGCCGGTGCCGCGATCACGCTGGACCAGATGCTGGCCAAGGCGAAAGCCGATGAAAGCGTCGCCGAACTGCCCGTGCTGGTCAAAGCCGACGTGCAGGGTTCGGCCGAGGCGATCGTTCAGGCGCTGGAAAAGATCGGCAATGACGAGGTGCGCGTCCGCGTGCTGCATTACGGCGTCGGCGCGATCACCGAATCCGATATCGGTCTGGCCGAGGCTTCGGGCGCGCCGGTCATCGGCTTTAACGTCCGCGCCAATGCGCCCGCCCGCAACAGCGCCAACCAGAAAGGGGTCGAGATCCGCTATTACTCGATCATCTACGATCTGGTGGATGACATCAAAGCGGCGGCCTCGGGCCTGTTGTCGGCCGAAGTGCGCGAAAACTTCATCGGCTATGCCGAGATCCGCGAAGTGTTCCGCGTCACCGGCGTCGGCAATGTCGCCGGTTGTCTGGTCACCGAGGGCGTCGCCCGCCGTTCGGCCGGCGTCCGCCTGTTGCGCGACAACGTGGTGATCCACGAAGGCACGCTGAAGACGCTCAAGCGCTTCAAGGACGAGGTCAAGGAAGTGCAGTCCGGTCAGGAATGCGGCATGGCCTTTGAAAACTATGACGACATCCGCAAGGGCGACGTCATCGAGATCTTTGAACGCGAGGAAGTGCAGCGCCAGCTGTGATCGCCTTGCAGGAATGAAGAAAAGGGCGGGCCATGGTGCCCGCCCTTTTTCATGGGCCGGCGTTTGTCTTTATCGACGACCGCAATCGCGCCGGGAAAGATGCGCAAAAAAGAACAGGGCCCCGCAATGGGGCCCCGTCATTCTTTTCGGCACAGATTTCCGTGCGTCAGGCAAAGACGACAGGTTTGCCTTCGTAAGTCTGCGAACCGACGCGAACGATAATGTTCCCATTGGCCTGCTGACGTTCGAAAACACCCTGGACTGAAATACAGCTACCGATCGTAATGGTGCGAATCATGTCCGGCTTTCCTCTTCTACAGAGTTTCAGAATTGCCATAAAAACGTGAATTGTTAACTAACAATTGTCACTTTCCGGTCAGAAAACAGATCCGCAGAACAACTCCAAGGGTAAAGCCGCTACAACCAGTCGCGTAAAATTGGAATAAGTGGGATATCCGCAGGCGGCATCGGATAAGCGCTTAGTTCTGTTGCACGAACCCATGCCAGATTCTGCCCCTCGCGCGGGTGGGGGATCCCCTGCCAGCGGCGACAGGCGAAAAGCGGCATCAAAAGATGAAAATCGTCATAGCCGTGACTCGCGAATGTCAGCGGCGCAAGACAGGATTGCCAGGTTTCGATGCCCAGTTCCTCGTGCAATTCACGGATCAGCGCGGCCTCGGGGGTTTCGCCCGCCTCGACCTTGCCGCCCGGAAATTCCCATAGCCCGGCGAGGGATTTCCCCTCGGGCCGCTGTGCCAAAAGCACGCGGCCGTCCCTGTCGATCAGGGCGACGGCCGCGACAAGTATGATCTTCATGAGCGGTAATCGGCGTTGATGTCGATATAACGATGGGTCAGATCGCAGGTCCAAACCGTGCGCTTGCCGTTGCCCAGACCAAGATCGACGCCAATGACCAGCTCGTCGCGTTTCATATAGGCGCTGGCCTTTTCTTCGTCATAGCTGGGCGCGCGCCACCCGTTTTCGGCCAGAACCATATCGCCGAAACGGATGGTCAGCAGGTCGCGATCGGCCTTGGCGCCGGATTTCCCGACGGCGGCGACGACGCGGCCCCAATTGGCGTCCTCGCCGGCGATGGCGGTCTTGACCAGCGGCGAATTGGCGATGGCCATGGCGACGCGATGGGCATCGGCGGTATTGGCCGCGCCGGTCACCTGAACCTCGACGAATTTGGTCGCGCCCTCGCCATCCCTGACCACCTGCTGGGCCAGATCGCGCATGACATGGCTCAGCGCCTTGCCAAAGGCCCGCGCCGGGGCCGAACGCAGATCGCTGATCGGCGCCGCCTTCGACCGCCCGGTCGCCGCAAGGATCAGCGCGTCCGAGGTCGAGGTGTCGCTGTCCACGGTGATGGCGTTAAAGGTCTCATCCACCCGCGCCGACAGCATGCGCTGCAACAGCGCCGGCGCGATCTTGGCGTCGGTAAAGATATAGACCAGCATGGTCGCCATATCGGGCGCGATCATGCCCGAACCCTTGGCGATGCCGGTGATGTTGATGGTGCCGCCGTCGCCCTGAAAGCTGGCGCAGGCGCCCTTGGCAAAGGTATCGGTGGTCATGATCGCCCGCGCCGCACCCGCCGCACCCGCCGGATCCAGCTTGCCCGCCAGATCGCCGATGATGGCGGTGATGCGCCCGGCCGGCAGCGGCTCGCCGATCACCCCGGTCGAGGATGAAAACACCCGCTCGCGCGGCAGGCCAAGCGCCCGGGCGACGCCGCCCGTGACGCTGTCCACGGCCTCTTGCCCGCCCTTGCCGGTGAATGCGTTGGCATTGCCGGAATTGACGATGATCGCCGCCCCGGCGGCGGTATCGGGCTTGCCGGCAAGCTTGGCCTGACAGTCCAGAACACAGGCCGCCCGGGTGGACGACCGCGTGAACGCCCCGGCAATGGCGGTCCCGGGCGCAAGCCGCACCAACATCACATCGGTGCGGCCCTGATATTTGATCCCCGCCGCGCCCGCGGCGAATTCCGCGCCCTCGATCACCGGCAGGGCGGGAAAGCCCGCCGGCGCAAGCGGCGAAATGGCGTTCTTCGGCTTGACGCTGGCCGGAACCACGGCCTCGGCACCCGACGCCGCATCCCTGACCGAAGCTTTCAGCTTTTTAAGCTTTTTCTTCAGCACCTTCAGCTTTTCCGCATCGGAAAGCCTGGCCTTCTTGTCAGCCGATTTGGCCATGGATCATTCCCCCAGAATATCGGTTTGGTTCAGCAGGCCGGGATCCAGCCCCTCGGTCTTTTCGACCTTGGATTCGGATACGCGCTTTTCGATGGCCGACTGAACGCGGTCGCGGCGGACCTGAACCGCCAGCTGCGGCTTGATCTCGTCAAAGCTGGGCGGCGTCACCTCGCGCGAGTCGATCAGCTTGATCACATGCCAGCCGAACTGGGTCTCGACCGGGGCTGAAACCTTGCCCTTTTCCAGCGCCTTGACCGCCTCGGCAAAGGGGGCGACCATCTGCTCGGGCTGGAACCAGCCCAGATCGCCCTTGTTCGGGCCGGAATTGTCGGTCGATTTCTCGGCGGCCAGCTCGCCGAAATCGGCGCCTTCGGCCAGCTGTTTCTCGATCGCCTCGGCCTCTTCCTTGGTTTTCACCAGAATATGGGCGGCATTGTATTCGATCTTGGCATCCGCGCCGCCAAAGGCCTGATCATAGGCGGCTTTCAGCTCGGCCTCGGACGGTTCGGCGGCGGCGGTCTTTTCCAGGACCGATCCGGCCAGATAGGCGCGGCGCTCGATTTCCAGCGCGGCGGCGTCGCGCGTGCTCAGCGGATCGCCCGCCGTCTGGGCCACGGCCGTCTGGCGGATCATCTGATCCAGCATCAGATCCCACAGCGCCGCATCGGGCATGCCCTGCGTCGCATCCGGCCCCAACCCCTGCCGCATGGCGATCATCTGGCCCAGCGTGATCACCTCGCCGTTGACGGTGGCGACGGTGGTGCCGGCGTCCTGCGCCATGACGGGCAGCGCGGAAATACAGCCGGCGATCAGGGTCGTTGTGGCAAGAAACGGTTTCAGCATGAGATTCCCCTTTGTGGGACGGCGCATCCACGATCAGGTGAACGGGCGCAAGCGTTGACAGTAGGGCAACCGAAGCATACATCCGGCGCAACCGAAAATGCGCGCCCGTCGCCGTTTTTCCGGCCCAAGTGATAGGGCAAGGCGAGCGGTGGCGGCAAGTGGGCGGAACGTCCCGCGCACCCCCAGATACGCGATTTTGAAGGCTCACATGCTCGGCATCGGAACTTTGGCGAAAAAGGTCTTTGGCACGCCCAATGACCGCAAGGTAAAATCGGTCCGCCCCCTGGTGGCCCAAATCAACGCGCTGGAGGACAGGTTCCGCGCCATGTCTGACGCCGATCTGATCGGCAAGACCCGCGAATTGCAGGGCCGCGCGCAATCGGGCGAGGATCTGGACAAGCTTCTGCCCGAGGCCTTCGCCAATTGCCGCGAGGGGGCACGCCGCGCGCTTGGCCTGCGCGCCTTTGACACCCAGCTGATGGGCGGCATCTTCCTGCATCAGGGCAATATCGCCGAAATGAAGACCGGCGAGGGCAAGACGCTGGTCGCGACCTTCCCCGCCTATCTGAACGCGCTGGCCGGCAAGGGCGTGCATGTCGTCACCGTCAACGACTATCTGGCCAAGCGGGACGCCGAGTGGATGGGCAAGGTCTTTGCCGCATTGGGCATGACCACCGGCGTCGTCTATCCGTTCCAGGAGGACGCCGAAAAGCGCGCCGCCTACAAGGCCGACGTGACCTATGCCACGAATAACGAGCTGGGCTTTGATTACCTTCGCGACAATATGAAGGGCTCGATCGAGCAAATGACCCAGCGCGGTCATTTCTTCGCCATCGTCGACGAGGTGGACAGCATTCTGATCGACGAGGCGCGGACGCCCCTGATCATCTCGGGCCCGTCGCAGGACCGCAGCGAGCTTTATCGCACGCTGGACGCCTTCATGCCGGAACTGACGCCGGAACATTACAAGCTGGACGAAAAGGCCCGCAACGCCACCTTTACCGAGGAAGGCAACGAGTTTCTGGAAAAGCGCCTGCAAGCGGCCGGCGTCCTGCCCGAGGGCCAGACCCTTTACGACCCGGAATCGACCACCATCGTCCACCACGCCAACCAGGCGATGCGCGCCCACAAGCTGTTCAACCGCGACCAGCAATATATCGTGCGCGATGACGAAATCGTGCTGATCGACGAATTCACCGGCCGCATGATGAAGGGCCGCCGCCTCTCGGACGGGTTGCATCAGGCCATCGAGGCCAAGGAAGGCGTCTCGATCCAGCCCGAGAACGTGACGCTGGCATCCGTCACCTTCCAGAACTATTTCCGCCTTTACGGCAAGCTGGCCGGCATGACCGGCACCGCCGCCACCGAGGCCGAGGAATTCGCCGAAATCTACAAGCTGGGCGTGGTCGAGGTGCCGACGAACCGCCCTGTGCAGCGCGTCGACGAACATGACCGCGTCTATCGCACCGCGCAGGAAAAATATCAGGCCGTGGTCGAGGCGATCAAGGAAGCCCATGACAAGGGACAGCCGATTCTGGTCGGCACCACCTCGATCGAGAAATCCGAGATGCTGTCCCAGATCCTGACGCAATCGGGCATCCCCCATAACGTCCTGAACGCCCGCCAGCACGAGGCCGAGGCCCAGATCGTCGCCGATGCCGGCAAGCCCGGCGCCGTGACCATCGCCACCAACATGGCCGGCCGCGGCACCGACATCCAGCTGGGCGGCAATGTCGAAATGAAGGTGATGGAGGCGCTGGCCGCCGATCCCGAGGCCCATCCCGACGAATTACGCGCCCGTATCGAGGCCGAGCATGCCGCCGAAAAGCAAACGGTGCTGGATTCGGGCGGCTTGTTCGTTCTGGCCACCGAACGCCACGAATCGCGGCGCATCGACAACCAGCTGCGCGGCCGTTCCGGCCGTCAGGGCGATCCCGGCCGCTCGCTCTTCTTCCTGTCGCTGGAAGACGACCTGATGCGCATCTTCGGCTCGGAGCGGCTGGACAAGGTGCTGTCGACGCTGGGCATGAAGGAAGGCGAGGCGATCGTTCACCCCTGGGTCAACAAGTCCCTTGAACGCGCCCAGGCCAAGGTCGAGGGGCGCAACTTCGACATCCGCAAGCAATTGCTGAAATTCGACGATGTGATGAACGACCAGCGCAAGGCGATCTTCAGCCAGCGTCTGGAAATCATGCATACCGACGAGGTCGAGGAAGTCGCCGCCGATATGCGCGGTCAGGTGATCGACGATCTTGTCGACACCCATATGCCGCCCCGCGCCTATGCCGAGCAATGGAATGTCGAGGGGCTGCACGCGTCGATCATCGACCGGCTGAACATGGATCTGCCGATCGCCGAATGGGCGGCCGAGGACGGCGTCGACCAGGAGGTGGTGCGCGAACGCATCCAACAGGCCACCGACGCCTATATGGCGCAAAAGACCGAACAGTTCGGCGCCGAAAACATGCGCCAGATCGAAAAGCAGGTGCTGTTGCAACAGATCGACGGCAAATGGCGCGAACATCTGGTGACGCTGGAACATCTGCGTTCGGTCGTGGGCTTCCGCGGCTATGCGCAGCGCGATCCGCTCTCCGAATACAAGACCGAGGCCTTCCAGCTGTTCGAAACCATGCTGGACGGGCTGCGCTTTGACGTGACCCAGCAACTGGCCCGCATCCGGCCGCTGACCGATGCCGAACGCGAACAGATGATGCGCGACTACCAGCAGCAGCAGGAAGCGACCGAAGCCCAGATGCATCCCGAGCACGAAGAGGCCGAGGGCGGCGAGGTCTCGGGCCGCGTCGCGGGTTTTGACGAAGCCGACCCCACCACCTGGGGCAATCCGTCGCGCAACGACCCCTGCCCCTGCGGTTCGGGCAAGAAGTTCAAGCACTGCCACGGTGCGCTGACCTGATCGGGATGGGGCCCACGGGCCCCTTTCTCATGCGCCGGGCTGGCGGCACCGCCGCAATGGATATTTGAGTAAAGAAGAAAAGGGCGAGCGTTTCTTCTTCATATAAATATCCATTCGCTTGCGGGCAGCCGGGCGGCGCGTTGCCCGTCTCGCGCGTCAGTCGGGAACGAGCATATATCCGGTGCCGCGCACGGTTTGCAGATAGCGCGGCTCTTTCGGGTCGCGCTCGATCTTGCGGCGCAGGCGGGTGATCTGAACGTCGATGGCGCGTTCGGAATTTTCGCTGACCTCTTCGGCCGGGCTACGGCCCAGATCCTCGATCAGCTCTTGACGCGAGACGGGCTCGCGCGGCGTATCGGCCAGACGGCGCAACAGCGCCTGTTCGGTTCCGGTCAGCCGCATCGGCACGTCGCCTTGCCACAGCTCGCCCTTGTCGGCGTCATAGCGCAGATGGCCCAGCGTCAGGAACTTTGGCCCCTTGGCCTCGGCCGCGGGCACCCGGCGCAGGATCGCCGCGATGCGCAAAAGCAGTTCGCGCGGCTCGAACGGTTTGGGCAGATAGTCATCGGCGCCGCTTTCGAATCCTTCGATCCGGTCGCCGGTCTCGCCCCGCGCGGTCAGCAACAGGATCGGCGTCGCCATGCGCTTGCGCAGATCCCGGGTCAGGGTAAAGCCGTCCTCGCCGGGCATCATCACGTCGAGAACGATCAGATCGAAATCCAACCCCCCGAGCAGCCGCCGGGCATGCGCGGCGTCACGCGCCGTGGTGACCAGAAAATCGTTGCGCATCAGAAAGCGCCGCAGCAGGCCACGGATGCGTTCGTCGTCATCGACAACAAGAATATGGGCGCTTGGCTGGGAATCGCTGGCCATGGTCACGTCGCGTCGGGCAGATCTTTCAGGGCACGATACTGGCGCAACGTGTCGCGGTCCATCATCGCCTCAAGCACCTGGCGGAACCCGGCGACCGCCTGGGGGCCGGCGGCGCGATAGGCCGCGCGCATGCGGGCGCGTTGGGTTTCCGACAGGCGGCGTTCAAGGCCGGCGCCCTTTTCGGTCAGGAAAAGCTGGCGTTCGCGGCGATCACGGCGGCCGACGCGGCTTTCAACCAGCCCGTCCTCGATCAGGGTGCGCAGCACCCGGTTCAGCGACTGCTTGGTGACGCCCAGCACATCCAGCAGCGCCGTCACCGTCAACCCCGGCTCGCGATGGATGAAATGGATCGCGCGGTGATGGGCGCGGCCGTAATCCAGATCGGCCAGGATCAGGTCCGGGTCGGCGGTAAAGGCACGATAGGCGAAGAACATCGCCTCGATCCCGCGCCGCAGCTGATCGTCGGTCAGAAACAGCAGGTTTTCACCCCCTGCCGCCGCCACTCCTGCCTTGTCCTGCATGCCACCCCCTTACTGCATGGCTCTTATTACGTCAGAGTTGTTGACTTTCCAACCATGAATGGATAGCCGTGGCCACAAGTTGCGCAATTTTCTGTTCCGAATGGGGATGGGGGCGCAACTATCCGAAATGAAGCGGCCGGAGGGAAAAATGGCAGGCGCATATGACGATCGGGACGGCAAGATCTGGATGGACGGCAAGCTTGTGGATTGGCGCGATGCCAATGTGCATATCCTGACCCATGCCCTGCATTACGCCAGCTCGGTTTTCGAGGGCGAGCGCTGCTATAGCGGCAAGATCTTCAAGGGCCATGAGCATTCGCTGCGGCTGATCGAATCGGCCCGCCTGCTGGACATGGTCTCCCCCTATACCGCCGAGGAAATCGACCGCGCCAAGGAAGAGGTCCTGAACGCCAACGGCTTCAAGGATGCCTATGTCCGTGCCGTCATGTGGCGCGGCTCGGGCGAGGATATGGGCGTTTCGGCGCGCCGCAATCCGGTGCGCATGGCCGTCGCCGCCTGGGAATGGGGCAGCTATTACGGCGATGCGAAATGGCAGGGCGCGAAACTGGACATCGCCAAATGGAAACGCCCCAGCCCGGAAACCATCCCGACCGCCGCCAAGGCCGCCGGTCTTTACATGATCTGCACCATGTCCAAGCACGCCGCCGAGGCCAAGGGCTGCTCGGACGCGCTGTTCATGGACTGGGAGGGTTACGTCGCCGAAGCCACCGGCGCGAATATCTTCTTCGTCAAGGATGGCGAGATTCACACCCCGCTGGCCGACCGCTTCCTGAACGGCATCACCCGCCAGACCGTCATCCAGATGCTGAAGGACAAGGGCCTGACCGTGCATGAACGCCGGATCAAGCCCGAGGAAATGGCCGATTTCAGCGAATGCTGGCTGACCGGCACCGCCGCCGAGGTCACCCCCGTGGGCCAGATCGGCGATTACATGTTCCAAGTCGGCAACGTCACCCGCGAGGTTGCCGCCGATTACGAAAAGCTGGTCCGCGCTTGAGCCATCGCCTTGCGCATATCGCGTTGATCGTGCACGATTATGACGAGGCGATCCGCTTTTACGTCGACGTCCTGGGCTTTCGGCTGATCGAGGATATCTATCAGCCGGAACAGGACAAGCGCTGGGTGCTGGTGCAACCTTCGGGGGGCGGCGTTTCGGTGCTGTTGGCACGGGCCACGACCGATATTCAACGCACGGCCATCGGCAACCAGACCGGCGGCCGCGTATTTCTATTTCTGGACACCGATGATCTTGCCGCCGATCTGATCCGCTTGCGCGCGCAGGGGGTGCGGATCGTCCGCGAGGCCAAGACCGCCGAGTATGGCACCGTCGCGGTCTTTGCCGATCTTTACGGCAATCTTTGGGATCTGATTCAGCGACCGGCGGCGGGCTAAGCCATTGCGCCGCCTTCCGATTCGCGGTCGCAGTGCTTTGCCGCCAGCCTTTCGGTGCCCCAGACCTCCATCGCTTCGATGATCGGGGCCAGCGTCTGGCCGCTCGGGGTCAGGCTGTATTCGACATGCGGCGGCACGGTTTCAAAGACCTTGCGGGCGACGACGCCATCCTGTTCCAACCCGCGCAATTGCAGGGTCAGCATGCGCTGGGTGATGCCAGGGATCAGCCGGCGCAGCGCGTTGAAGCGCCGCGGCCCGTCCTTAAGCTGAAACAGGATCAGCGGCACCCATTTGCCGCCGATCACCTGCAAGGTGGCCGCAACGGGGCATTGGTCAAGATCCATGGGCGGCGTATCGACGCGGTTCTGATCCATCGGCCTTTCCGGGCAGTATAAAAATTGTGCGTACTTATGCAAAAGGATGCACAGACATATCTTATCCCTATCATGAATCGGAGGATAGGAACATGACCATCACGATAATGGGGGCAAGCGGGCGGGTCGGTGGCACCGTTCTGGAAACCGTCGCACAGGCGGGGCGCCAGGTGCGGGCGCTGTGCCGCAACCCGCCGGCGGATGCCGCGCGGGACGGGGTGGAATGGCGGGCGGTCGATGCGCTGGACAGCGCCGCATTGACCGCTGCATTCGCCGGCAGCACCGCGGTCTTTGTGATGAACCCGGTCGCGCCGGATGCCGAGAATGTCGATGAACAGGCTGGGCAGCTGTCGGCTTCGGTCGCGGGGGCATTGCGGGCGGCGGAAGTGCCCTATGCGGTCGCACTGTCGTCGCAGGGGGCGCATCTGCCGATTGGGACCGGCATCGTGGGCACGCTGCACGGCTTTGAAACCGCCCTGCGCAGCGCCATGATCAAGATGGCGATCTTGCGCCCGGCCTATTTCATGGAAAGCTGGGTGCCGATGGCGATGATTGCGGCCGAAAGCGGACAGATGCCTGCCCTGCTGGCGCCGCTGGATCGGGCCGTAGAGACGGTTTCCGCGCGCGATGTCGGCGCGGCGGCGGGACGGCTGCTGCTGTCGCCGCAGCCCGGCATTTATGAAATCACCGGGCCACAGCGCTATAGCGAAAGCGACGCCGCCGGCATTCTAAGCCGCCATCTGGGCCGCCAGATCACGGCCAAGCCGCTGCCCGGCGAAGACGTCGCCGAATTTCATCGCCAAGCTGGCTTTGGCGCGTCGTTTTCAGCCGGCATCGCGGCCATGTATGCGGCGCTGAACGGGGACGGCATTCCCTTTGCCGGGCAGGGCACGCAGCGGCTGCGGGGCGAACGCCGGCTTGAAACCGTGCTGACAGACGCGACCTGAGCGGGCGATTAAATGGGCGCGGCAAAGGGCCGATCAGGTCCGCAGGCCGCGATCGATCCGCAGAAATTCCACGGTCTTGCGGCCATCACCGTCGCGCATCTGCGGGCGGTGCCGCAATGCCTCGATGGCGGGATGCGTGCCCGCTTCGCGTTCGTGACGGGTGAATTCGCGCAGCCGCGTCTGGTCCTGGCTGCGTGGCTGGTCGCTGATATGCTTGCCCATCCTGACACCTCTTCGGAAACGATGAGGTCTCAATATAGGACCGAATCGGTCCGATTCAAACCGGCAAGCCGCCCTCAGGCCGCCTTGATGCCCGGCGCGGCGGACAGGATCGCGTGCAGGATGACCGGATCCTCATTGGCGCGCAGCTTTACGCGCAGATCCTGATCGCGCAGCGTGCGCGACACCAGCGCCAGCGCCTTGAGATGGTCGACCCCGGCATTCTTGGGCGCCAGCAGGGCAAAGATCAGGTCCACCGGCTGGCGATCCACGGCGTCGAAATCCAGCGGCTTTTCCAGCCGCAGGAACAGGCCGACGACACGATCCAGCCCATGCAGGCGGGCATGGGGCAGCGCGACACCATGGCCGACTCCGGTCGGCCCCAGCGATTCGCGCTCTTGCAGGGCATCCAGCGTCTGCACGGCCTCGACGCCATAAATGGCGCGCGCCTGTTCGGCGATTTCCTGAAACAGCCGCTTTTTGCTGGTGATCTGGCTCATCGTCCGCACCGCGGCCGGAGAGAGTATATCGCTGATTTGCATTTCGCCCGAAATTACCCTTATCCCGGTCGCGGGCCACGCGGCCGGGATTCTTGTTGCAGCCAACTGCTCAGAGCGCAGCTTAGCCCAGATTGCGGGGGTCGATCCAGCCCACGTTGCCATCGTCGCGACGATGAACCACGTTGACACCCCCATGTTTCTCGTTGCGGAAGACAAGCAGCGGGCTGCCGGCCAGTTCCATCTGCATCACCGCCTCGCCCACGGACAGGGTGGGCACGCGGGTTTCCATCTCGGCGATGATCATGGGTTGCAGGCCGTTTTCCTGCGTTTCCCATTCGTCCTCGTCAGCGGCAAGGACATACATCCCCGCCTGCTCGAAGGCAACCGGCTCGGAGCGGTCCTTGTGGTGATCTTTCAACCGGCGCTTGTAACGGCGCAGCTGCTTGTCCATGCGTTCCTTGCATTGTTCAAATGCGGCATAGATTTCGGTCGAGGCGCCTTTGGCCTGCACGTTCAGCCCGGTGGAAAGATGCACCACGGCATCGCAGATGAATTCATGCGCGTTGCGGGAAAAGATGACCGTCGCATCCGTCGGACGCTGGGAATACTTGTCAACCGTCTCGCCCAATTCCGTCTTTACATGCGTCGAGAGAGCCTCGCCGATGTCGATCTGTTTTCCGCTGATCTGGTAGCGCATGTCGATCCGTCCTTTCGTTTGCCCGGCGGCGACAGACCCAGCCGGGGCGCGCCGAGGGCTTTTTCAGACAGGGCGCCGTTGCCCTGTCATAACCTCATTTGGTGACAGCAGGGCGGTCGTGTCAACCGGCGCGCGCGGGTCGCGGCTGCGCCCCGGCACATGCGGGCAATCACCCCATGCGGAAGGTTTCGCCAAGATAGACGCGGCGCACCTGCGGATCGGCGACGATTTCGGCGGTGGTGCCGGATTTCAGCACATTTCCGTCATGCAGGATATAGGCGCGGTCGACGATCTCGAGCGTTTCGCGGACGTTGTGATCGGTGATCAGCACGCCGATTCCGCGCCGCTTCAGATCGTGGACAAGGCTGCGAATCTCGCCCACGGCGATGGGATCGACGCCGGCGAAAGGTTCGTCCAAAAGCAGATAGGACGGGTTCGACGCCAGACAGCGCGCGATCTCGACCCGGCGGCGTTCGCCGCCCGAAAGCGCCATCGCCGAGGCATTGCGCAGATGCCCGATCGAGAAATCGCCCAGCAATTCCTCAAGCCGCTCGCGCTGGTGATGGGGGTCGCGGCAGACCAGTTCCAGCACCGACATGATGTTCTGTTCCACGGTCAGCGACCGAAAGATCGACATTTCCTGCGGCAGATAGCCGATGCCCATGCGGGCGCGCCGATACATGGGCAGCGCCGTCGCATCCTCGCCGTCGATCATCACCTGACCGGCATCGGGAGCGACCAGCCCGGCGATACAGTAAAAACAGGTGGTCTTGCCCGAGCCGTTCGGCCCCAGAAGCGCGACCACCTCGCCCCGGTCCAGCCGCATCGCCACATCGCGGATGACCGGCCGGTTGCGATAGGATTTGCGCAGGCCCGAAACCCACAATCCCCGCGCCGGATCGGGGGCGGTGTCGGCCTGTCCGCCCGGACCGGGCACCGGCCCCAGATTCAGGACCGCATCCATTGCGCGTTCAGACCCGGTCTGCGCCGTCATCATTGACCCCCGGGCTGCAGGACGCTGCGAACGCGGCCGCTGGCATTGGCGGTGCCGGTGGCAAGGTCCACGGTCACCTTTTCGCCCGCCAGCACATTCCCGCCCTGGGTCAAGAGCACATTGCCGGTCAGAACGACATCACCCGATTCGACATCATAGGTTGCTGCGCGCGCCTCGGCCGCGTCGGGGCCGCTGACCATGGTCACATTGCCCTCGGCCAGAAGGGCGCTGATGCGCTGTTGGCCGCCGACGGCATAGGTCACGGTCACGCTGTCGGCCGAAAGCCGCATCGCGCCCTGCCCGACCAGCACCTTGCCCGAAAAGGTGGCCTTGCCGGTCTTTTGATCGACCGAAAGCTGATCGGCGGTCACCTCGACCGGCAGCTTGACGTCCTGTGCGCTGCCAAACCCCGTCGTCGCCTGCGCAAAGGCCGTGCCCGCGGACAGGGCAAGCGACAGGATCACGGGGGTAAGCGCTCCCAGCCGGGTCATCGGGACGTTCCTTTCTGGTGTGTCATGCCCGTGTCGCGCGGCCTGCGCCAAACCGGGTCATGGCTGGTATATCAAACGGACTCCGCCGCTCAAATCAAGAACATGATCGCCGGTTCCGTCACCCAGGGGTCGTAATTCCATCTGGCCGGCGGTCAGATCGCCGAACGGGGCCAGCACATTCACCTCGTGGTCGGCATTGACGGTGCCCGCCACGCGCGATGCGTGAAATTCCGGCGCGGTCACGATCCAGCCATCCGCCGTGGTCATTCTGGCCCCGTCCTGCAACAGGATGGCGTCGCCCTCCAGCGCGGCAGTGCCGGCGCTGACATCGGCGGCGCGGCCGTCCTTGGCGCGGATGGTCATGCGCACGGTGCGGGCGCTGCCCTGGCCGGGGCCGTCGCCCGGTGCGGCCTCGGTGCTGTCGATGCTGACGCGGGCGCCGTCATCGGTCACCCCCGCATAGCGCGGCGAAGTCACGGCCTGGCGTTCGGCCAGATCGCGCGGATCGACATCGGCATAGGGGATCGCCGCCTCGGGATCGGGCTTGCGCGCCAACAGAAACAGCACCGACAACAAGGCCAGCGCCGCCAGCGGCAGGATGACGCGCAGCCAGTGAACGATGCGCGACCGCAGCATGGCCTAGACCAACCCCGCCCGCAGGAAATCGTGGATATGCACAAGGCCCAGCGGCGTGCCGTCATCGCCGACCACGAACAGGCTGGTGATGCGGCGCGACTGCATTTCGGCAACGGCGGTTTCGGCCAGCGCGTCGGGGCCGATGGTGCGCGGATTGCGGGTCATGACCTCGGCCGCGCTGTGATCCAGAAGGCCCTGCATGTGACGCCGCAAGTCGCCATCGGTGATGATGCCCGACAGCCGCCCCGCCGCATCGGTCACCCCGGTCACGCCAAAGCTTTTCTGGCTGATCGTCAGCAGGGCGTCGGCCATCGGCGCGTCCTCGGTCACAAGGGGGATGTCCTGATGCATCAGGTCGGCCACGCGCGACAGCTTGGCCCCCAGCTTGCCGCCGGGATGAAAGGTGCGGAAATGTTCGGGGGTGAACTTGCGATGTTCCATCAAGGCGATGGCCAGCGCATCCCCCAGCGCCATGGTCATCGTGGTCGAGGTGGTCGGCACGATCCCCTCGCCACAGGCCTCGGGCGCGGCGGGAAGCACCAGCGCCGCGTCCGCCTGGCGCAAAAGCGTGGATTGCGGCCGGCTCGCCACCCCGATCAGCGGGATCTGAAAGCGGCGGGTATGGGCGATCATGTCGGCCAGTTCGGGCGTTTCGCCGGAATTGGACAGCATCAGCACGACATCGGCCCGCGTCACCATGCCCAGATCGCCATGGCTGGCCTCGGCGGGGTGGACGAATTGCGCCGGCGTCCCGGTCGAGGCCAGCGTGGCCGCGATCTTGCGCCCGACATGGCCCGATTTGCCCATGCCCGACACGATGACCCGGCCCTGCGCGGCAAGGATCATGCCGATGGCCCGGTCGAAGCTGTCGCCCAGCCCGTCGGCCAGTTGCCGCAACCCCTCGATCTCGGTCAGCATGACCCGCCGGGCCGTGTCCAGATAAACGCTCATGCCGGCAATCTAATGATGAAAGATGTCTTTTTCATCCCCCCAGCCCAGCAGGTCCAGATGCGACCGGGCGGGAAGGAAATCGAAACAGGCCTGCGCCAGACCCAGGCGCCCCTCGCGTTCCAGCCGCTTTTCCAGCTCGGCCTTGAGCTGGTGCAGATAAAGCACGTCGGATGCCGCATATTCCAGCTGGGCGTCGCTCAGATCCGGCGCGCCCCAGTCGCTGGTCTGCTGCTGCTTGGAAATATCGACGCCGACAAGCTCTGAAAGCAGGTATTTCAGCCCGTGCCGGTCGGTATAGGTGCGCACCATCTTGGACGCGATTTTGGTGCACCAGACCGGCTTGGTCACGACGCCAAAGGTCGCCTCAAGCATGGCGATGTCGAAGCGGCCGAAATGGAACAGCTTTTGCACCTTGGGATCGGCCAGCATCCGCGTCAGGTTCGGCGCCTTGCGCTGACCGCGCGCGATCTGAACCAGATGCGCCGAGCCATCGCCCGACGACATCTGCACCAGACAAAGCCGGTCACGGCGCGGATCCAGACCCATGGTTTCGGTGTCGATCGCCACGACCGGACCAAGGTCCAGACCATCGGGCAGGTCGTTCTGGTAAAGATGGATGCTCATCGGTTATCGAAAACTTTCACGGCTGCAATCGTTTGGGGGCGGTTTAGCGCCATTCCCCCCGCCTCGCCAGCCCGAAGGCCGCGCCCGTGGCCTCGACGCCCGGCGACAGCAGCCCATGGCCCGGCATGACGCATCTTTGCCACAACCCCGACTCTTTTTGTCATTATTGCCTTCATATTTCCGACTATTTTTGTTTATTGCCCGCAGAGCCAGCCCCAAAGCCCGCCAGATCGATAACCGAATCAAGGCTTTGACAATGAGACTGTGCCGCATTCTTCCACTGGCCAGCGTATCGACGCTGGCCCTGGCCACCGCGCTTTACGCGCAGGACACCACACAAACCGGGGAAGGCGCGGCCGATGTCGTGGTGCTGAACCCGATCACCCTTGTCGCCGACGGTCAGGAAAACGTCGAGGCCACCGGCGGCGTCAGCGTCACCCAAGAGGACATCGAGGCGATGCAGCCCGCCGATGTCTCGGAACTCTTTGCCCGCGATTCGGCGATTGCCGTGTCGGGCGGCGCGGGGCCGTCCAAGCGCATACACGTCTTTGGCCTTGAACAATCGAACCTTGCCGTGACCGTCGACGGCGTGCCGCAGGGGCCGACCAGCTGGCACCATACCGGATCGAACGTGATCGATCCCGCCTTCCTGAAATCGGTCGAGGTCGAGGCCGGCGCCGCCGCCGCCGATGCGGGCTTTGGCGCCGCCGCGGGCGCCGTGCGCTATGAAACCGTGGGCGCGCGCGACATGCTGACCGATGGCCGCACCCAGGGCGGCCGGGTCGGGCTGTCCTATGGATCGAACGGGCGCGGCGTCTCGGCCAGCCTGGCCGGCTATGGCATCTATGGCGGCTTTGACTGGTTCGCGATGGTCCATGGCACCGATGGCAAGAACTATGAAAACGGCGACGGTTACGAAATCGTCGGGACCGAGCCGGGCGCGTCCGGCGCGCTGGTCAAGCTGGGCTATGAGGCCGAGGGGCACCGCATCGAGCTTGCCATCGACCACACCCGCGACGATGCCGACCGCACCGTCAAGATGAACATGGACCTTAATGCGGATAAAGAAGTCTTTCCGATGAAGGTCACCCGCGATTCGGTCAGCCTGAAATACACCACGACCTCGCCGACCGAAGTCTGGGATCCCGAGGCGACGATCTATGTCACCAACAACAAATACGACCGCCCGAACTATCTGGAAGGCGGCACCAATGGCGACATGAAGCTCAAGAACCGCACCATCGGCGGCAAGATGCAGAACGTCTTCACGCTGGACAAAGGCAATGTGACCGCCGGCGTCGACTGGGCCTATAACGACTATGACGTCGACAATTACGGCGATACCGACACCCGCTATTGGACCATGGAAACGATGCAGATCGGCGCCTATGTCCAGGGCCGTTTCGAATTCGACAACGGGATCGATCTGTCGACCGGCGCGCGCGTGGACCATTATCGCTTTACCGATTTCAACGGCGGCCGCCATTCCGACACGGGCGCCAGCCTGAACGGCACGCTGTCTTACGAATTCGCCGAAGGTTTTGAGGTATTCGCCGGCGCCTCGCGGACCTGGCTGGGCTACAAGTTCGGCGAATACGCCCTGTTGCATGCGCGCAGCTCGGATCTTTATGTCGATGACAATTACCGCACCTCAAGCGCGCGCAACATCAAGCTGGGCCTGAACGCCAATCAGGACAACTGGACCGGGAACCTGACCTTTTTCGACACCCGGCTCAAGAATATGGGCGAATTCGTCTTTCCCGACGAAGGCGCCCCCTATCTGGGCAATGTCGAGGAATACCGCAGCAAGGGCTTTACCCTGCAAGGCACCTATAGCTGGGGCTCGGGTCGCATCGGCGGCAGCTTTACCAAGGCGGACGTGACCCAGGACGGCGACGATGTGCTGCCGGGCGGCGGCACGGCGGTTCCGATCGGCACGATGGCGACGCTGTTCGTCGATCAGGAAATCGCGAAATACAACCTCAAGTTCGGCGGCTCGGTCGAATGGGCCGACAAGCTGTCCAGCGACGCCATGACGGATGCCGGCTTCTATGACCACAGCTCTTATACGGTGGTGAACCTTTACGGCGAATGGCGGCCCGAAAACTATGAAAACGTCGTCGTCCATCTGAACGTCGATAACCTGTTCGATCGCACCTATTACGAACGTTCCAGCTATGTGGAACGCGACATCTACCGGGGCGGCTCGCTGGTCCGCGATATCGATCCGCTTTATGCGCCGGGCCGCACCGTCACGCTGGGCGTCAAGATGGAATTCTGATCCATCCCGCCAAAAGATAAATGAAAGGGGCGGCCATCGCGGCCGCCCCTTTTTTGCTGTGCTTTGCAAGGCGGTGGATGCGTCATGCGGGACGGCGTGATCGTTGATCACGAAGCGGCGCTTCCCGCATCGACACCGTTTCCCGTGATGGCCGGGACATCAAACCGCGCACGGGCTGCGAAGGCCGCGAAACGGCCCGTCACAATTTCAGAAAAACCTCGTTCAACAGCCCCAGCTTACTGCCAGGGCGCGCCGCCGGAAAACGCCACCGCCAGATGGTCGATCAGCACCCGCAGCTTGGCCGGCACCGGCGCGACCGGCGGCCAGACGGCCATGACCGGCAATGTGCGGGTCTCGACCTCGGGCAGCACCTCGGCGAGGTGCCCCTCGCGCAGCGCCGGGGCGGCGATGAAACTGGGCAGCATCGCCAGCCCCAGCCCCGCCACCGCCATGTCGCGCATCGCCTCGCCATTGTTCAGCATCAAGCGCCCCGCCACCTGTGGCGAGATCATGCGCCCGCCCTGCCGGAACTGCCACAACGCGCTATCCGACAGGTGGCTATAGCTGATGACCTGATGATCGCGCAGATCGGACAGCTTTTCGGGCGTGCCGTGACGCGCCAGATAGGCGGGGCTCGCCACCACGATCTGGCGCGCCTCGCAGAGCTTGCGCGCCTTGAGCGCGCCGTCCCGCGCATCGCCGATGCGGATGCCCAGATCGAACCCCTCGCGCGACAGATCGCGCGCGCGGTCGTCGTAATCGATGCGCATCTCTAGCCCCGGATGGGCGGCGGCGAAACGGGCCAGAACCGGCGACAGATACATGGTCCCGAAACTCATCGGCGCGGCAATAGCCAGCGTGCCGCGCAAAGGCGTGGCCCCGTCCATGCCCCAGGCCACGCTTTCGGTGGCCGCGACCAGTTCCCCCAGCGCGGGACGCAGCCGTTCGGCCAGACGCAACCCCGCCTCGGTCGGCGTGATGCGCCCGGCATTGCGCCGAAACAGCGCCGCCCCCACCGTCGCCTCGAAATCCGAAATGCGTTTGCTGATCACGGACTTGGACAGGTTCAGCCGGGCCGCCGCCGAGGTGACGGTGCCCAGCTCCATCACCGTCAGAAAGGTCTCGATATCGTCAAGGGAATAGCGCATGCCGAAAGCATAGCAGCGCCGCGACCGTTCGCAATCGCCGAACACCGGCTTCGGATCCCGGGCGCTGGCGCGATCCCCCATCGCCGCCGATATTGGGTGCAACGAAAGGAGGCCGCAGATGAACCTCACCGGCATTCACCACCTGACCGCCATCACCGCCGACGCCCCGGCGAACAACCGCTTTTACACCGAGACGCTGGGCCTGCGACGCGTCAAGAAAACGGTGAACCAGGACGATACCTCGGCCTATCACCTGTTCTTCGCCGATGGCGCCGGCAGCGCCGGCACCGACCTGACCTTTTTCGACTGGCCGGTGGCGCGCGAACGCCGCGGCACCCATTCGATCAACCGCACCGGGCTGCGCGTCGATGAGGCCAGCCTTGACTATTGGGCGGCACGGCTGCGCGATGCCGGGCTGAACGTCGGCGATATCGGCACCACCGACATCCGCGCCAGCCTCGATTTCGAGGACCCCGAGGGTCAGCGTTTCCGCCTGACCGCCGACCAGCCCGGCACCGCGCATCCCTGGGATCGCAGCCCGGTTCCGGCCGGTCACCAGATCCGCGGCCTTGGCCCGATCACCATCTCGGTCCCCGAACTCGCCCCGACCGAGGCGGTGCTGACCCGGGTGATGAACATGGAACGCCTGCGCGACTATGCCAGCCCCGATGGCGCGGGTCAGGTGCATGTCTTCCAGATGGACAAGGGCGGTCCCTCGGCGGAACTGCATGTCGCGGTCCAGCCCGACCTGCCCGTGGCGCGCCAAGGGGCCGGCGCCGTCCATCACGTCGCCTTCCGCACCCCGGATGTGGCGGCGATCCACCAATGGGCCGCGCGCCTGAACGAATTCCGCATCCCCTCCTCGGGCGAGGTCGAGCGGTATTATTTCCGCTCGCTCTACTTCCGCGAGCCGGGCGGCAACCTCTTCGAGATCGCGACCGACGGTCCCGGTTTCGCCGTGGACGAACCGTTCGAGACCATGGGCGAGGCGCTGTCCCTGCCGCCCTTCCTCGAATCCCGCCGCGCGCAGATCGAGGCCGGGTTGAAACCGCTGGACTGAACCCAGGGATCCAGCCCGAAAAACAAAAGGCCGCCGGGCGATCCGGCGGCCTTTTTCGCATCGTCCCGTCCCGGATGGCGCGGATTACCCCATGCGCTCGCTGGCATAGGATCCGGGACTCGCCGGAAAGACCACGGTCTTGTTGCCGTTCAAAAACACCCGGTTGTGGATATGGGCGTGCACCGCGCGCGCCAGCACCTGGCTTTCCACGTCGCGCCCCAGCGAGACGTAATCCTCGGGGGATTGGGCATGGGTGACGCGGATCGTGTCCTGCTCGATGATCGGGCCCTCATCCAGATCGGCGGTGACATAATGGCTGGTCGCCCCGATCAGCTTCACCCCCCGCTCATAGGCCTGTTTATAGGGGTTGGCGCCCTTGAAACTGGGCAGGAAGGAATGGTGGATATTGATGATCCGCCCCGACATCCTGCGGCACAGCTCATCCGACAGCACCTGCATGTAACGCGCCAGAACCACCAGCTCGGCACCCGAATCCTCGACCACCTGCATCAGCTGCGCCTCGGCCTGGGGCTTGTTCTCCTTGGTCACCCGGATAAAGTGGAAGGGGATGTCGTGGTTCACGACAACCTTCTGATAATCCATGTGATTGCTGATCACCGCCACGATATCGATCGGAAGCGCGCCTATCCGCCAGCGATACAAAAGATCGTTCAGACAATGCCCGAAACGGCTGACCATGATGACGACCTTGACCTTGGCGGCATCGTCGTGAAACGCGTAATCCATGCCAAAGGGCGCGGCATGCGCCGCCATGCCTTCGCGCAGTTCGTCAAGCCCCACCCCCTCTTCGGACAGAAAGCTGACGCGCATGAAAAAGCGCCCGGTCTCGACATCGTCGAATTGCGTGCTGTCGGTGATGTTGCACCCCTTCTCGGCCAGAAACCCCGCCACCGCCGCCACGATGCCGCGGGTCGAAGGACAGGTCACGGTCAGCGTATATTTCCTCATCAGGCTCTCCACTGTCGGCCGGGGCCAACCCCCTGCGTCTTTCATGTTCAAATATCCTCCGGGGGTCCGGGGGCGGAAAGCCCCCCGGTCCGGCGGTTCCGTCAGACGGTCAACCCCTCCGGCTCGGCCAGACCATTCGCCCGGCAGCACGCGGTCAGCGTATTGGCCAAAAGACAGGCGATGGTCATCGGCCCGACCCCGCCCGGAACCGGGGTGATCGCACCGGCGACCCCGACGGCGCTGTCGAAATCCACATCCCCCACCAGCCGGGTCCGGTCGCCCTCGGCAATGCGGTTGATGCCCACATCGATCACCGTCGCGCCCGGCTTGATCCAATCGCCCCGGATCATGCGCGGCCGTCCCACCGCCGCGACCAGAATATCGGCGCCACGACAAACCGCCGCCAGATCGCGCGTGCGCGAATGCGCCACCGTCACCGTGCAGCTTTCGCGCAGCAAAAGCTGCGCCATCGGCTTGCCGACGATATTGCTGCGCCCGATCACGACCGCGTTCAGCCCCGAAAGATCGCCCAGCCGGTCGCGCAACAGCATCAGACAGCCCAGCGGCGTACAGGGCACCATGGCCTTTTGTCCGGTCCCCAACAGCCCCACATTCAGCACATGAAATCCGTCCACATCCTTGGCCGGATCGATGGCATTGATGACGGCATCGGCATCCATATGCCGGGGCAAGGGCAGCTGTACCAGAATGCCGTGCACCGCCGGATCCGCGTTCAGCCGCGCGATCAGCGCCATCAGCTCGTCCTGCGATGCGGTCTCGGACAGCTTGTGTTCAAATGACTGCATCCCCGCCTCGCGGGTCTGGATGCCCTTGTTGCGGACATAGACCTCGGATGCCGGATC
This sequence comes from Paracoccus mangrovi, assembly GCF_042648425.1. Classification (NCBI taxonomy): domain Bacteria; kingdom Pseudomonadati; phylum Pseudomonadota; class Alphaproteobacteria; order Rhodobacterales; family Paracoccaceae; genus Paracoccus; species Paracoccus mangrovi. The sequence goes on along the minus strand of NZ_JBHRXJ010000003.1, from coordinate 219,837 downwards.
GGTCCCGACCAGCACCACCGCAAGCCCAGGGATGATGCCGTGATCGGATTTCAGCCGCGCCACATGCCGCGCCACATCCGCGCGCACACCGGCCGCGAATGCCTTGCCGTCGATGATCCCGGCCCGCGATCCCGCATCCACTTTCGCACCCGTCTGACTGTCCATGCGCCCTTACTCCTTCGCTTTCCGCGCCCCGGCTCGCGGATGGAACCGCGCATCGCCCGGGCTCGCGGATAGCGCAGGCGCCGGCACCACATGCCCGACCACGCGGCCGACATGACGGTCCCGGGAACGCCTCTATCCCCGTTCCGGCATTTTTCCAACCGATCGCTGTCATCGCGATGGCGATTTACGACAGGAGCTGAACCGTTTACGACCCCGCCCGCCCGATCTGCGTCAGCCCGACAGGCGGTTTGCGACAGCCAGCCGCCAACAGGGCCACGGCACCCCGGGCGGCGGCTAGCCCACGTTCCAATCCAGCACCTCGAGGGCCTGAAACGCCTCATAGGCGGCGATCACGGCGGCGGTCTGGGCGTCATGGGCGGCGATCAGCGCCGCGCCCGAAAGCGTCTCGTCGGGATATTCGGTGATCAGCGTCAGCGGCATGGGCGCGCGGCAATCCTCGGTCAGGTGACAGGCAAAGCCGCCGATGATCTCGCCCGGGGCCACGGCATGGCGCGCCGCCATCGCCATCTGCATGGCGTTGAATTCCACCAGCGCCGGTTGCTGTTCCAGACGCGCGGCAATCCCCTCGGCCAACCGCCGCGCGGTGGCGGCCCAACCCGGATGATGGCGCAGGATCAACAGAAAGCCGCGCGGCAGCGTCCAATCCGCAAAGCCGCGCGGCAGATAACCGGTCAGCGGCCGCAGCCATTCATGCGCCGGATAGCCATGCAGGTTGATATGCAGCTGCGCGCCCGACAGCTCATAGGCCAGGTCGCGCATCCCACGCTCGGCCAGCGGCGGCGCTTCGCGATATTCCAGATCGTCGCCCAGCGCCGTATAGCGCGCCGCATGCAGCATGTGATGCGGACCGTGCTGCGCCAGACGCTGGCGCAGCGCATAGCCATCGGGATTTTCCAGCGGGCAAAGGGTGAAATGCGCCCGCGCCAGCTGGGCCAGTTCCTGTCCCGCCCGCAGGGCGCCGATAGGGCCGGACATCTCATTCGCATGCTGCCCGGCCGTGATCATCACGGGCCGGTCGCTGCCGCGCCTGTAACGCCCCTCGATCGGCCGCCCGATGACCGAGCGCCCGGCAAAGACCTCGCCGGGGATCCGCGCCAGTTCCTGCGCGATCTGATCGGCCGCAAGGGCCGAGACCGCGCCGCCCAGCGGCTGCGGGCCAGGCGCGGCGGGCGTCACCGGATCCCATGGCCTGAGCTCGATCCGCAGGCTGCATTCGCTGCCGACGCGGATCTCGGGCACGATCTGGCCAGGCCTCAGGCTGCGGTCGCCGGCCGGCAGGCCGAAACGCTGCTGGAAATGTTCCAGCATGCCGAAATACAGCTCTTCGTGCAGCGCCTCGCACAGGGACAGCACCTCGTTCCCCCAACCCAGCGCCTCGTCCGGGCTGGGCAGCGTGACGGCAATGTTCAGCTCTTCGAAACAGGGGACCGAGGGGAAATCCGCGCCCCGGATCGCGGCCATGGCATCGTGATAGATCGCCTCATAGCTGGTCGAAAGCCGCGCCCCCACCCCGTCGCAGATCATCCAGCCACAGGGCGACAGCTCACCCTGCTGGTTCGCATTGGGGGCCAGCACGCTCAGACGGCGCTCTTTGCCCCCCGCATAGATCAACCGCAGCCGATAGGCCGGCATCTCGGTGCTTTTGGGACCGGGGACCAGACGGAAATCGACATCGGGAAACATCCCGGTCAGCGGATAGGCCTCGCGCAGGAAACGCTCGGGATGGGCGGCGGGATGGCGGGGATAGACGATCTCGGCCCGCTCAAGGCTGATGGTGGGGATTTCCTCGCGAAAGGCACAGACCAGCGGCTTCAGCGCCGAGCGACAGGTGACGCGCGCACCCTGCGCCGCCAGACGCGATTCCGCCGCGCGCCGGCTTTGCGCGTCGTCAAAGCTCCAGATTTCGGCGGCCTGACACCCGAAACCATCGCTCAGCGCATCCAGCGTCGCGCGATAGGTCTTTTCAAAAATGAGGACGGCTAGCCTGCGATGGCCCTCCGGCCGCATTCCGATGTCCTGCATCAATCACCTGTTTCTTCCAAAAGACTTGGGGCGCCAAGGGCCCAAGTCAATGCGGCCGGCGGCGGATCAGGCCGCCGACAGCAAGATCGCGCGCAACTGGGCCGGATCGGGCGGGAACGGATTGCCCTTCATCGAGGAACTGGCCAGCGCCGCCTGCGCCACCGCGGCATGATCGGCGCGCGCCAGCCCCTGCGCGTCCAGCCCCGGCAGACCGCATTCCCGCGCCCAGCGGGCCAGCGCCTGCGGTGCATCCGCCGGCGCACAGCCCAGAATCTGCGCGATCTCGTCACAGATTTCGACGGCGCGGGCGGGATCGGGGGCATGGTCGCGATTCATCGCCAGAACCGGCCCCAGAAGCGCGCCGCAAATCGCGCCATGCGCGGCGGGCGTGACCCCGCCGATCACCCCGGCCAGCCCATGCACGGCGCCAAGCCCCCCATTAGCCAAAGCCATGCCGCCGCAAAGGCTGGTCCAGGCCATGCGGTCGCGGGCCTGCGGATCCTCGGCCTGCATCAGCTGCATCAGCGCACGAAGGCCCGGCCCGATCACCGGCCGCACCAGCGCATCGGTAAAGGGCGTCGCCTTGCAGGACAGCCAGGGTTCGATCACCTGCGCAAGCGCATCCATCCCCGAAGCCAGCGTCACCGCGCGCGGGCAATGATCGGTCAGCGCGGGATCGACAATGGCCAGCCGGGGCAGCATCCGCGCATCGCGGACCGAAACCTTGCGGCCATGATCGGGCAGCCCGATCACCGCGTTGCGCGTGGCCTCGGCCCCGGTCCCCGCCGTGGTCGGCAGGGCGATGAAAGGCAGGGGCGGGGTCTTTAGCGGCAGGCCAAGACCGACCACCTCAAGATGGTCCATGACCCCGCCCGGCGCCGGGATCAGCCCCGCCAGCGCCTTGCCCATGTCCAGAACGGCGCCGCCACCCAATGCGACCACCCATTCCGCCCCGCTGCCGCGCAGCCCGTCCAGCGCCGCCTGCAACATGGGCAGCGTCGGTTCCGCCCCGCAGGCCAGCATATGCAGCCGCGCGCCCCCCGCGCGCAGCGCCCGCGCAAGCCATTCGGCCCGCCCGGCATCGGCGCCATGCACCAGCACACCCGTCCGCCCCAGCGCCAGGATTTCCTCGGGCGCCTTTGCGGCCTCGCCCCGGCCGAAAACCACCCGGGCCGGCAGGGCGAACTGGAACGCGGGCATGCTCATCTTGGGCCTCCGGGCAGCGAAATCGCGCGGAGGCTGCACCGCCATCCCGGCCCGGTCAAGCGTCTTTCGTTTACTATACATTTAAGGTAATAACGAATATTATCGAACCATGAAACGAATGCTTGCGCACAGTTGCGAATCGCATAAATTGACTTTCATCCAGCAAGGAGCAGCCTTTGGCCCTGAGCATCCGCCAGAACGAAATCCTTGATCTTGCCCGCGCCGAGGGCCGTGTTCTGGTCGACGATCTGGCCCATCGGTTCGATGTGACCTTGCAGACCATCCGCCGCGACCTGGGCGAAATGGCCGAGGCGGGGCTTTTGGACCGCGTGCATGGCGGCGCGGTGCCGCGCGCCGGCACGGTCAATCTGGGATATGAGGCGCGGCGGCGCATGAACGCCGAGGCCAAGGCCGCCATCGGCGCCGCCTGCGCGGCGATGATCCCCGACAATTGCAGCCTGATCCTGAACCTTGGCACCACGACCGAGGCGGTGGCCCAGGCGCTGATCCATCATTCCAACATCACCGTGGTCACCAACAACATGAACGTGGCCAATATCATGCTGGCCAATCCGGGATGCGAGATCATGGTGGCGGGCGGCGCGCTGCGGCGTTCGGATGGCGGGCTGGTGGGCGAATTGACCACCCAGTTCTTTGAACAGTTCAAGGTCGATTACGCGGTCATCGGCACCTCGGCGCTGGATCATGACGGCGACCTGCTGGATTTCGATCTGGCCGAGGTGCGGGTCAGCCGCGCCATCCTGCGCCAGTCGCGCCACGCCTTTCTGGTCACCGACCATTCCAAGCTGGATCGCCCCGCGCCCGCCCGCATCGCCAGCCTGTCGGAAATCGACACGGTATTCATCGACCGGCCCCTGCCCGCGGATCTGGCGCAGCGCTGCGCCGAATGGGATACGCGCATCTGTGTCTGTCCGCCGGCCGGCGACTGACCGGTCCGATCAGCCCAGATAGATCACGCCCTTGGGATAGCGCACCCGGGGCGTGGCCCGCGTCGCCAGGAAAAAGCCCAACGTCAGCGGCCCGACACGGCCCAGAAACATCACCGCGATAATGACCGCCCGGCCGAACCCGTTCAGGTCGTCGGTATAATTGCGCGACAGGCCGACGGTGCCAAAGGCGCTGGCCACCTCGAAACAGATGTCCAGGAAATGGCCGTCATGGGTCGCAGCCAGCAGAAAGATCGCGACAAAGACCAGAATGGCGCTGATCGCGATCAGCGCGGTCACCTTGAGGATCTGGTCAAAGCCGATGCTGCGGCCAAAGGCATGCAGCTCGGTCTGGCGGCGGAAAAAGGCGGTCGTGGCCAGAATCATCACCACAAAGGTCGTCACCTTGATCCCGCCCGCGGTCGAGGTCGGCCCGCCCCCGATCAGCATAAGCGAAATGAACATCATCGCCGTGCTGTCATGGATGGCGGCGACATCGACGCTGTTGAATCCCGCCGTGCGCGGCGTCACCCCCTGAAACCAGCTGACCGCGATGCGCTCGGCAAAGCTGTCGTAAAGACCCAGCGTGCGCGGGTTGTGCCATTCCAGCACCGCGAACATCGTCACCGACCACAGGATCAGCGCCGCCGTACCCAAAAGCATGATCTTGGTGTTCAGCGACCAGCGATGCCAGCGCCGGCTTCGCGCCACATCATGCAGCACGACATAGCCAATGCCGCCGGTGATGAACAAAAGCGGGATCACGACATTGACCACCGGATCCGTCGCAAATGAAATCAACCCGTTGGAATTCGTCGAAAATCCGGCGTTGTTAAAGGCGGAAACGGAATGGAACAGCGCCTCCCACAGACCCTGCCAGAAGCCGTGCGCACGGGTGAACGGCACCGCCAGCAGCGCCGCCCCCGCAAGTTCACAGATCAGCACCACCTTGAAGATGGTCCGCACCAGCATCATCAGCTGATAGATCGAGCTCTGGTTCAGGTCGTCGCGCAGATACATCTGCCCGGTCAGCCCCACGTTCAGCCCCAGCGCCGCCAGAATCAGCACCGCGAATGTCATCAGCCCCAGCCCGCCCAGCTGGATCAGGAACAACAGCACGGTCTGGCCAAACAGCGTCAGGCCGCTGCCGACGTCGAACACCACCAGCCCCGTCACCGTCACCGCCGAGGTGGCGGTAAAGATCGCATCCGACCAGCTAAGCGGAATGTTCTGCGACACCGGCAACATCAGCAGCGCGGCCCCGATCAGAATCGCACAGGCGTAAAGCAGCGCCAGGATCAGCGGCGGCGGCACCCGCGCCAGATGACGCGAAAACGGCCGGATCGCCGCCTGAATGCGAAAGGCGCGCTGTTCAGAGGACATCGCCGAAACGACGCAGTTCCGGGCGCTTGCCCAAGAGAATCAGCCGGTCATCCGCCTGAAGCGCGACGCCGTCCTGATCGCAGCACAGAAATTCGGTGCCCCGCATCAGGCCCAGCATGCGCAGATCGTGCTGTTGGCCGATCTTCAGCGCGGCCAGCGGCCGGCCCGAAAGCCGCGCGGGGATGACGATATTGACCACGCTGAACCCGTTGCCCAGGCTGACGTAATCCTGCACCGCCGGGTTGTTCAGCATCTGGGCGATATGGCGGCCCATTTCCTGTTCGGGCAGAATCACCCGATCGGCGCCGACCTTGGACAGGATGCGGTGATGGGTCTTGCTGGCGGCCTTGGCCCAGATCGTTTCGACCCCCAGCACCCGCAGGTTCATGGTGGTCAGGATGCTGGCCTCGATATCGTCGCCGATGGCGACCAGCGCGACGTCATAGTTTTCCAGCCCCGCCTCGCGCAGCGCCAGTTCGTCGGTGGTGTCCAGAATGATCGCCCCGGTCAGCGCCGAAGCCATCTGCGACACCCGCCGTTCATCCAGATCGATACCCAACACATGGTTGCCGAACCGCGCCAGCTCAAGCGCGACCGTACCCCCAAAGGCCCCAAGGCCGATAACCACAAAGCTGCGCTTTTCCTTTGCCATGCAGTCAATTTTCCCGACAAGGCCCGGTGTTCGCGCGCAAGTTGGAACCAGTGCCCGCGAAAGTCAATCGCCGCCAGCGGGCGCCGGTCCGGTCGAATTGCGTATGATCAATTCATGGTGGCCGACGATCTGCAATTGCGCCAGGGGCCGGCCATCCAGCAGCCCGGTCAGGCAGTCGGTGAGCGGTTTCCAGCTGTCGCGCAGGGGCGCCTTGGTCACGCTGAGCGCCGGGAAAAAGGCCGAGGCCCGCAACTGTGGCAGGTGGTCGTCATGCGCCATGACCGAGACATCGCCCGGGATCGACAGGCCCAGCGCCTCAAGCGCGCGGTAAACCCCCTTGGCCAGCCGGACATCGCTGCAAATGATGGCGGTGGGGCGCGGGGCGCCCTCGCGGCACATGCCGATGGTGGTCAGCAGGCCGCGGGCCTCGGTCATCTCGCCTTCGCTGACGATGGCGGGATCGGGGCTCAGCCCAGCATCGTGCAGCGCGCGCAGATAGCCGCGCATCCGCGCGCTGGCGAAACCGTGCCCGGGCTGGCCGTTGATAAAGGCGATGCGGCGATGGCCCAGCCCGATCAGGTGATCCATGGTCTGGTAAAGGATGCCTTCGTTGTCGATGTCGAAAAAGGCGTGGTCGGCATCGGGCCAGATGCGGCCATGCACGACAAAGGGAATGCCGTGATCGCGCAGAAACGCCGCGCGCGGATCGTCGTCGCAGGGGCTGAACAGCACGAAACCGTCCAGCATGCCGTTGCCGATCAGACGCTGATACACCTCGGTGATGGGCCGGTCATTGCCGGCCACATGCAGCACGAACTGCATCCCCCGCCCCGAGAATTGCGCCGAAAGCCCGGCCACCCCTTCGATGAACAGCCCGTTCTGCGGCAGCTCCGGCGTCTGCGGCACCACCAGCGCGACCATGCCCGAACGCCCCGTGACCAGCTTTCTGGCCGAGATATTGGCCTGATAGTTCATCGACCGGGCCACGGCCTTGACGCGCTTGCGCGTCATTTCGTTCACATCGGAATGGTCGTTCAACGCCCGGCTGGTCTGGGTGATCGACAGACCCGCCGCCCGCGCGACATCCTTGAGCGTGGCCACTGCGATCCCCCCTGCTGACAGCCCTGGGGCCCGAACGCCCCAGGCGCGCGCGCCAGGCATGACCCTAATCGAAGCCGCCGCACCGGTCCAGAGCCGCGCATACGCGCGCCCCGTTCACAGCGCCGCGCCACCGATATAGCCTTGCCCGGCAAGGAAACGCGAACGCCTTGCCTTCAGCATAAGGACCCATGATGACCACCATCCTTGGACTGTCAGGCAGCCTGCGCCGGGCCTCGTTCAACAGCGGCCTGCTGCGCGCGGCGGCCGAGCTGGCGCCGGCGGGCACCACCATAACCCAGGGCTCGATCCGCGACGTGCCGCTATATGACGCCGATCTTGAGGCCGGGGCGGGCATCCCGCAGGCCGTGCAGACCCTGCAAGCACAGCTGCGCGATGCCGACGGGCTGCTTTTGGTGACGCCCGAATACAACAATGGCATCCCGGGCGTGTTCAAGAACGCCATCGACTGGATGTCACGCGGCGACGGGCTGGCGCTGTTTCGCGGCAAGCCGGTGGCGGTGATCGGCGCCTCGCCGGGCGGATTCGGCACCACGCTGGCCCAGAACGACTGGTTGCCGGTGCTGCGCACGCTGGGCACGATCCCGTGGTTCGAGGGCCGGATGCTGGTGTCGCGCGCGGGGGCGCTGTTTGACGACCGGGGCAATCTGACCGACGACAAGACCCGGGAATTGCTGGCCCGATTTGTCCAGGGCTTTGCCGCTTCGCTGTCGCGCGGCGGCTGACGAACCCCGCTTTCGGCAAGGGCGAACGGCTGGCGCATTGCCGCAGGCCGTTCGCGCGCTTACCTTGGCTCCAGCCTGAAGGAGAAAGCCATGAGCTGGAATCCCGCCCTTGAACCGGGTTGCCCCGACGAGATCGGCATCGATGCCATCGAAACCCTGATCATCCCGCGCGCCCGCGATCTTGGCGGGTTCGAGGTCAAGCGCGCCCTGCCCGCCCCGCGCCGGCAGATGGTCGGCCCCTTCATCTTTTTCGATCAGGCCGGCCCCGCCGAGTTCCTGACCGGACAGGGCATCGACGTGCGTCCCCATCCCCATATCGGGCTGGGCACCGTCACCTATCTGTATCGCGGCGATTTCCATCATCGCGACAGCATCGGCACCGATCAGGTGATCCTGCCCGGCGCCGTCAACTGGATGGTCGCGGGCAAGGGCGTGACCCATTCCGAACGCACCAGCGATCAGGGGCGCAAGGGGCCGCATGGCCTTTACGGCATCCAGACCTGGATCGCGCTGCCCGAAAACCGCGAAGATATGGACCCGATCTTTGAACATCACGGCAAGGACACCCTGCCCGAGATCGAGGCCGAGGGCGTCACCGCCAAGCTGATCCTGGGCCATGCCTATGGCGAAAAGGCGCCGGCGACGCTGTATTCGGAAACCTTTTATCTGGATGTCGTGCTGGTCGCGGGGGCGCGTTTCCCGCTGCCCGACGATCACGAGGATCGCGGCCTTTACATCACCGAAGGCTCGGTTTCGATCGCGGGACAGGAATTTCAGGCCGGGCAGATGATGGTGTTCCGCCCCGGCGACCGGATCACCGTTTCGGCCGGCCCCAAAGGCGCGCGGCTGATGGCGCTGGGGGGTGCGACGATGAACGGCCCCTATCATGTCTGGTGGAACTTTGTCGCCTCGTCGCAGGAACGCATCGAACACGCCAAGGAAGAATGGCGCGCGGCGAATTGGGGGCAGGGGCTTTTCGACCTGCCGCGCGACGACCGCGACGAATTCATCCCGCTGCCCTGAACCTGTCCGGGGGCGATACCGGACCGGACATGCCGCGCGCGGCATGTCTCCGGCCGGCTTTCCCCGCGCGCCTTTCCGCCAATATTTCCCGTGAACCCGTTACGAGGTCGCATCATGAAAAAGATCGGTTTCCTGTCCTTTGGCCATTGGGCGGATGAACAGGGCTCGCTCAGCCGCACGGCACAGGACACGCTTTTGCAGTCCATCGACCTTGCCGTCGCGGCCGAGGAACTGGGCGCGGACGGCGCCTATTTCCGCGTCCATCACTTTGCCCGACAGCTGGCCTCGCCCTTTCCGCTCTTGGCCGCCGTCGGCGCACGCACCTCGCGCATCGAGATCGGCACCGCCGTCATCGACATGCGCTATGAAAACCCGCTTTACATGGCCGAGGACGCGGGCGCCGCGGACCTGATTTCGCGCGGCCGCCTGCAACTCGGGATCAGCCGCGGCTCGCCCGAACAGGTGATCGATGGCTGGCGCTATTTCGGCTATGAACCCGCCGAGGGCGAAACCGATGCCGACATGGCCCGCCGCCATGCCGAGGTGTTTTTGAACGTGATCCAGGGCAAGGGCTTTGCCCGGCCCAATCCGCAGCCGATGTTCCCCAATCCGCCCGGCCTGTTGCGGCCCGAGCCGCATTCGCCGGGCCTGCGCGACCGCATCTGGTGGGGTGCCGCCTCGAACGCGACGGCGGAATGGGCCGGCAAGCTGGGGATGAACCTGCAAAGTTCGACCCTCAAGGATGACGAGAACGGCAAGCCCTTCCACGTGCAACAGGCCGAACAGATCCGCCTTTACCGCGCCGCATGGGCGGCGGCGGGCCATGCGCACGAACCCCGCGTGTCGGTCAGCCGCTCGATCTTTGCGCTGATGGATGACCGCGACCGGATGTATTTCGGGCGGGGTGGCAAGGAAAGCGATCAGATCGGCTTTATCCAAAGCACCCGCTCGATCTTTGGGCGCGGTTACGCGGCCGAACCCGACCAGCTGATCGCCGAGCTGCGCGAGGATGAAGGCATCGCCGAGGCCGACACCCTGCTTTTGACGGTGCCGAACATGCTGGGCGTCGATTACAACACCCATGTGATCGAGGCGATCCTGAAACATGTCGCCCCGGCGCTTGGCTGGCGCTGAACGCGGCGCGGATCCGGTTCGGGCGGCCGGATCGCGCGCGGATCACAGGCTCGAAATATGGACCGGATCGCGGGTCGGATCGCATCTCCGGCCCGCCCGCCTTGACCATGCCCCGGATTTCGCATTCTGCTTGTCCGGTATGATGAACCAGTGCGCGAACGGGGGTAAATGATGGCGGGTGAAGTGACAGCGGCGGCCGGTGCCGCCGGTGAGGCGGCGGCGCATGGCAGCGGCGGAATGGACGTGCTCAGCGTCGTGATCCTGTTGGCGGCGGCGGTGATCGCGGTGCCGCTGTTTCGCCGGCTGGGGCTGGGATCGGTGCTGGGCTATCTGGCGGCGGGGCTTGTCGTCGGCCCCTTTGGCTTTGGCTTTTTCAACGATCCCGAAACCATCATCCATGTCGCCGAACTGGGTGTGGTGCTGTTCTTGTTCGTTATCGGGCTGGAAATGCAGCCTTCGCGCCTTTGGGCGATGCGGGGCGAAATCTTTGGTCTGGGCTTTACCCAGGTGCTGGTGGCGATGACGGTGCTGACCTCGGTCGGGCTGGTCCTGGGCTTTCCGTTTTCCGCGAGCCTGATTTCGGGCACGGGCTTTGTGCTGACCTCGACCGCGATCGTCATGCAGATGCTGGACGAGCGCAAGGAAATGGCCCTGCCGCGCGGGCGGCGGATGGTGTCGATCCTGTTGTTCGAGGATCTGGCCATCGTGCCGCTTTTGGCGCTGGTGGCGTTCCTGGCACCGGGCGGCGGCGAGGTGACCCTGGCCGAGCGCCTGACCAGCACCGCCATCGGCATTGGCGCCATCGCGGCGCTGATCTTTGCCGGGCTTTACCTGCTGAACCCGTTCTTTCAGCTTTTGGCGCGGTTCGGCGGCCGCGAGGTGATGACCGCCGCCGCGCTGCTGGTCGTGCTGGGCGCGGCCGAGCTGATGCAGGCGGGCGGGCTTTCAATGGCGATGGGCGCGTTCCTGGCCGGCGTGCTGTTGTCGGAAAGCAGCTTCCGCCACCAGCTTGAAGCCGATGTCGAACCCTTCCGCGGCTTGCTGCTGGGCCTGTTCTTCCTGGGCGTCGGCATGGCGCTGAACCTGGATGTGATCGCCAATAATGTCGGGCTGATCACCATCTGCGTCATCGCCTATATGGCGCTGAAGATGCTGGTCATCTATTGCGTCGCCCGGCTCTGGAAGGCCCCCCCGCGCGAGGCGATCGAACGTGCGGTGCTGATGGCGCAGGGCGGCGAATTCGCCTTTGTGCTGTATTCCGCCGCCGCCGGCGTCGGCATCATCACCGCCGAGGACCGCGCCGTGCTGACCGCCATCATCATCGTGTCGATGGTGCTGACGCCGCTGATGATCATCATCCACGACCGGCTGGTCAAAGAGGACATCGTCTCGATGGATGGCATCGAAGAGGCGCATGACCTGCATGCCAATGCCCTGATCATCGGGTTCGGCCGCATGGGACAGGTCGTCAGCCAGCCGCTGATCGCGCGCGGGCATTCGATCTCGATCATCGAAAAGGATCCCGAAATGATCCGCGATGCCGACGAATTCGGCTTCAAGGTCTGGTATGGCGACGGCGCGCGGCTGGACATCCTGCATGCCGCCGGTGCCGGCGAGGCCGGGGTGGTTCTGGCCGTGGCCGATGACAAGGATGCCGTCACCCGTATCGTCGAGCTGATGAAGGCCGAATTTCCGATGGTGCCGGTCCTGGCGCGGTCGTTCGACCGCCAGCATGCGCTGGAACTGACCGAGGCGGGGGCCGATTACCTGATCCGCGAAACCTTCGAAAGCGCCTTCGCCATGGGCCGCGAGGCGCTGTTGCGGCTGGGCGACGACCCCGAAGAGGTGGATACCGTCATGACCCAGCTGCGCGCCCGCGACGTCGAGCGGTTCGAGCTGGAATGCGTCAGCGGGCTTTCGGCGGGGGCGACCCTGCTGCTCAGCAATCGCGGCGACAACCCGCCGCTTTAAGCCGGTTCAGGGGGTGCGGTCGGGATCGTTCCGGCCGCCCCGCCCGCGCCGGGCGATCACCTTTTCCACCACCGGCCCCAACAGGATGACCAGCACCATCCGCAACAGATGGTGGCTGACCACATAGGCCAGATCGGCCCCGGCAATGATCGCGATCACCACCATTTCCGCCTGCCCGCCGGGCAGAAAGGCCAGAAACGCATCCAGCCCCGGCGCCAGCCCCAGCCCGACGATCAGCTCGATGAAGATCAGGCTGATCGCGGCCAGAAACGCCGAATAGACCAGCCCCGCCGTCACATCGACGCGCAATTCGCGCAGCGTGATGCCCGCATATTTCACCCCGACCGCGATGCCGATAAAGAACTGCGCCGCCTGGATCATCTCGGCCGGGGGGCGGTGCTGGATGACGCCCGACAGGGACAGCGCCGCCGTCAGCACCATCGGCCCAAGGATCGAGGCCCCGAACAGGCCCAGCCGCTCGGCCAGCTTCCAGCCCAGCAGACCGGCGGCAACCATGATCGCGACCTCGGCGGGATCGGTGGCGCGCAGCGCCGTGCCCGGCGGCTGGGACAGATCCACCCCCCAGGTCATGGTCAGGATCAGCGGCGCGACGGTGACGATGACCAGCACCCGCGTCGCATGGATCAGCGACAGCGCCCGCACATCGCCGCCCGCCTCTTCGCCAAAGACCAGCATGTCCTGCAACCCGCCGGGCATGGCCGAATACCAGGCCGTGGCGTGGTCAAAGCCGAAGACGCGGCGAAACAGCGGATATCCGACCAGCGCGATCACCCCGATGAACAGGGGGACAAAGACCAGCGAGGCCGCGATATCGGGCAGTTCGGCCAGCACGCCGGGCGTGATCGAGGCCCCGACCGCCACGCCCAGAAAGGTGCGCATGAAACTGCCCAGCCGCCCCGCCCCGGCCAGAGGCGCGCCCATCAGCGCCGCCGCCAGACAGGCCAGCATCGGCCCCAGCAACAGGGGCAAGGGCAGCCGCAGCATCAGAAACGCCGCGCCCCCCGCGCCCGCAATGGCGAATGTCAGGGCGCGGCGCTGGATCAGGGTCATCGGCATTTCCGGCATCCGGGGCCAAAAGAGATGCGCCCCCGCATCCCGATTGCCACGGGCCGGATGCCAATGTCAAAGCACCCTCAATCGATCCGTGCGATGGGCGCGTCGAACCCCAGAACCGTGCCCTCGGTGGCGATGCGGCTCAGCTTGCCGGCGCGATGCGCCTCGACGCGGGTTTCCATCTTCATCGCCTCGATCACGGCGATGACCTGACCGGCCTCGACCCTATCGCCATCCCCGGCCTGCCACAGGGTCAGGGTGCCGGCGACCGGGGCGGTGACGGTGCTCTCGTCCACGGCCGGCGCGTCGATGGCGGGCAGCGCGCCCCCCGCAGCAGGCAGCGCCGCGAGCAGGTTCGCGGGCAGGCCCAGCTCATGCCGCTTGCCGTCGATTTCGACCGCGACGCGCAGCATCGGCGCGGCGGCAGCCGGGCTGACGCGGGCATGGGGTTCCATGGCGCGGGTCAGGGTTTCGGCGAAATCGGTTTCGATCCAGCGGGTATGGACGCGGAAATTCCCGTCGGGCGCCAGGAAATCGTCCTGTTCCAGCACCGTCCGGTCAAAGGGAATGACCGAGGCCACGCCTTCGATGCGAAATTCGCGCAGGGCACGCGCGGCGCGGGCCAGCGCCTCGGCGCGGGTGGCGCCGGTCACGATCAGCTTGGCCATCATCGAATCAAAGCTGCCGGGCACCACGGATCCCGCCGCCACGCCGCTATCCACCCGCACCCCCGGCCCCGAAGGCGCGTCAAAGGTCACGACCGGCCCGGGCGTGGGGAGGAACCCCCGGGCCGGGTCTTCCGCATTGATGCGGAATTCGATGGAATGCCCGCGCGGCGGCGGGGTGCCGTCATCGGCCAGACGCGCGCCCTGCGCAACCCGGATCATGCCGCGCACAAGGTCGATGCCGGTGGTTTCCTCGGTCACGGGATGCTCGACCTGAAGCCGGGTATTCACCTCGAGGAAAGAGATCGTGCCATTGGCCGAAAGCAGGTATTCGACCGTCCCCGCCCCGGAATAGCCGGCATGGGCACAGATTTTGCGCGCCGAATCGTGGATGCGGGCGCGCTGTTCGTCGGACAGAAAGGGGGCCGGGGCCTCCTCGACCAGCTTCTGGTTGCGCCGTTGCAGCGAACAGTCGCGGGTGCCGATCACCTTGACGGTGCCGTGGCGGTCGGCCAGCACCTGCGCCTCGATATGGCGGGGGCGGTCAAGGAATTGCTCGATAAAGCATTCGCCGCGCCCGAATGCGGTCAGCGCCTCGCGCGTGGCGGACAAGAAAAGCTCTTCGACCTCGTCCAGACGCCATGCGACCTTCATGCCGCGCCCGCCGCCGCCGAACGCGGCCTTGATGGCGACGGGCAGGCCGTGTTCGCGGGCGAAAGCCAGCGCCTCGGCCGGGGTTTCGACCGGGCCGGGGGTGCCGGCAACCAGCGGCGCGCCGACGGCCTCGGCGATGCGGCGGGCCTCGATCTTGTCGCCAAGCGCCTCGATCACCGCGGGGTCGGGGCCGATCCAGATCAGGCCCGCATCCTGCACGGCCTGGGCGAAATCGGCGCGTTCGGACAGAAAGCCATAGCCCGGGTGGATCGCATCCGCCCCCGCAGCCCGCGCGATGGCGATGATTTTCGCGCCGTCCAGATAGGTGTCGGCGGGCCTGTCGCCGCCAAGGGCATGGGCCTGATCGGCCATGCGGACAAACATCGCCTCGCGGTCGCTGTCGGCATAGACGGCGACGGTTTCGATGCCCTCGTCGCGACAGGCGCGGATGATGCGGACGGCGATCTCGCCGCGATTGGCGATCAGCAGGCGGTTCAGCGGCCGGGTCGGGCCAGTGGCAAAGATGGTCATGCGGGCCTCGTCTGGTCAATGATTGCAAAGGGCGCGGCGGCGGTGAACCGGATGCGCGCGCCGGGCGGGATCTGACCGGCAAGGTCCAGCGCGCGCGGCAGCAGCGTCGCGATCACCGGATAGCCGCCGGTCAGCGGGTGGTCGGCCAGAAACAGCACCGGCTGGCCGGAATGGGGGATCTGGATCGCGCCCGTCTCGGTCCCTTCGGAGGGGAGTTCGTTGGCGTCGGGGCGCGTCATCGGCTGTTCGCCCGACAGCCGGATGCCGACGCGGCTGCTTTGCGGCGTGACCAGCCATTCCTGGGTCAGGAAATGCTGGACCATCTGGGGCGTGAACCAGTCGGTGCGCGGGCCAAGCGTGACCGGCAGTTCCACCAGATCGCCGGGCTTCGGCAAGGCCGGCTGATCCTCGGGCGCGCCCACGGCGGTGGCGGGGCGGTTCGCCGGGGCAAGGACCGCGCCGGATTTCAACGCATCTGGCCCGACAAAGGCCAGCGTGTCGGTCGCCGCCGATCCCAGCACCGGCGCGACATCATAGCCGCCGCGCAACGCAAGATAGCTGCGCATCCCGGCCTGTGGCGGGTCGATCCGCAGCTCATCGCCCGCATCCAGCGCAAAGGCGGCGCCGGGCGCGACGGTCTGTCCCGCGACCTGCGCCGTCCCCGCCCCGGTCAGCGCCAGCACCATCGGCCGGTCGGCCCGCAGGCGCACCGGACCCAGCGTGATTTCCAAGGCCGGATCACCCGAGGGATTGCCCACCGCGCGGTTTGCCCGATGCAGCGCCCCCATATCCAGCGCACCCGAGGCCGAAACCCCCTGCCCGCCCTGACCGGGCCGGCCGTCATCCTGAAAGACCAGCGGAAACACCGTCGAGACGATGCGCAGACCCTGATCCGGCTGCGCCTGCGGGATCGACGCCGAGGGATGAACCTTGCCCCCACCCTGCACAAAGCGGCAGCGCACACCAGGGCGCAACAGCGCGGGCGGATCGCGGCCAAGGTCCCACATCGGCACCTCGGTCCGGCCGATCAGCTGCCAGCCACCGGGGGTTTCCTGCGGATAGATGCCGCAAAACCGCCCCGCCAAGGCGACCGAACCTGCCGGGATCCGCGTCCGGGGCGATGGGCGGCGCGGCAGATCGAACCGCGCATCCTCGCAGGTCATATAGGCGAAGCCGGGCGCAAAGCCGCAAAACGCCACCTGCCATGTCGCGGCCTGATGGGCGGCGACGACTTCGGGGACCGTAAGGCCCATCAGCCGCGCGACATCGGCCAGATCCTCGCCGTCATAGATCACCGGCAATTCGACCGTTTCGGTCGCGCGGGCGGCGGGCGCGGTGCCGGGCGCGGGTTTGCGGGCCGCGATCCGACCCGCCAGTGCGGCATCGGCGGCAACACCCGGCGCGGTGCGGATCATCAAGGTCTGCGCGGCGGGGATGATTTCGATCACGCCGGGGACGGGATCGGCGTTCAGCGCGTCAAACAGCGCCAGCGTTTCGTCCAGATCGGCCAGCTCGGCCAGAAAGCTGCGGGGTCCGATGGGCAGAAATCGCATCTCACACCTGCCAATGCGTTTCGGGGATGTCGGTGATGAACATATAGCCCGGCGCATGGGTGATCGCGAAGGGCGGGCGGGACGCCATCAGCGCCGCCTGCGGCGTCACCCCGCAGGCCCAGAACACCGGCACCTCTCCGGCCCGGATCTCGACCGCGTCGCCGAAATCGGGCTTTTGCAGATCGGCGATGCCCAGCCCCTCGGGCGCGCCGATATGGACGGGCGCGCCATGCACGGCGGGGGTGCGGCCCGAAATCATCGCGGCCTCCGCCACCCGGTCCGCCGGGATCGGGCGCATGGAAACCACCATCTTGCCATGCAGCCGCCCCGCCGGACGGCAATCGCGATTGGTCAGATACATCGGCACATTGCGGTCCTGCGCGATGTGGCGAACCTCGATCCCGGCCTGTTGCAGCGGCGTTTCAAAGGTAAAGGAACAGCCGATCAGGAAAGTGACCAGATCGGGATGCTCGGCCCAGGCGGCGGTCGCGTCCGAGACCTCTTTGGCCAGCACGCCATCCCGCCAGATGCGATAAAGCGGAATATCGGTGCGCAAATCCGCGTCAGGGGCCATCGCCGTACGATGACTGCCGGGGTCGGTCACGTCCAGCACCGGGCAGGGTTTCGGATTGCGCTGCGCGTAAAGCAGGAAATCCCAGGCCCAGTCGCGCGGCAGCGAGATCATGTTGCATTGCGTAAAGCCCGGCGCCATCCCCGAGGTCGGCCGCGCCGGCCCCTGCCGACAGGCCAGCCGGGCCGCGCGCGCCGCCTGCGGATCGGGAAGCCCGCTCATGCCGCCACCTGCGCGAATGGCCGGATCGCGACGCCGCCCGCGACCAGCACCTCGCGGATGCGGGCGGAAATGGCGACCGCGCCGGGGCTGTCGCCATGCACGCAGATGCTGTCGGCTTGCAGATGCAGGGTCGATCCGTCCACGGCCTCGATCACGCCCTCGGTCGCAAGGCGCAGCATCCGGGCAGCGATCAGTTCGGGGTCATGCAGGACCGCGCCCGCCTCGCGCCGCGACACCAGTGTGCCGGCCGGCGTATAGGCGCGGTCGGCGAATGCCTCGGCCACGGTGCTCAGCCCGGCCTCGCGGGCCTGCGCAAGGATCGGCGCGCCCGCCAGCCCCATCAGCACCAGCGTCGGATCGATCGCCTGGATCCCCTCGATGACCGCAGCCGCCTGCCGGGCATCGCCGGCGATGGTGTTGTAAAGCGCGCCATGCGGCTTGACGTAGGTGACGCGGGTGCCGGCGGCGGCGCAAAGCCCCTGCAACGCGCCGATCTGATAGATCACATCCGCCGTCAGCTCGGCCGAGGTCACGTCCATGGGCCGGCGGCCAAAGCCCACGCGGTCGGGATATGAAACATGCGCGCCGATGGCGACGCCCCGCGCCGCCGCCTCGCGCAGGGTGGCAAGGATGGTCAGCGGGTCGCCCGCGTGAAAGCCGCAAGCGACGTTCGCGGAACTGACAATGCCCAGCATCGCGGCGTCGTCACCCATTTTCCAGGCGCCGTAGCCCTCGCCCAGATCGCTGTTGAGATCGATTGCACGGGTCATCCTGTCGCTCCTTTCCGGTGGTGGCGGCCCGCAGGGGGCCGCCGCAATGATGGATCACATGCCAAGGAAGGCAAAGATCGCACCGACCGATTTCCAGCCCATATACCAGGTCAGCGCACAGACGATGGCGCTGGCGATCAAAAGCGGACGGTTATAGCGGTGCCCGCCCATCAGATCGGGCCGCGCAAAGCCGACATAGGTAAAGATGCTCAGCCCGATGGGCAGGATCAGCCCGTTAAAGCCGCCGACAAAGACCAGAATCGCGGCGGGCGCCGTGCCCATGGCGATATAGACCAGCAGCGAAAAGCAGATGAAGATGACGGTCGCGATGCTGCGCGTGCGGTCGTCGAGCCGGGTGAACACGGTCAGAAAGCTGACCGAGGTATAGGCCGCCCCGATGACCGAGGTGATCGCCGCCGCCCAAAGCACGACGCCAAAGATGCGCATGCCCCAATCGCCCAGCGCGGCCGCGAATGCCTGCGCGGCGGGGTTCGCCGCCTGGCTCGACAGGTCCAGCGTCACACCGGATGCGACAACGCCCAGAATGGCCAGAAACAGCACAAAGCGCATGACCCCGGTGACCGCGATCCCGGTCAGCGAGGCGCGGGTGACGGCCGCAAGATTCTCTTCGCCGACCAGCCCCTTGTCCAGCAGGCGATGCGCGCCGGAATAGGTGATATAGCCGCCCACGGTGCCGCCGACGATGGTGGTGATGGTGGCGAAATCAATGACATCGGGCATGAAGGTCTGGCGCAGCGCCTCGCCCACCGGGGGGTTGGTGGTAAAGGCCACGACCAGAGTCATCGCGATCATCAAGATCCCCAGCCCGATGATCGCGCGGTCCAGAAGCAGCCCGGCCCGGCGCGACAGAAAGATCCCGATCGCCAGCAGCGCCGAGGCCGCGCCGCCGATCTTGGGGTCCAGCCCGAACATCGCGTTCAGGCCCAGCCCGGCCCCGGCGATATTGCCGACATTGAAGGCCAGCCCGCCGACCAGAATCAGCACCGCCAGAAAATAGCCCGCCCCCGGAATCGCCGCATTCGCCGTATCCGAGGCATTGCGTCGGGTCAGCGCGGTGATGCGCCAGATATTCAGCTGAACCACAAAATCGATCAGGATCGAGGCCAGGATCGCGAATGCGAAGGCCGAACCCAGCTTGGCGGTAAAGGTCGCCGTCTGGGTGATGAAGCCCGGCCCGATGGCCGAGGTCGCCATCAGGAAGATGGCCGCCAGAAAGCTGCCGCGGGTGACGGCACTGGCGGCCGAGGGGGACGGGATGGATTCGGCCATCGGTCATGCTCCTGCTGCAAGGGTGGGGTGCGTTTCGGGAATGGCTCGACCATGCGGGCAACATGACAATGCGTCAACGATTATTTGGCATTTTTGTGATTATTGTTGAACGATTCATACGAAAAGATCAGACATAATGGGCGAATTCAGGGCAAATCCCGCATCTATTGCCTAATAATCTGGCAAATATTGCCCGCATCGTGAACCGAATCACCCCGCAATCCGGCGGCTCTGCCTTGCCCATAGCCGCGCGCTGGGCCAAGATCGGCACAGTTCATCGGGGGACGATCATGACCGGCACCAGCGCCACCGCAAGCCTGGCCGAAGAAACCGCCGCCCGGCTGCGGGCGCAGGTGACCGGCGGCGCGCTGGTGCCCGGCCAACGCCTGTCCGAGGCCCGGCTGGCGGCCGATCTGGACATCTCGCGCAACACGCTGCGCGAGGTGTTTCGGCTTTTGACCCGCGAAGGCATCCTGCGCCACGAACCCAATCGCGGGGTTTTCGTGGCCACGCCTTCGATGGCGTCGATCCTCGACATCTATCGCGTCCGCCGCCTGATCGAGGTTCCGGCGCTGGCGCAGGCATGGTCGGGCCATGCGGCCGTGGCGCGGATGCGCGCCGCCGTCGAACGCGCCGAAGAGCTGCATGGCAGCGGCGACTGGCAGGGCATCGGCAGCGCCAATATGGAATTTCATCTGGCCATCGTCGCCTTGACCGACAGCCCGCGCCTGATCGGGTTTTTCACCCATATCATCGCGGAATTGCGGCTGGCCTTCGGACTTTTGCGCAGCCCCGAGCAATTGCACCGCCCTTATATCGCCCGCAACGCGCAGATTCTGGAACGGCTGACCGCCGAGGATGCCGCCGGCGCCGCCGCCATGCTGGAGGATTACCTGAACCAGTCCGAGCGCGCCGTGCTTGAGGCCTTTGCCCGGCTGGGCTGATCCCGAAACCCAAGGAGAGGACCATGGCCAAGGCCATTCACAGCATGATCCGCGTTCTGGACGAGGCGCGTTCCGTCGATTTCTATCGCCGCGCCTTCGGGCTGGATATCGCCCAGCGGCTGGATTTCCCGGACTTCACGCTGGTCTATCTGTCGAACCCGGAAACGGATTTCGAACTTGAGCTGACCGTCAACAAGGGCCGCACCGAACCCTATCAGCTGGGCGATGGTTACGGTCATCTCGCATTTTCGGTCGACGATCTGGACGCCGAACACGCCCGCCTGACCGCCGAGGGGCTGGCGCCGCGCAAGCTTGTCGATTTCGCCCCGGGGGGCGAGGTGATCGCGCGCTTTTTCTTTATCGCCGATCCCGATGGCTATCAGATCGAGGTCCTGCAACGCGGTCAGCGCTATAAATAGCCGCCCGGGACCCGGGGTGGCGGGCACAAGGCCGCTTGCCACCCGGCCGCCCACCCGACTATCAGGCGGTCGGATGCCCGGATCGCGGGCAGTTTGGACAGGCCATGACGGAAACCCTAGGGGCACGGCTTTATCGAACCCTTCAGGCGCTGGGGCCGGCCATTGCCGCAGGCTCGGCGACCGAGGCGCTGCGCGCGGGTCTTGGCGCGCTGGTCGGGCTGGGGGTGGCGGGGCTTTTCCTGTTGTCGCCACAGGCCGATCAGACGCTGGGCCTTTATCTGATCGCGCCCTTCGGGGCGACCTCGGTTCTGGTATTCGCGGTGCCGAACAGCCCCTTGGCGCAGCCCTGGTCGGCGGTGGTGGGCAATGCGGCCGCCGCCCTGGTGGGGGTGCTGGCCTGCATGATCATCGCCGATCCGGCCTGGCGCATCGCCCTGGCCGTGGGGCTTTCGGTGGCGTTGATGATCCCGCTGCGCGCCGTGCATCCGCCGGCCGGCGCGGTGGCCATGACCGCCGCCATGAATCCCGAAGCGATAGCCAAACTGGGCTTTGGTTTCGTGCTGGCGCCGGTTCTGGCGGGAACGCTGGTTCTGGTCGGCATTGCCATGATCTATGCCCGCGCCACCGGACGGCGCTATCCGTTCCGCCAGTTTGACGAGCCCGGCCCCCACGGCACCGCCGACCACCCCCCCGAGGAACGGCTGGGCCTGTCCAAGGACGAGCTGACCCAGATCCTGCAAAGCCACCGCCAGTCCCTGAACCTCGGGGTCGAGGATCTGGCCCGGCTGATCGGTGCCGCCGAATTGCAGGCCGCGACCCATCGCACAGGCCCGCTGAGCGCCGCCGACATCATGTCGCGCGATCTGATCACGGTCACGCCCGACACCCGCCTGCGCAAGGTCGCCGCCATCTTTCAACGCCACAATTTCACCTCGGTCCCGGTGGTTGACGACAAGGGCGTCTTTCGCGGCGTGATCTTTCAGATCCACCTGATCCGCCGCGCGCGTGAAAACGCCTTTCGCCAGGGCGGCGGCCTGATCCCGGCGCTGGCGCGGCTGATCCAGCCGGGCGGCGCGGCGCCGACCCGCGCAGCCCAGATCATGCAGGTGGACACGCCCCATGCCCTGCCCACGACACCGGTCGGCGCGCTGTTGCCGGTGCTCTCCAGCGGCAATTGCGACGCGGTGCCGGTGCTCGACGGCGACCGCATCATCGGCATCGTCACCCAGACCGACCTGATTTCGGCGCTGGCGCGCGAAACCCTGCGGCCAGAGCGCGCTAACCAATTCCCAAATCCGCCGGCCCCCGCGCATTGACACAAGGCGTCCCGCCAAGGATAGCTGCGCCATCGCCTGACCCAGTACGGGGGAAAGACATGACCCGCCCCAGCCTTGGCGCCGTGGTGATCGGCCGCAACGAAGGCGACAGGCTGAAAGCCTGTCTGCATTCGCTGGTCCCGGTCTGTGACCGCGTCGTCTATGTCGACAGCGGTTCACGCGACGACAGCGTGGCCTTTGCGCGCGGCCTTGGCGTGACGGTGGTCGAGCTGGACACCACGACCCCCTTTACCGCCGCCCGCGCCCGCAATGCCGGGTTTCAGGCACTGATCGCGGCGGGCGATCTGGATCTGGTGCAATTCGTCGATGGCGATTGCACGGTACAGGACGGCTGGCTTGCGGCCGGGACCGACGCGCTGGCCGCCGATCCGACGCTGGGGCTGGTGACCGGCTGGCGCTCGGAAATCCACCCCATGGCCTCGGTCTATAACCAGATGTGTCAGGTCGAATGGCGCCGCCCCGCCGGGCCGATCACCGCCTGCGGCGGCGACATGATGGTGCGCACCACGGCCTTTCACCAGATCGGCGGCTTCGACCCCACCGTCATCGCCGCCGAGGATGACGAATTCTGCCTGCGTCTGGCCAAGGCCGGCTGGAAGCTGGTCCGCCTGCCGGTCGAGATGACCCGCCATGACGCCAATATGACCCGTTTCGGTCAGTGGTGGCAGCGCGCGAAACGCGCCGGGCATGGCTTTGCCCAGCTGAACCAGATGCATCCGCCGCATTTCCGGCGCGAAAAGCTGCGCGTCGGGGTCTATGGGCTGGTGCTGCCGCTGATCCTTGTGCTGGGGCTGTTCATCAGTGGCTGGATCGTGCTGGCGGTGGCGGCGGTCTATGCGCTGTCCTGGTGGAAGACATGGCGCGGGCTGGCCGGTCAGCCCATGGCCGCGCGCCAGGCCGCATTGCTGACTTTGGCCAAGATACCTAACCTTTTAGGAATGTTGACTTACCACCGCCGTCGCCGCAAAGGCGAGGACATGCGTATTATCGAGTATAAATAGGATTTTGCCATGACCCCGGACCTTCGCATCGGCATTATCGGCGCCGGCTATATCGCAAGCTGGCACGCGGATGCGATCCGGGCCACGCCCGGCGCGCGGCTGGTGGCGGTCTGCGATCCGGCCCGCGACGCGGCCGAGGCGCTGGCGGCGGGTTACGGCGTGACCGCCTATTCCGATCTGGATCAGATGATCGCGGCGGGGGTCTGTGACGCGGTCCACATCCTGACGCCGCCGAACCTGCATCGCGACATCGCGGTGAAATGCCTTGGCGCCGGCTTGCATGTGATGGTCGAAAAGCCCGTCGCCCTGTCGGTGCAGGAAATCGACGACATGGCCGATGCCGCCGATGCCGCCGGCCGACAGCTGGGCGCCTGCCACAACTTTCTGGGCCTGCCTTCCTATGAAAAGCTGCGGGCGCTGAAACAGGCCGGCGATCTGGGCGTGGTGTCCAGCGCACAGATCAACTGGGCGCTGCCTCTCGTGCCGTTGCGGTCGGGGCCCTATGGGCTGTGGATGCTGCGCGAGACGCAGAACCTGCTATTGGAACTGGGGCCGCATCCGTTTTCCATGGCGGTGGATCTGTTCGGGCCGCTGACGGTCGAACATGTCAGTCTTGGCCAGTGGATCACCCTGCCCGGCGGCGAAAAGCGGCCGCAAAGCTGGCGCGTCCTTGCGCGGGCGGGCAATGTCGATGTGGCCATCAACCTGTCGCTGGTCGAAACCTTTGACGACCGCTCGGTGACCCTGCGCGGGTCGTCGGCCATGGCACGGATGGATTTCGCCGCCGATACGCTGGTGGTCAGCCGCGACAACACCGCCGATCTGGTGCTGAACCCGCTGTTGAAGGAATTGGGCCGCGCCGGCAGCCATCTGCGCGAAGGCGCGCGCAACGCGTTCCGACAGGCCGCCTCGCTGAACCAGAAAAGCCCCTATGGGCTAAGCTTTCGCAACACCGTCGCCGCCTTTTACGCGGGCATCCACAGCGGCGCACCGGATGCGCGTTTCGCCCCGGCCTCGGCCCGCATGGTGATGCAGGGGATCGCGGGCGCGCTGGCGGCATTGCCGGCCCTGCCCGCCGTGCCGGCGCGCCCGACCGGCACGCCCCGGCCCCGCGTCATGGTCATCGGCGGCACCGGTTTCATCGGCCGCAACCTGACCCGGCGGCTGGTCGAACAGGGCCATGACGTGCGGGTGCTGTCGCGCGGGCGCGGCGGCCCCTTTCCCGACATCGCCGACCGGGTCGAAACGGTGGGCGTCAGCCTGCGCGACGAGGACGCGCTGGCCCAGGCCATGGCCGGCATGGACTGCGTCTATAACCTGGCGAAATCGACCGATAAAAGCTGGGCCGCCGCGCTGGAAAACGACGTCGCCACGACCGAGCGCATCGGCCGCGCCGCCCTGCGCGCCGGCATCGGCCGGCTGGTCCATACCGGCACCATCGCATCCTATGACATGTCCGACCCCGCCCGCCCGATCACCGAGGCCACCGAGTTCGGCCAGATGGAATCGCGCAACATCTATGCCCGGTCCAAGGCCGAGGGCGAGCGGCGGCTGATCGCGATGCAGGCGGACGGTCTGTCTTTGGTCATCGCGCGGCCGGGGATCGTGCTGGGCGATGGCGGGCCGTTGCAGCATTGGGGGATCGGGCGCTGGCACGGCGCGGGCGCGGTCCGGCTGTGGGGCAGCGGGCGCAACATCCTGCCCTTTGTGCTGGCCGATGATGTCTCGGACGGGCTGATCCTGATGATGACCGAAGACCGGGCGCTTGGCCAAAGCTTCAATCTGATCGGCGAGCCGATGTTTTCCGGCCGCGACTATTTCGACGCCATCCACCGCCGCGCCGGGGCAAGGCTGCGGGTCGCGGGCTCGAACCTGACCGCGCTCTGGGCGGTCGATGCGCTGAAACAGGGGCTAAAGCGTCACGTCCTGCGCAAAAAGGGCGCGGCCCCCGCATCGCGGGCGGATTGGAAATCGCGCGGCCATCTGTCGCCCTTTGACAATGCCAAACCCAAGGAATTGCTGGGCTGGGCACCGGAATCCGACCGCGATGCCTTTTGGCGCCGCGCCATCGACGAGGCGCATCTGTTCTGGTGACGGCCCGCGCCTAAAGCCCGCCGGCCGGCACCCCGGTTTCGGGAATGCCGGTCACCACATCCCAGACGGTTTCCTGCATCCGGCGCGCCAGCTCGGCCGAGGGCGCGGTCGCGGGTGAGCCATCGGCGCGCAACAATTCGCGCGGCAGACCGACCGGGCTTTTGCCGTAAAGCACCGCATAATGCGTCAGCGCCACCAGATAGATGCCCAGATCGTTAGGGTGGATCGGGTCCAGCTTGCCCTCGGGCGTGGTGGCGAACAGGTCCTTGCGGGACGCAAGCTCGGCGATGCCGCCCTGGGATTCCGCCTCGGCGACCAGTTTCGCCATCACCTGCCCGGCGGGGATCAGCCAGACCGGCTTTTTCGCGGCGCGCGCGGCGGGCCATAGCAGATCGGGCTTCCACATCGTGTTCAGATCACCCGGCAAGCGGGCCAGCCAGTCGGGCTTGTCATCCAGCGAATGCCACGTTTCATATAGAAAAATCTGTCCGCCGGGATTGCCGGCGGCGGCCTCGGCGGCCCATTTGGCGACATAGCCGCGGGTGTCGAAATATTTGATCGCATCGGCCAGCGCGACCATTTCAGTCATCACGAAATCATCGTATTCGCCGCTGGCCAGCGCCTGATGCGCGTCGCGATATTTGGGCGTGTCGTTTTCCTGTGCAAAGCCGTTGATTTCGACATCGGGTTCGAAATGCGCCCTGAGCGTGGTGCCCCAGCCCAGTTGCAGCGCGTAATCGCCGCCGCCCAGCTGCGCCAGCATGGCGGGCATGTCGCGCCCGACCAGACTGTGGCCCAGATGAAAGACGCGCGGCGGCTGTGGCGGGGCGGTGCGGCTTTGGCGGTAATAGTCGCGCACATCATCGCCCGCGTCGCGGGCCGGCGCCATCAGCGGCAGCGCCGCCAGAAGCCCGGCGATCACCGCGCCCAGACCCGCGGCGGCGCTGTGCTGGCGTGACCCCTTGCGGGCGCGCCACATCAGAAACAGCAGCATCAAAGCGGTGGCCCCGAATATCGGGGGCAGGATCGCGGACATGGACAAGGCACGGCTCCGTTCGGTCAGGCCGGTCCCTTTTAGCCGAAATCGCCCCGATGACGAAGGACGGAAACGCAAACGGCCGCCGGTTGCGAAAACCGGCGGCCGCAAAAGGCATCGGATCGGCGGGCGATCAGCCCTCGGCCTCACCATTGGGGTTGTTGCGATTCCAGCGGATCGAAGCCCAGAGCGAGATCCCGATCAGCGTCGCACCGCCAAGGCCGGTGATGACCTCGGGGATATGGACCAGCGGCTGCACGAACATGATCACCGCCAGCGCGATGATGGCATAGAACGCCCCGTGTTCCAGATAGCGATAGGCGGTCAGCGTGCCCTTTTCGACCAGCATGATGGTCATCGAGCGCACATACATCGCCCCGATGCCCAGACCGATCGCGATGACGAACAGGTTATGGGTCAGCGCAAAGGCCCCGATCACGCCGTCAAAGCTGAAGGACGCATCCAGAACCTCAAGATACAGGAACGCGCCCAGACCACCCTTAGCACCGGCTTGCAGCGCCTCCTGGCTGCTGTCCAGAAGGCCGCCCAGAACCTCGACCAGCAAAAAGGTCAAAAGGCCCCAGATCGCGGAATGGAAAAAGATCTGCGATTCGGCGGGTTCCAGAAAGCGCGAAAAGACCAGAACGGTGATCAGCGCGATCGCGACCTCGATGCCGCGGATGGTGGCGTATTTCTGCATCCGGCGTTCCAGCCAGCGCACCCAGTGCACGTCCTTTTCATGGTCGAAAAAGAACGACAGGCCCACCATCATCAGGAAGGTGCCGCCAAAGGCCGCGATGGGCAGATGCGCGTCATGCATGATGCGCGAATATTCATCGGGCTGGGTCGCGGCCAGCACCATCGCCTGCCAGGGTCCGATATTGGCGGCGACCACCACGATCAACAGCGGGAATACGATCCGCATGCCGAACACGGCGATGATGATCCCCCAGGTCAGGAAGCGGTGCTGCCATTCCGGGGTCATGTCTTTCAGCTTGTTGGCATTGACGATGGCGTTGTCGAAGGAAAGCGAGATTTCCAGCACCGCCAGAACCGCGCAGATGAAAAAGATCGACAGCATGCCGCCAAAGGTGCCGGTGGTCTGCCAGCCAAGGGCGGCGCCCAGTGCCAGCCCCAGAATGGTGACGATAAAAGCCCATTTGAAATAATGCATCATCGAGCGCGGGGCACCGCTCGTGACACCCCCAGAGAGGCCGTTTCCTTGCGTCATGTTGAAAAAGTCCAGGCGGCTGGTCAAAGATCGATGCCGACATCACGAACGTGCCGCCACGTCCGCCAGAGGGGCCCGGACATCAAACTGCGTTCACGACATCGCGAACAGCGGCAAGATGGCGGGAATCGGTCCGTTTTGCAAGGGTTCTGTACGTTGAGCGGAAAAATTTAGACACAGTCAGAGCGCCAGCGGCAGGCGGATCCGCGCGATCAGACCGCGCCCATCCGCACCACCGCCAGCCCCGCCGCCGGCGCCGTCATCCAGAACCAGCGTGCCGCCGAACAATACCGCGATTTCCTCGACCACCGGCAGGCCAAGCCCCATGCCCGGCCCCTCGGTCGGGCCGCGCGCGAAACGGCCAATGGCGCGGGCACGGGCCTCGGGCGGGATGCCGGGGCCGTTATCTTCAACCTCAAGCACGGCCTGCGCGGCCTCGCGTTTCAGGCGGACGGTGACGACCGCCGCCGGCCCGGCATGCAGCATGGCGTTCGATATCAGGTTGCGCAGCGCCTCGCCCAAAAGCAAGGGTTCGGCCCGCACCGCAAGCGGGGAATCGTCGCCCGCCACCGGCTCAAAGCCAAGATCGATACCGCGTTCCGCCGCCTCGGGGATGTGATCGGCGGTCACGTCGCGCGCCAGCGCCGTCAGGTCCAGCGGCGCGCGCGGATGGGCGCCGCCGGCGGCATCGACCTTGGCCAACAGCAAAAGCTGCGCCAGAATCCGTTCGGCATGGGCGACGGCGGCGTCCCCCTTGGCGGCGGCGGCCTGTGCATCGGCCAGCGTGCCGGCACGCGCCGCCAGCGCAAGCTGCGTGCGCACCACCGCAAGGGGCGTGCGCAATTGATGCCCGGCATTGCCGGTGAAATTGCGCAACCCGTCCAGCGCCGATTTCAGCCGGTGCATAAAGGAATTGACCGTACCGACCAGACCGCGCACCTCGGACGGGACCGGGGTGCCGATGGGGGACAGGTCGTCGGAACTGCGTTCGGCGATTTCGTCGCGCAGCCGGTAAAGCGGGCGCAGCGACACGGTGACCGCGATCCAGACGATCAGCGCCGCCCCCGCGATCATCAAGGCCAGCCGCAGCGCCGACCGCATCAGAATGGCGCGCGTCAGCTCGCGCCGGGCATTGGTGGTTTCGGCCACGGTGACGACAAAGGGCACCTCGTCGATCCCGGTCGAGGCGGCGCGCGCCAGGCTGGCGACCCGCACCGGCGCGCCGCGAAACCAGTCATCGGCAAAGACCGGATCGCCCCCCTGCACCGCCATCGCCACCGGCAGATCGGCATAGCCGGTCACGATCCGTCCCGGCGGCCCGTCGACGCGGTAAAACACCCGGTCCTGCGCCGCCGAACTGAGCATTTCCAGCGCGCCATAGGGGATGTCGATGGCGATCAGCCCCTCATCGTCCAGCGAGGCGCGTTCCGCGATGACCAGCGCCGAACCCGCCAGCACCCGGTCGGCCAGCGCATTGGCCATGCGCCGCGCCTCGCGCCATGTGTCGATCAGCGCGGCCGTGCCCAGAACCGCCGTCGCCACCAGAAGCCAGACCAGCAAACGGCGGCGCAGCGAAAAGGGACGCCGGCTCAAACCGCCCCCTTGGGATCGGCCCTGTCCAGAAAATAGCCGATGCCGCGCGCGGTCCGCACGGTCAGCCCGGCCGGGGCCAGCCGCTTGCGCAACCGGCTGACATATTGCTCGATCGCGTTGGGGGACAGGTCCTCTTCCAGAGAGGTCAGCGATTGCACGATGGAATCGCGCGCCACCACCTTGCCCGCCCGCATGATCAACAGTTCAAGCAGGCCGCGTTCGCGCGCCGGCAGGTCCAGCGGCTGCCCGGCAAGCAGAAAGCTGCGCGCCGTCTGGTCCAGCACCAGATCGCCAAAGCTGACGGTGGAATCGCGCAAGCCCGCCTGACGGCGCAAAAGCGAACGGATGCGGGCCTCGAATTCGCGGATGTCAAAGGGCTTGATGAGGTAATCGTCGGCGCCCAGATCCAGCCCCCGCACGCGTTCCTCGGGGGTGCCGCGCGCGGTCAGGATCATCACCGCCGCCGGGTTCTTGCGCGCGCGCATCTTGCGCAGCACCTCGATCCCGTCCATCTGCGGCAGGTTCAGATCCAGAATGACCAGATCAAAGCTTTCCGCCGCCGCCAATGCCTCGGCCGAGGCACCGTCATGGACCACGTCCACCGCATAGCCCGACTGGCGCAGCAGCGTGACCAGCCCCTCGGCCAGCGACAGGTTGTCCTCAACCAGCAGAATCCGCATCCGTCCCCCCTTGGCCGGCACGATAGCGGGCCGCGCCGGGCTTGTGAACGGGGTCGCGCTTTGGCACAGTCGCGCATCATGCGCCAGCGTCTCCGCCACCTGCCAGCGTTGCTTTTGCCTGTCATGGCCGCCGTCCTGATATGGGCGGGCGGGGCATCGGCGCAGGTCACCCGCTTTCCCGCGCCCCAACCCGGCGCATCGGGGGGCGGCACAGGGGCGGAAACGGAACTGTCGGTCTATTCCTCGCTGGACAACGATCTGGCCGCGCCCCTGATCGCCGCCTTTCAGGCCCGCCATCCCGGCATCGCCATCCGCTATGAAAACCTGCTGACGACCGATGTCCATGACCGCATCGTGGCCGAAACCGATGCCGGCGGCCCGACCGCCGATTTCGCCTTTTCCTCGGCCATGGATTTGCAGGTCAAGCTGGCAAATGACGGTTATGCGCGCCCGGTCATGACCCCGGACACGCCGTCATGGCCGGGATGGGCGAACTGGCGCGACACGGCCTATGCGCTGACCTTCGAGCCCGCGGTCTTTGCCTATCACAAGCCCAGTTTCGCCGGCCGCGAACCACCCGCCACCCGCGCCGATCTGATGCGCTGGATGGCCGAACATCCCGATCAGGCACAGGGCCGGATCGGCACCTATGACGTGGCGCGGTCGGGGGTGGGCTATCTGTTTCTGGCCCGGGATCAGGAACTCTATCCCGGCATCTGGTCGGTGGTGCAGGCCATGGGCCGCGCCGGGGTCCAGCAATTCCCGACCACGGCCGATCTGCTGGAACGCATCTCGGACGGGCGGCTGGCGGTGGGCTATAACCTTCTGGGATCCTATGCGGCGGAATGGGCGCGCCAGCATCCCGATGTCGGGCTGATCCTGCCGCGCGATTTCACGGTGGTGGTGTCGCGGGTGGGGCTGGTGCCGGCGGCGGCGCGGGCGCCCGAGCTCGGCGGCGAATTCCTGGCATTCCTGATGTCGCCCGATGGCCAGCGCCTGTTGTCGCATACCCTGCGCCTGTCGGCCGTCAGCCTTGAGGTCGCCGGCCAGACCAGCCCGGCCGGCGGCATGGGCGAATTGGACGGCCTGCGGCTCAAGCCGGTGCCGGTCAGCCCTGGCCTTCTGGCCTATCTGGATCAGGCGACGCGGGCCAAGCTTCTGGCGCGCTGGAACAAGGCCATTCAGGGGCGGTAACGCCGCCGCCCGCCAGCCCCGTCCGGGCAGGCCGCGAAAAAATCTCTGCCATGTCAGGTCCATGACAGCTTTCTGTGGTGGAAATACCCCGGGCACGTCCGACGCGCCCCACGGGAGCGCCCGCATTCTGGGAGAGATGCGGGTCAAAACCAGAAAAACCAGAACTTCGGCGGCCGCGCCCCACGCGGCCCGTCCATGCGGAGGAAGACCATGAAACAATTCGTTCTTGCCAGCCTGTTCGCAGGTGCCATCGCGGCCCCGGCCATGGCCGATTACACCATCATCGCCCCGGCCAATCCCGGCGGCGGCTGGGACCAGACCGCGCGCACCATGCAGACCGTGATGCAGGAAGACGGCATCTCGCCCTCGGTCCAGGTCCAGAACGTCCCCGGCGCCGGCGGCACCATCGGGCTTGCGCAATTCGCCAGCCAGAACAAGGGCAACCCGGACGCGCTGATCGTCGGCGGCTATGTCATGGTCGGCGCCATCCTGACCAACAATTCGCCCGTCTCGCTCAAGGACGTGACCCCGATCGCGCGCCTGACCGGCGAATATGAGGCCATCGTGGTCCCCGCCGCCTCGCCCATCCAGGACATGAAGGGCCTGATCGAGGCGCTGAAGGCCGATCCCGGCGCGGTCAGCTGGGCCGGCGGTTCGGCCGGCGGCACCGACCATATCGCGGTCGGGCTGATCGCCAAGGCGGCCGGCGTCGATCCGACCAAG
Source organism: Paracoccus mangrovi (assembly GCF_042648425.1). Taxonomy (NCBI): domain Bacteria; kingdom Pseudomonadati; phylum Pseudomonadota; class Alphaproteobacteria; order Rhodobacterales; family Paracoccaceae; genus Paracoccus; species Paracoccus mangrovi. The sequence goes on along the minus strand of NZ_JBHRXJ010000003.1, from coordinate 187,887 downwards.
ATCAACTATATCGCCTATTCCGGCGGCGGCGAGGCTCTGGCCGCGATCCTTGGCAATCAGGTGACGGCGGGCGTCAGCTCGCTGGGTGAATTCGACGCCCAGGTCAAGGCGGGCACGCTGCGCCTTTTGGCCGTCTCCTCGCCCGAGCGGATCGAGGGCACGGACGCCCCGACCCTGAAAGAGGCCGGTCTGGACGTGGAATTGCAGAACTGGCGCATGGTCGCCGCCGCGCCGGGCCTCAGCGACGAGCAAAAGGCCAAGGTTTCCGCCGACATCGAAAAGATGGTGAAATCGGAAAACTGGCAAAAGCAGCTGGCCGACAAGGGCTGGTCGGACACCTATCTGTCGGGCGCTGATTTCGACGCCCAGCTGGCCAAGGACGAAGAAGCCACCGCCGCCGTCCTCAAGGACATCGGTCTGGTGAAATGAGCGTCAAGCGCTTTGAACCGCCGCGCCGCCGTGATCCGGCGGCGCTGATCATCGCGGCGGGGCTCGCCGTGGTCGCGGGCGTGATGCTGTGGGACAGCGCGCGCCTTGCCGATCTGGGCGGCTATTCGGGCGTCGGCCCGGCCAGCGTGCCGCGCGTCGTGGCCTTCTGTCTGTTGGGCCTGTCCGCATGGACCGCGATCGAGGGGCTGCGCGGCGATTTCCCCGCCCGCCCGCCACAGGCGCCGGCGCCGGTCCTTTGGATCGTCGCGGGGCTGGCCGCGCAGCTGATGCTGTTGCATTTCGCCGGGTTCTCGATTGCGACCGGGATCCTGTTCGCCTTTACCGCCCGCGCCTTTGGCAAGACCAATCTGGCCATGACCATTCCCATCGGCATCGCCTTCGCCTTTGTCGTCTGGGTGGTGTTTTCGCAATTGCTTATGCTGCATCTGCCCGCCGGGCCGATTGAGCATCTGATCTTTCCGGGGGCATAGGGCATATGGGTGCGTTCGATTTCCTGCTCCAGGGGCTGGCCACCGCCGCCGATCCGATGATGCTGCTTTATGCGCTGATCGGGGTGACGCTGGGCACCGCCGTGGGCGTGTTGCCCGGGATCGGCCCGGCGCTGACCGTGGCGCTTTTGCTGCCGGTGACCTACCGGCTGGACGCGGCCGGGTCGCTGATCATGTTCGCGGGCATCTATTACGGCGGCATGTATGGCGGCTCGACCACCTCGATCCTGCTGAACACGCCGGGCGAAAGTGCGTCGATCATCACCGCGCTGGAAGGCAACAAGATGGCCCGCAAGGGGCGCGGGGGTCCCGCGCTGGCCACCGCCGCCATCGGATCCTTTATCGCCGGGCTGATCGCGACGCTGCTGCTGGCGTTTCTGGCGCCCAGCATCGTCAAGGTGGCGCTGATATTCGGCCCGCGCGAATATTTCGCACTGATGGTGCTGGCCTTTGTCACCGTTTCGGCCGCGTTCGGCGATTCGGCGCTGCGGGGGCTGACCTCGCTGTTTCTGGGGCTGGCCTGCGGCTGCGTCGGCATCGACCAGCTCAGCGGACAGGCGCGGCTGACATTTGGCGTCCCCGAACTGCTGGACGGGATCGAGGTCACGACCATGGCCGTCGCCATGTTCGCCGTGGGCGAGGCGCTGTTCATCGCCGGCCAGCGCGTGCATGTCGATGAAGAGGTCACCGCCGTCAAAGGCTCGATCTGGATGAGCGCCAGCGATTGGGCACGGTCGTGGAAGCCGTGGCTGCGCGGCACGTTCATCGGCTTTCCCATCGGCGCCATGCCGGCCGGCGGGGCCGAAATCGGCACCTTCCTGTCCTATGCGACCGAAAAGAAACTCAGCAAGCACCCCGAGGAATTCGGTCATGGCGCCATCGAGGGCGTCGCCGGACCCGAGGCCGCGAATAACGCATCCGCCGCCGGGACGCTGGTGCCGCTGTTGACGCTGGGCCTGCCGACCTCGGCCACGGCGGCGATCATGCTGGCGGGGTTCCAGCAGTTCGGCCTGCAACCGGGGCCGTTGCTGTTCGCGACCAACCCGACGCTGGTCTGGGGGCTGATCGCCAGCCTTTTGATCGCGAACTTCATGCTCTTGGTGCTGAACCTGCCGATGATCGGGCTTTGGGTCAGATTGCTGACCGTGCCGAAGCCGTGGCTTTACGCCGGGATCCTGCTGTTCGCGACACTGGGCACCATCGGGGCCAACCCTTCGGCCTTTGAGCTGGGGATGCTTCTGGGCTTTGGTGTGCTGGGCTATGTGATGCGGCTTTTCGGCTATCCGATCGCGCCCATCGTTGTCGGGCTGATCCTTGGGCCGATGGCCGAACAACAGCTGCGCCGGGCGCTGTCGATCAGCCAGGGCGACTGGTTCTATCTGCTGCATTCGCCCATCGCCGCGGTGCTTCTGGGCATTGCCGCGCTGGCGCTGATCGTGCCTTTGATCCTGCGTGCGCGCGGCAAGGGCGAGATGCTGTCGCAACTGGCCGGCGACGAGGACTGATCGCCACCACCACCCGAAACGACGGCGAAAGCCCCGGCCCGGTCTCTGGGCCGGGGCTTTCCTTTTGACGCCATTCCGCCCTGCCATGTGCTGGCGGCATGGCGGGATTGCGGAATGCTGCATTGCAGAACGATCGCCGAGCGACCATGTAAGCCGCGTCGAAAGACAGACGATTCCGTAACCAGATCAAGACCAGACAGGCTAAGACAATGACCGTCCTTCGTTTCCTCCGCTCGGCTTTCAGCATGCTGCGCGCCTCGGCTTCGGTCGTGGCCGACTTGCAGGCAAAGCACATGCCCAGCGAACGCGAACTGCGCCGGCTGGGCATCTCGAAAGCCGATTTCGAGACCATTCACATCAGCTGATCGCGGCAGGATCTGCCGTGTCAGGCGGGCTGAACCCGGCCCGTCCTTGGGCGTGAGAACATCGCCACATTGCCCAGAAGGGCAAGCCCCAGCCCCAGCACCCCCTGCCAGTGCCAGGCATAGCCTTCATAGGCCGTCGACAGCGCCAATGCGACAATCGGAAACAGCACCGTCGCATAGGCCGCCCGCGCCGAACCGATCCGCGCGACCAGCATCAGATAGGTCGTGAAGCCGATCACCGACCCCACCACCGCCAGATACAGCAACGCGCCCAGATAGCGCCCATCCGGCGGCGCCACCACCGGCGTCCCGGTCGCCGCGATCAGCGCCAGCAACAGCCCCGCCCCACAGGCCATGCCCCAGCCATTCGCCTGCAAGGGCGGGATGCCCGCCGCGCTGTTGCGGCGCGACACCATATTTCCCAGCGAAAACAGCATCGTACCCAGACAGGCCAGCGCGATCCCCCGGATTGCGCCGCCCCCGACCGCACCCGCCGATTCCGGCCCCAGCAACAGGGCCAGCCCGCTGATCCCCAGAACGCTGGCCAGCACGGCGCGCGCGGTGATCCGGTCGCCGAAAAAGATCCGCGCATTGACGGCATTGAACAGCGTCGCCAGCGAAAAGATCACCGAAATCAGCCCCGAAGGCAGATAGGCCGCCGCCGCATAGAAACAGATGAAGTTCATGCTGAAGAGACAAAGCGCCTGTGCCCCGATCCAGGGCCAGTCCCGCCCGGCGGGCCGCCGCAACCGCCCCGCCAGCGCCAGCCCCGCCAACAGAACCAGCGCCGCCACGGCAAAGCGGTAAAAGACCGAAACCAGCACCGGCACCGGGCCGACCTGCATGGCGATGGCGATCCAGGTCGTGCCCCAGATCAGGACGGTGGCGGCGAAAAGCAGGGCGTTCATGGGGCATTCCTTGTTGTCACGCCCGCTTTAGCACCGCGCCGCGACGTGGCCTTGCACGATCTTGCGGTAAAACACCAAAACGCCCTTTTCCGGCGCAATGGCGTGGCTAGGATGCGGGCATCAACCGATCCGGCCACCGCCCATGCCCCACAGCCCTTCGCAACCCATCTCGGCCTATCTTGCCGCCGCGCCGCATGCCCGGGCGCTGGGGCGGCTCGATCTGGGTTTCGGGCGCGCCGCCACGATCTGGCGCAACCGGGATGCCCATATCCGCTATGACGCCCCCCAGGGGCATGTGCTCAGCTTTTACCTGCGGGGCGGCGGCGGCACGCGCCGGGTCGATCCCGGCGTGGGACGCCAGCCGATGCGCGGCTGGCAGGGGGCGTTCTGCCTTATGCCACAGGGGCAAAGCTCGGAATGGGACATCACCGACAGCTTTGATTTCATCCACCTGTATCTGCCCGATGAGGAATTGCGCCGGGCCTTTGCCGAAACCTTTGACCGCGACGCCCGGCAATTGCAGCTGGCGGACCTGCCCTATGCCTCGGCGCCGCGGCTGTCGGCGCCCTTTCTGGCGCTGGCCGGCGCCATCCGCGACGGCGACCCCCTTGGCGGCGAGACGGCGATGCAGGCGCTGACCGTCGAGATACTGGCCGCCGCCGGCCCCTATCGCCTGCCAGTCGGGCACAAGCTTGCCGGGGGTCTGTCGCCGCAAAAGCTGCGCCTGATCGCCGATTACACCGAGGCGCATCTGGACGGCCCGATCCGGCTGCGCGATCTGGCGGCGCTGGCGGATCTGAGCGAATTTCACCTGCAACGCAGCTTTCGCGCCAGTTCTGGGGTTTCGCCGCATCGCTGGGTGCTGCATCGCCGCATCAACAGGGCCAAGCGGCTGATCCTTGCGGGCGAGCCGCTGGCCCAGATCGCCACCGCTTGCGGTTTTGACAGCCAAAGCCACCTGACACGCGGGTTTCGCACCGCGACCGGCGTCACGCCCGGCCAATACCGCGCCGCGCAAGCCCCCCTTACGCAGGGGACGTTTTCGTGACAGTCTTGCGACGCTAAGATCAGGTAAAGAAAGCCAGATGACTGCTTCGATCACGGTACGCGCCGCCCGCAGCGCCCTTGTCGGAACCGCCCGCGCGCTGCTCAGCCTGCGCGCCATCGACCTGCCACCGCCGGGCGCGGTGCCGCGCATTCTGGTCGCAAATCACGTCAGCCATGCCGATTTCGTGGCGCTGTGGTCGGTTCTGCCCAAGCCCCAGCGCCTGCGCACGCGGCCCGTCGCCGGCGCCGATTACTGGCGCGGTTCGGGGCTGAAAAGCTGGATCGCGGGCGAGGTCTTTCGCGCGGTGCTGATCGACCGCGACCCCGCCAAACGCCAGACCGACCCGGTCGAGACCGTGGCCCAGGTCCTGCGCGGTGGCGAGGACGTGATCTTTTTCCCCGAGGGCACGCGCAACCTGACCGATGCGCCGCTATTGCCGTTGAAATCGGGGATCTTTCATCTGGCCCATGCCGCACCCCGCGCGGAAATCGTGCCGGCATGGATCCTGAATCTGGACCGCATCCTGCCCAAGGGGGCGGTGGTGCCGGTGCCGCTGAACTGTGCCGTGCGCTTTGGCCAACCGATGCGCCCCGCCGAGGGCGAGGATCGCGACAGCTTCCTTGCCCGGCTTGGCGCCGCCATGCTGGCGCTTTCGGACAGGAGCTGACGGATGTCGCGTTTTCATTCCCCCTCGGCCTTTGTGTTCTATGGGCTTTTCGCGTTTCTGATCGTGGCCACGATCCTTGCCTATGCGCTGATCCGCAAGGGCAAGGTCGGCGGCGAAACGGCCGCCAATCTGACCGACCGGATCTGGGCGTGGTGGGTGATGATCGGGGTTCTGGCACTGGTCTTCACGCTGGGCGCGACGGCCATGACCATCTTTTTCGCGCTCTGCTCGATGGCCGCGCTGCGCGAATTCGCCACCATCACCCATACCGGACGCGCCGATCACGACGCGCTGGCCATCGCGTTCTATGTCGTCCTGCCGCTGCAATATCTGCTGATCTGGCTGAACGTGCCGATCTTTGCGGCGCTGTTGATCCCGGTTTATTGCTTTTTGCTGTTGCCGGTGGTGACCGTGTTCAAGGGCGAGGTCGCGGGCTTTCTGACCCGGGTGTCGGAAACGCAATGGGGGCTGATGATCTGTGTCTATTGCGTGTCGCATATTCCGGCGATCCTGCAACTGGACATTCCCGGTTACCGCTATAGCTCGTTCACGCTGGTGGCGTGGCTGATCCTTGTGGTTCAGGCATCCGACGTGCTGCAATATGTCTGGGGCAAAAGCCTTGGCCGGCACAAGCTGGCGCCGCGCGTCTCGCCCTCGAAAACCGTCGAGGGGCTGGCCGGCGGCATGCTCAGCGCAAGCGTGCTGGGGATGGCGCTGGCGGGGATCACGCCCTTTGCATGGTGGCAGGCGGGGCTGGTCGCGCTGGTCGTGACCACATTCGGGTTCTTTGGCGGGCTGATCATGTCCGCGATCAAACGCGACCGCGGGGTCAAGGACTGGGGCACGCTGGTCCAGGGCCATGGCGGCATTCTGGACCGGCTGGACAGCCTTGTGTTTTCGGCGCCGGTCTTTCTGCATCTTCTGGCCTGGGGGTGGCTATGACCGAGGATTTCAGCCGCAGGCCCATCGCCAGCCGCAACACGAAATGGGCCGCGCATGTGACGCGGCAACTGGTGGCGCGGCAGGTGGCGCCCAATCATATCTCGATCGCCTCGGTGGTGGCGGCGGTGGGGGCCGGGGCGGCATTCGCGCTTTCGGGCTGTGTCGCAGGGCCGATCTGGGTCGGGCTTTTGCTGGTCGTCGGCGCGGCCCTGACGCAGCTGCGGCTCTTGTGCAACCTCTTTGACGGCCTTGTCGCGGTCGAGGGCGGCCTGGGGTCGCCCGATGGCGCCTTCTGGAACGAGGTGCCCGACCGGCTGTCAGATCTTGTGATCCTTGCCGGTTTCGGGGCGGCGGCGGGATCGCCCATGCTGGGCCTTCTGGCCGGGGCGCTGGCCTTGTTCACCGCCTATCTGCGCGAATTCGGGCGGGCCGCCGGGCTGGGTTCGGATTTTTCCGGGCCGGGCGCGAAATCGCATCGCATGGCGGTGGTGATCGGCGGCGCGCTGGCACAGGTGCTGGCGCTGATCCTTGGACTGGGTTGGCCGGTGGTGACATGGGCGCTGTGGCTGGTAATCGCGCTGACCGCGATCACCGTCGCGCGCCGCAGCCTGCGCATCCTGCACAAGCTGGGCGCCGCCGGTTAATCCAGCGGGATCACATCCACCGCCTGCGTGCTTTCCTGGGCGCCGGCGGTGCGGATCGCGCCGCGCACCGGGGCCACGTCGGCATAGTCGCGGCCGATGGCGACGGTGATGTAATCCTCGCCCGCCCATTGGTCATTGGTGGGGTCGAATTCGATCCAGCCCTGCACCGGCCCGGCCCATGCCGCGACCCAGGCATGCATGGCATCGACCCCGGCCAGACGCGGCTGGCCCGGCGGCGGATAGGTGCGCAGAAAGCCCGAAACATAGCCCGCCGGGATCCCCAGCGCCCGCAATCCGGCGATCATGATCTGGGTGAAATCCTGACAGACGCCGTGGCGCGCGGCAAAGGCCTGCGCGGGCGTGGTGCCGACATCCGTGGCCTCGGCGTCGTATTTCATCGCCCGATACAGCGCATGCCCCACGGCCTGTACCGCGTCGCGGACCGATGCCCCTTCGGGCACCGCGGCGCGGGCAAATCCGGTGATCTCGGCCACCGGCACAATCCGGTAGGATGGCGCAAGGAAATGCTGCGGCGAGCCGGGTGACAGATCGGTCCCGGCGATCTGACCGGGCAGATCGGCCAGAGGCGGCGACAGATCCGCCAATGGCGGGGGCGCCCGTTCCGCCCGCGCGGTCAGGCAGAAGGCGATCTTTTCCACCGGGCGATGCCAGGCCACCGCCGAAATCGCATTGCCAAAGAAATCCCGGCCATCGCGACGCTCGTCGGGGGCGGGTTCGATGCTCAGCTGCGCGGTCTCGACGCGCTGGCCGGAGCCGCTGATCGGCATCAGGCGCAGGATATTGCGCACCTGATCCGAGGCGCTGGCATAGCTATAGTCGATGGTCAGAATGATGTCGTAGCGCATCGCCTATCCCAGCAAGGTGGCAGAGATCAGGTCATAGGCCGCCGCCAGCCGCTGGCGCAGCGCATCAAGCCGCGCCGGACTCAGCGCGCCGGGTTCGGCCACGCGCAGCTCGGTATCGATGGTCAGCAAAAGCTGTTCCAGCGGCGAAAGCCGGCCCTCGTCGCCGGCATGGGGCAGATGGGCGACGTGGTGCTGCATCTGGGTGATCTGGGTCACGACGGCGCGCGGGTTCTGTCCATCCAGCGCCAGCAGGTCCAGCACCGTTTCGCGCGAGGGGCCGAAACGATAGCGACGCTGATGGGTCATCACGCTGTCGCAGACCTCGATCGCGACCTCAAGCATGCCGGGCACCGCATCGGGCGCGGTCAGCGCCGCCAAAAGCATCAGCGTACCGTCCGCGCGTTCCTGCGCCCGGCCCAGCGACAGAAACCGCCAGCCGGCAAAGTGATACATGTTCTCATGCACCAGCCCCGAAAAGCCCGAAATCTTGCGCAACAGCACCGACATGGCCTGTGCGGCATCGTCGCCGGGCCGGACCCGTTCCGCCAGCCGGTTGGCGGATTTCGCCAGATCGTTCAGCGCCGCCCAGCCATCGGGGGAAAAGCGGTCGCGCACCTTGGCGGCCGAATTGCGGGCGAAACCGATCAATGCCAAAAGCGCGTCGGGTACCGGCTGATCCACGTCCAGATCGCGCTGCGCCATATGTTCGGCCAGCGCCCGCAGGCGGGGATCGTCGCGGTCCTCGGTCTCGGCCAGACGCAGATGCCAGGCCCGCAACAGCCGGATCGCGCCCTCGGTCCGTTCGATATAGCGGCCCAGCCAATACAGGTTTTCCGCCGCCCGGGTGGGCAGGATGCCATCGGGCGCGCGCTCGAACCCGCCCGAGGATACAAGCGAGTCCACCGTCACCGCCTGCGGCGACATCACCCAGACATCCGCGACCGAACCCCCGTCCTGCATGGCAAGCGCCGTGGCCTCGCCGCCGCGACCGATGCGGGCATAGCCGCCGGGCATGAAGGTCCAGCCGCCCTGGGCGTCGCGCGCGGCAATGACGCGGATCGTCATCGGGCGCGGCACCAGCCGCCCCTCGGACCAGACCGGGGTGGTCGAAAGCGTCACCGCCTCTTGCCCGACCAGCCGGGGGCCGTTCGCCGCCATCCATTCGGCAAGGCCCGAGCCAGCGCCATCTGTCCCCCCGCCATCTGTCCCGGTACCATCTGCCCCTGCGCCGAACCGCGCATCCAGCCCGGTCTCGGCGCCCAGCGCGAAAGGCAGCGTCGCATCCAGCGCGCCGCCGATCATCATATGCCCGGCATTGGCCTGGACATGGGCGCGTTCGGCCGGCTGACCGCACCACCATGTGGCGATATTGGGCAGGCGCAGCGGCGCCCCCGTCAGCCGCTGGCAGATGCGCGGCAAAAAGGCCATGAAGGCACGCGCCTCGATCACCCCCGAACCCAGTGCATTGACCAGCGACAGGTTGCCCTGGCGCAGGGCCTCGATCAGGCCGGGTGTGCCGATGCGCGAACCTTCGTCCAGTTCCATCGGATCGGCAAAGTCGCTGTCGATGCGCCGCCACAACAGGCCCAGCGGCTCGGGGCCGCGCACGGTGCGCACCATCGCCGTGCCGTTCCGAACGATCAGATCCTCACCCTCAAGCAGGGTCATGCCCAGATAGCGGGCGACATAGACATGCTCGTAAAACGTGTCGTTGTTCGGCCCCGGCGTCAGGATGGCCTTGCCACGGCCGGGACCGGCCAGCTGTTCCATCGCCGCGCTGAAGGCGCGGAAAAACCCGGCAAGGCGGTGGATATGCGTGCGCTGGAATGGCTCGGAAAAGATCCGCGTCGTCGCCATGCGGTTTTCCAACGCAAATCCCGACCCCGATGGCGCCTGCGCCCGGTCCCCCAGCACCAGAAACGAGCCGTCGGGCGACCGCCCGATCTCAAAGGCCAGATGATGCAGCCAATAGCCCGAGCGCGGCCGCACCCCCACCAATGGTCGCAGCCATTGCGGATTTCCGGCCACCAGTTCCGCCGGCAGATCGCCATCAGCGACCAGCTGACCGGGGCCGTAAAGATCGGCCATGACCCGTTCCAGAAGGTCGGCGCGCTGGGTCAGCCCATCGCAGATCACGCCCCATTCCTGTTCGGAGATCAGCACCGGAACATGGCTCAGCGGCCATTCACGGTCCTGCACCGGCCCGCCCGAATACAGCCGGAAATAGACCCCGGCATCGCGCAGATACTGATCGCCCCGGGCAAAGCGGGCCTCGACCTCGTCCGGGGTCAGGGCGGCAAGCTGGCCGATGAATTCGGCCCAGACCGGACGCATCCGGCCTTCGGCGTCGAAAAGTTCGTCCGCGACGCCGGGTTGCGGCGCGTAACCTGCCAGAATTGCTGACATCATCGGATCGGCGGCGGTGTCCATGCCGGGTTTATAGCCCCGCCGCCCGCCGCAGGTCGAGGGTCATCGGAAATTCCGGGTGCGGGGTTTCCGGGACCGGGCGATAGGCGCCGGGGCTGTGGCCATGGCCCTGAAACCGGGCAAGGCGCCGGGCCTCGGCCTCGTATCCGTTCACGGGGAATGTGTCGTAATTGCGCCCGCCGGGATGGGCGACGTGATAGACACAGCCGCCGATCGCCCGCCCCGTCCAGTCGTCATAGATGTCAAAGCTGAGCGGGGCGTTCACCGGCAGCACCGGATGCAGCGCCGCCGCCGGCTGCCAGGCCTTGAAACGCACCGCGCCCACGCTTTCGCCGCTGGTTTCCGTGCGCGTCATCGGCACCGGGCGGCGGTTGCACATGATGCGATACCGGTCCTGCGACAGGCTGGTCATGCGGACCTGTAGCCGCTCGACGGAACTGTCGGTGTAACGCACGGTGCCGCCGATGGCCCCGGTTTCGCCCAGCACATGCCACGGCTCAAGCGCCTGACGCAGTTCCAGCGTGACCCCGCCCACCTCGACCTGACCGCAAAAGGGGAAACGGAATTCCGACTGCGCCTGATACCAGACCGGGTCCAGCCGGAAGCCATGTTCCGCCAGATCGTCCAGAAGCGACAGGAAATCCTGCCAGATGAAATGCGGCAGCATGAAACGGTCATGCAGCACCGTGCCCCAGCGCACCGGCTTGCCATGCACCGGCGCTTTCCAGCAACGCGCGATGATGGCCCGGATCAAAAGCTGCTGGGCCAGATTCATCCGCGGATGCGGCGGCATTTCAAAGCCGCGAAACTCGACCAGCCCAAGCCGCCCGGTCGGGCCGTCCGGCGAATAAAGCTTGTCGATACAGATCTCGGCGCGATGCGTGTTGCCGGTCACATCAATCAGGATATTGCGCAAGAGCCGGTCGATCAGCCATGGCGGCGGGGCCGCGCCGCCCGCGACCGAATCGCCGATCTGGGCCAGCGCGATCTCCAGCTCGTAAAGCCCGTCCTGACGTCCCTCGTCGATGCGGGGCGCCTGGCTGGTCGGACCGATGAAAAGGCCGGAAAACAGATAGCTCAGCGAGGGATGCCGCTGCCAGATCAGGATCAGCGATTTCAACAGGTCGGGCCGGCGCAGAAAGGGGCTGTCGCCCATGGTGGCGCCGCCGACCACGACATGGTTGCCGCCGCCAGTGCCGGTATGGCGGCCGTCGATCATGAACTTGTCGGCGCCAAGGCGGCAATTGCGGGCCTCGTCATAGATCGCCTCGGTGGTGGCGACGCAATCGTCCCAGTCATGGGCGGGGTGGATGTTCACCTCGATCACGCCGGGATCGGGGGCGACGCGGATCACGTTCAGACGCGGATCGTCGGGCGGGGCATAGCCCTCGATATGGATGGGCAGGTTCAGATCCGCCGCCGTGGCCTCGGCCGTGGCCAGCAGTTCAAGATAATCCTCAAGCCGATCACAGGGCGGCATGAACAGGCACAGCCGACCGTCGCGCGGCTCGATGGCGATGGCGGTGCGCACGGCATCGCCAACGGTATCCGCGTCCTGACGCACGATGCGCTGGCGCGGTGAATCGTCGGCGCGCAATGCGCCCGGCTGGGCGTGGCCCGGGCTGACGGGGGGCAGGTGCCGGATCATGTCCTGCGCCTCTTGCGGGGATCCGACCATTTCGGCCACCACCGGCTGGGCATGGAAATCCGGCAGCGGCGCCAGCGGGATCGAGGTATCGGCGGCGAAACCATAGGGGTATTGCGCCGGTGGAATATGCGGCAACCCCGCCAGCGGCAGACGAAAACCCACCGGACTGTCGCCGGGCACCAGAAACAGATTGCCGCGCCGGGGCCGCCAGATTTCCGACCGCCAGCGCGGGGCGGCGGGGCCGCGCGCCTGCCAGCGCTGGACCGGCAGCACATAGCCCGACGGTTCGGTCAGCCCGCGCGCGAAGACGCGGGCAAAGCGGGCCCGGTCCTCGGGGTTTTTCAGCCGCGAATCCTCGGGCGTGACATTCGGGGGCAGGTTCGCCTCTTTCAGGATCCATTCGGCCGGATCCTCATAGGCGGGCTGGGCGTGGTCGCCGGAAATGCCCAGCCGTTCGGCAAAGGCGGCCATGAAGGCGCCGGCCTGTGCGGCGGTGGGGCTTTGATCGGCCCCCTCGCGCGCGATCAGATCGGGGTTTTTCCAGACCGGCAGCCCGTCGCGGCGCCAATACAGCGAAAAGGTCCAGCGCGGCAGGCTTTCGCCCGGATACCATTTGCCCTGACCGTAATGCAGAAAGCCGCCGGGGGCGAAGCGGGCCTGCAACCGCCGGATCAGCCGGTCGGCCAGATCGCGCTTGGTCGGGCCGACGGCATCGCTGTTCCATTCGGGCGATTCGAAATCGTCGATGGACACGAAAGTCGGCTCGCCGCCCATGGTCAGACGCACATCGCCATCCGCCAGCACCTGATCGACCTTGCGGCCCATGGCGTTCAGATCGGCCCATGCCGCATCGCTGAACGGTTTGGTGATGCGGGGATGTTCGGCCACGCGGCGCACCTGCATGTCGAAATCAAAGCTGACTTCGGGGGCGCCCGCCGATGAAAACCCGCCCGAAATCGGCGCCGCATTGCGGTAATGCGGCGTCGCGGCCAGCGGGATATGGCTTTCCCCGGTCAAAAGCCCCGATGTCGGGTCCAGCCCGATCCAGCCGGCGCCGGGGACATACACCTCGACCCAGGCATGCAGATCGGTAAAATCGACCTCGGTCCCCGAGGGGCCATCGAGGGATTTCACATCCGGCGCAAGCTGGATCAGATAGCCCGACACGAACCGCGCGGCAAAGCCCAGATGCCGCAGCACCTGCACCAGCAACCAGCTGGAATCGCGGCACGACCCCGATCCGATGGCCAAGGTATCCTCGGGGGTCTGCACGCCCGGCTCCATGCGGATCGTATAGGCGACCGCCGCATTCACCCGCGCGTTCAGCGCCACCAGAAAATCGACCGTGCGCTGGCGTTCGCGCGGGATCGCGTCCAGAAACCGCGCCAGAAGCGGGCCGGCCGGTTCGGCGCTGCGATAGATGACAAGATCGTCATGCAGGTCGGCCGGATAGTCAAAGGGCCACTGCTCGGCGCTGTCCTCGACGAAGAAATCGAACGGGTTATAGACCGACATGTCAGCAACAAGATCGACCTCGATCCTGAATTCGGTCACCGGCTCGGGGAACACGAACCGCGCCAGCCAATTGCCATAGGGGTCCTGTTGGTGGTTCACGAAATGGCCGCCGGGCGACACTTTCAGGCTGTGCGACAGCACCTTGGTGCGCGATTGCGGTGCCGGGCGCAGGCGGATGATCTGTGGGCCCAGCGTGACCGGGCGGTCATATCGGTAATGGGTCAGGTGGTGAATGCTGGCATGGATCGCCATGAACGTGCCCCCGGCTAATCGTGACAAGCGCGTGCCGGCACCATTGCAGCGCGACACAGACATCGCCGCCCAAGGTCAGGACGTCGCGGCCCCTGTCACGCGAAAGCATCCCGCCCTTCGCAAGGTTCACATTATGCGGAAATTCCGCGCAAACAAGCCGGCGCCGGGGCCGGGCTTGCGCGGGGGCAAAACCCGGACCTACCAGCGCAGCCGGCGCGCGCCCAGCCATGCCCCGGCGGCGGCGGTGATCGCAATCGCCGTGCCGTACCAGGTGACATAAAAAAGCGGATTGTCCTGAAGACAGAAGAAGGAATAGCACGAGGACGCCCCGGCCCCCACGACCAGCCCGGCCAAGGCGCCGCTGAGCCGCGGGCGCGTGGTCGCGCCACGCCCCAGAACCCGGATCGCGAGCCAAAGCGACGGCGCCGCGATCACCAGGATCAGCCCGACACATTCGACAACCGCAAACGGCGTCGACTGGACGAAACGCTGCGCCGGTTCCAGCGCCGCAAAACTGAAGATCCAGAGCCCCGCCGCCGCCGACAAGGGCAGCACCGCCGGCATCGCCGCAAGACCCGCGCGCGCCCCCGGACGCAACAGCGCCAAAAGCGCCGGCAGCGCCAGCAGACAGGCCAGCGCCGGCAACAGCGTCTTGGCCACGATCAGCGGCTGCGACCACAGACCCGGCAGGCCGTCCCGGATCCCGAACAGGGCCAGAAACAGCGCCCCGCAAAACCCGGTCGCGGCAACCACCGCCGCGCCGATCCGGCCCGGATTCAGCGGCGCGGGCGCGGGCTCTTGCGCCAGTGACAGGATCAGTTCGTCGGTCTTCATCCTCGGTTTCCTTTCGCGATCCGTCCCAGCCGCTGCATCGCCCGATGCAAGGCCACGCGGACCGCGCCTTCGCTCATGTCAAGGCGCTGGCCGACCTCGGCCGCGCTTTCGCCTTCGATGCCGACCGCGCGCACGATGGTGGCCGAACGCGCATCCAGCTGCGCGATCAGGACCGCGCTGTCCCGGGCCGCCGTCACATCCTGCGCCGGCGCCTCAAGTTCCGCCTGCAACTCCTCGATCGGCAGGTATATGGCCGCGCCGCGTCTGCGGAATGCGTCGGCCAGCTTGTAACGCGCGATGGCATAGAGCCATGGCAGCAACGGCGCGTCCGCCTGCCAGGTGTGGCGCTTGGCGTGGATCGCCAAAAGCACCTCCTGGACGACATCCTCATGGGCCTCGGCGGTCAGTGCCCGTCCGCGCGACCGGATCAAGCCGCGCAGCATGGGCGTGACCGCGTGCAGAAACTGGGCATAGGCACGCCCATCCCCGGCATTCGCCGCCCTGAACAGCGCCGACCATTCGGTTTCGTGATCCGTCATCTTGTCCTGTCCATTCGTTCCTTGCGGACCCGTCGTTACAGCCTCGCGATAAATAAACTTTTAACAGGTTTTCCCACCATGTCACCGAACACCCTTTCGTGAAGCCCGTAACGCCGGCCCCCCGGACCGCGAATGGACATCCCGAGGACCGCGTGACGGCCTTATCGTGACACAGGAGACTTACGATGACCAAATTCGACAAGACCCTTGGCCTGACCGCCGCCCTGACCGCCGCCCTGTCGCTGGCCGCCGCGGCTCATGCCGATGACATGAAAAAAGACGCCGGTGCCATGGAAAAATGCTACGGCGTCGCGCTGGCCGGCAAGAACGACTGCGCCGCCGGCCCCGGCACGACCTGCGCCGGCACCTCGACCACGGATTATCAGGGCAATGCCTGGAAACTGGTCCCGGCCGGCACCTGCGCCACGATCGAGACCCCCAAGGGCATGGGCTCGCTGGAACCCATCAAAATGTAACGTCCCGGCCGGACCCGGCAACGGGTCCGGCCCACCGCCAGGGACGGCCATGGCCCCCGCGTCTGGCCACCCCCGAGGAGCCCGTTTGTTATGACATCCCTACCCGCCGCCGCCGGGCTAGGCTTCAAGCCCGAGCATTTCAACGACATCGCCGAAACCCGCCCCCGTCTGGGCTTTTTCGAGATCCACGCCGAAAACTATATGGGCGCGGGTGGTCCGCCGCATCGCCTGCTGGCGGCGCTGCGCCGCGATTACGCCATTTCGCTGCATGGGGTGGGCCTGTCCATCGGTGCGCCGGGACGGCTGAACCGTGATCATCTGGACCGGCTGCGCGCGCTGGTCGACCGCTATCAGCCCGAAAGCTTTTCCGAGCATCTGGCATGGTCGAGCCATGGCAATGAATATCTGAACGACCTGCTGCCCCTGCCCTATACGCCCGAGACGCTGGATCTGGTCTGCGACCATATCGACGAGGTTCAGGAACACCTGGGCCGCCGCATGCTGCTGGAAAATCCGGCGACCTATGTGCTGTTCGAGCAATCCTCGCTGGCCGAAACCGATTTTCTGTCCGAGGTGATCCGCCGCACCGGCTGCGGGCTGCTTTTGGATATCAACAATGTCTTTGTGTCCTGCACCAATCACCGCGCCGATCCGCGCGCCTATCTGGCCGCCTTTCCGCTGCATGCCGTGGGCGAGATCCATCTGGGCGGCCATGCCGAAGAGGAACTGCCCTCCGGGCCGCTTCTGATCGACGATCACGGCAGCCCGGTCGCCGATCCGGTCTGGGCGCTTTACGCGCAGACCATTGCCCAGGCCGGCCCGCTGCCGACGCTGATCGAATGGGACAATGACGTGCCGCCCTTTGCCGAACTGATGAGCGAGGCACAGCGCGCCACCGCCATTCTGGACGCCACCCACGAGGCCCGCCGTGCCCATGCATGCTGATCTGATCGCGCAATTCCGCAGCGGGCTAAGCTCGGGGGCGGTGCCGCCGGGGATGACCGCGCTCGATCCCGCCGAGGTCGAGCGCCGCTTTGCGGTCTATCGCAACAATGTCGCCCATAGCCTCTCGCGGGCGCTGGCCTCGCGCTATCCGGTGATCGAGCGGCTGGTGGGCGAGGACTTCTTTCGCCCGCTGGCCGCCGCCTTCATCGCCGCGCATCCGCCGGCATCGCCGATGCTGTTTCAATGGGGCGGCGAATTTCCGGGCTTTCTGGCCGGTTTTCCGCCGCTGCGCGATCTGCCTTATCTGGCCGATGTCGCGGAACTGGAATGGTTGCGCGGTCAGGCCTATCACGCCGCCGATGCCCAACCCGCCGATGCCACGGCCCTTGCCCGCGCCGCCGAGGCGCCGGCCCAGACGCTGGCACAGCTGCACCCGTCGGTGCGGATGCTGACATCGCGTTTCGCGGCCGTCACCATCTGGCAGGCCAATCAGCCGGGGGTCGAACCCGAACCGATCGATCCCGACCGGCCCGAGGGCGCGGCGATCCTGCGCGACCGGCGCGACAATGTGCAGGTGCTGCCGCTGGCGGCGGGCGATCTGGCCTTTCTGGCCGCTCTGGGCCGGGGCGACACCTTGCTGGCCGCAGCCGAGGCCGCGCAGGCCCTGCAACCCGGTCATGAGGCCGGCTCGATCCTGATCACGCTGGCCAATGCCGGCGCTTTTATTGCTTTTCCGCAGGAGGTTGCGGCATGAATTCCATTACTCCGATCATTTCCCGGCTGAATCTGATACTGTCGCATCTGCCCTGGTCGCTGGCTGCATTCGGCCTGCGGCTGTTTCCGGCCTCGGTGTTTTTCGCCTCGGGGCGCAGCAAGGTCGAAGGTTTTTCGATCGCCGACAGCACATGGTTCCTGTTCGAACATGAATATGCGCTGCCGCTGATTCCGTCGGCATGGGCGGCGGTGGCCGCGACGCTGGCCGAACATATCCTGCCGATCCTGCTGGTGCTGGGGCTGGGCACGCGCTTTGCGGCGCTGGGGGTGCTGGCGATGACGGCGGTGATCCAGATTTTCGTCTATCCGACCGCCTGGCAGACCCATGGGCTTTGGGCCGCCTGCATGCTGGCGCTGATTTCACAGGGGCCGGGGCGCTGGTCGCTGGATCACGTTCTGGGGCTTGATCGCCGGGAATGATCCTGGCCGCCCCAAGGGGCGACCGATCCGGCCGGTACGAAAAACGGGCGCGACCTTGGTCGCGCCCGTTTCATGTCATGGCCCCGCCATTCGGGCCAAAGCCGTCAATAACAGGAAATCTTGGCGATGCGGCCATCCTTGCCGATTTCGAAATTCAGCCGCGACAGGCGATAATCCTGGGTCACGGCCTGGGTCGGGCCGATGATCCGGGTGCCGGCGGGCAGCTTCAAGTCCTTCAGCGCCGTTCCGGGCTGACCGATCAGACCCTGAAACTGGCTCGCCTTGCACAAGTCGCTGCTGTCGGGCGCGACCGGGGCGGGCGGCTCGGACATGGTACAGGCCCCCAGCGCGGCCAGCGCGGCGGTCATGAACAACCTCGTCATGGCCGTTCCGATCAACCACAGTCGATATTGTAGATGTTGCCCGCCGCATCCAGCCGGAAGACGATGCGCAGCGGGTCATATTCCTGTGGCTCGATGCCGCGATATTCGACCACGCGATAGTCGCGGTTGACGCCCAGCGTCGGGATGATCGTGCCGGGCTGGCCCAGCGCCGAGACATAGGTCTTGGCGTGGCAGGCATCGGGTTCGCGCGATTGCAGTCCGCTGACGCCATCGGTCGGCGCAACCGGAACCGGTTGGGTCACCGGCAACGGTTCGGGTTCGGATTGATAGGCGGACGTGCAGGCCGCCAGCGGCGCAAGGGCAATAAGGGCGATCAGAGCTCGGTTCATCAGGCAGTCATCCAACACATGGGTTTTCCGTCGCGGCGATGATAAGCGCCCGATCTTAAAATGAGAAGCCATGCCCGCGCATGCGGGCGCGGCGCCGCCACTCAATCGACCAACGCGACCTTGCGCTGGCGGCCGGTGGCATAACAGGCCAGAAACATCTCGACCGCGCTGCGATTGACCTTGCGCAACAGATCCTTGTCGATGGATTGCGCGCCCAGAAACAGCGCCCGGTCATGGATGGTGACGCCGGCCAGCTCGATCAGCTGATCGGCCGCCAGATCCAGATCCGGGATCTGCAATTCGCCGCGGCGGACGCATTTCTCAAGATAGGTGATCAGCTGCTGACGCAGCAGCATAGGGCCGGATTCATAATATTCCTGGGCCAGGGACGGAAAACGCTCGGCCTCGCCGACACTGACGCGATAGATGCGCAGCCCGAAATCCGAAATCATATGGGCCGAAACGATTTGGACGATGAAAGGCAGCACCTGCTCGACCGGCAGATCCACCTCGATCAATGCGCTGGCATCGGCGGCCTCGCGCGCCAACTCGCTGCGGAACACCTCCATGAACATGACGCGCTTGTCGGGGAAATAGCTGTAGAGCGTCGCTTTGGACACGCCTGCCTCGCGGGCGATGTCATCGACGGCCGCACCCTCGAATCCATCCCGCAGAAAGATCGTCCTCGCGCCCTCCAGAACCTGAAGAAACTTGCGCCCACGCGTTACCGGAAGTGCCTTCGGCATCCGCTACCCCCTACCTACTTCTTAAATGTACCAATCCGGGGCCGATCAAATTGCGTGGGAGAAAATCCGAACCACGGCACATCTGAACCTTACCCTTACACAGTTTCAGCACAATCAAGATCAATATGTCTAAAATCCAACGCTCGATTGCACCCGTTGTTCCAGCCCCTTCAATGGGGATCTTCATGCCAGCGATCCTACCGGTTCCTAAAAGTCACATAAAATGCGCCATATCGGCGCATTCCTGCCGAAAACCTGGCGTTTCTGCGCGCCGATCACCTACCCCTCAGGCACCACCGACTTGCAAGTCCCATTTTGCACAAGCCGGTTATGCATTAACAGAAAGCCTGATTTGCCTCACCACCCAAGGGCGAGTCGCACCCCAATTTCACCCCTAACCTGCACCCCTGTCTACACAACTTACAGGTGCATCAGGGGGCAAAGGCAAACAGGATTGAAAAGCTTGGTGATTTTGTCGCGCGGATTCACGCCTGTTTCATCGACGCGCATGAAACAGGCGGATTTTCCCACATATCGGGCCGGTTTCGGCCGCGAATCAGCTTGGAATCAGCTGGGCTGACAGGCTGCGGGCCCAAAAGGCGATGGCCCGATCACGATCAGGCGGCATCGGCCTCTTCGGCGGCGTGACGGCGTTCGCTTTCCTCACGCGACAGCGCGACCGAGGTGCGCACACCTTTGGCCACGAATTCCATCAGACCCTTCACGACGCGTTCGTTCGGGTCGATACCGGCACAGGAAAGGACCTCGCGGCCATCGCGCGAACGCGCCCAGCGCGCGATCTGATCGGGGCCGTTGCCATATTTCTTGTCATCGGCGATCGCGTCATCAAGCGCTGCCAGCACGACGGCGGCAAAAAGCTTGCGGGCACGCTGCCCCTGTTCGAAATTGAAAGCCGAACCATCCACGAAATCGCGCATCTCTTTATCCTGTTCTTATTGCGGCGCCCCGCCAAAGTGTTAAGGTCCGGCGCACCGTGTTTGTTGCCGCTATCAGGCAGCAGACGCCGAACTAACCGATTGGACCGGTGATTCGGTATGCCCCACGACGCATGCCGGCTATGCGCTGACTGCAAGTCAGCCCCAATTGCATGTTTACCCCTTCAAACGCAACATTTTCGCGACATGATACAATTCTCCATCCCACTTGACACTTGCGGAAAAAGCATCACCGCCGCCTAGAGGGCCGCAGGGATATAAGCGCTTGGCCCCACGGTTCAAGGGCCGCTGCCCGGTATTTACGCAGAACTTTCATCATCTTCGCGCTTCCGGGACAGCCTTCACCCGCGACCCGAAGCGATTCGGAAAGGCTGAAATCCGCCCGTCGCACGCTTTGCATTCCGCAGGCGAAAACGGCACAGTAAGCGGGACCCGCGTCGCAACGGGCAAATCCCTGCAAGTGTCTGGTGGAATAATTGCAATGCGACCAAAGTCAAAGGTAGCCAAGCGCCACCCACACACCTAAAGATGGTTATTACGCAGCGTCAACTAAACCTGTCGTTGGTGGCACATGGACGATATGAAAGGTGGCGAACCGCCCGACACGCCGATATCTTCTCTGCAAGATCAAGACGTTAATGAAACGATTCGCGCCATGGGCGACGCCATGGCCCGGGTGGCGCGGCTGGAACACGCCATGCGCGACATGATCTATACCGATCTGGTTGCGGCGGGGGCGTCGCGCACGGGTTTGCCCATTGCCGGCAACGCGCCGCGCTGGATCAGGCGCCGCGCCGCGACCGCGATCGCGGCGATCATGGTCGGACCCCAGCGCATAGCCGAATTGCAGCCCGAACACATCGGCCCGCATCTGGCCGCCGCCATGGACGCGATTCCGGGCTATCTGTCGCGGCAGACGCTGGACCGGCTGGCCCAAAGCCTGAATGAGCCGCCGCTGCGCGACCAGCCGGATCATCGGCGCGGCCTGTGTCTGGTCGGCCAAAGCGGGCCGGCCCGGCCGCTTTATCTGCGCATCGAGTCGCGCCTGCGGCTTTGCCTTGACAGCAACTCCAATGCCGTCGGCATCGAGCGGTTGACCGATGGCGATTGGCACCCCCTCGCCCTGCGGGCGGTCAAGGACGGCATGGGCGGGGTCGATCTGGACCTACAGGCGCTGGAACGCCTGGCCGGCCCGCTGTCGCCGACGCTTTGGCGCATCCTGAGACAAGAGGCCACACCCCCGGGGACACCTCTCCTGACTGAGCAAGATTTTGATAAATAATAATTACACACGACCTGCCTATCATCCACATCGCTGATTTTCCCGATCCCGGCCCCGCGTCATGGATCGAAATACATGTGAAGTCGTTATCTCCCAAAGACGGAGCAAAGAATGGTCAATTCGGATATTCACATCACCCATGAGGATTACGGGAATGCTGGTCGCTATCTTGCCTCGGTGACGGGCATCGAGGGTCAGGCCGAACTGACCTGGCGCAAGGACGGCCCGGGCATCATCGTTGCCGATCACACCTATGCACCCATCGCGATGCGCGGCTCGGGCGTGTCGATGGCGCTGGTCCGGCGACTGATCGAGGATGCGCGCAGCCGCGAGATGCTGATCGTGCCGGCATGCAGCTATGTGCGGCTGCAATTCGACCGCCATCCCGAATGGGCGGACCTGCGCGCCGACGGCTAACCGCGCGGCGCGGCCCGGTCGCCATCCCAATCGCCCAGTCCAATCACGCAGCCCGGTCATGCGGCGCTGTGGCGCCGCCTCCCTGCCCCCGGTGCACGACCGGCGGGCACATACCATTTTCGATATGCCCGCGCCATCAAAGCTGAATTGACGGATATATTGGCCGGGACTAGCTTCGATCCCAGGCGGGGTGTTCATCCCGCCGCGGCGCCCCGGGGGTACGGATCGAAACCCGCCCCGCCGCCGCGCAAAGGGGGGAAGCCCGGCAGGACAGACGCCGTGACAGGCCGCCGCCGGAGCATTGAACATACAGGGAGGAAGAATGCTGAACCTCAGGAAATGCGCCCTGGCGCTGGCATCCGTGGCTGTGCTTGCGGTACCCGGCATCGCCGTGGCCGAAGGCATGGTCGGGATCTCGATGCCGACCAAGACCTCGGCGCGCTGGATCGCGGATGGCGACAACATGGTCAAGCAATTCCAGGAAGCGGGCTATCAGACCGACCTGCAATATGCCGATGACGACATCCCCAACCAGCTGGCCCAGATCGAGAACATGATCACCAAGGGCGTGAACGTGCTGGTGATCGCGGCCATCGACGGCACCACGCTGTCGAACGCGCTGGCCAATGCGAAAGCGGCCGATATCAAGGTCATCGCCTATGACCGCCTGATCCGCGACACGCCGGATATCGACTATTACGCGACCTTCGACAACTTCAAGGTCGGCGTCGAACAGGCCAATACCCTGGTCGCCGGTCTGAAAGAGCGGTTCCCGGACGTGAAGCCGTGGAACGTGGAACTGTTCGGCGGCAGCCCGGACGACAACAACGCCTTCTTCTTCTATGATGGTGCCATGTCGGTGTTGCAGCCGATGATCGACGCGGGCGAAATCACCATCCCCTCGGGTCAGACGGGCATGGACAAGGTCGGCACCCTGCGCTGGGATCCCGCCACCGCCCAGGCGCGCATGGATAACATCCTGTCGGCCAACTATACCGACAAGCAGGTGAACGGGGTGCTGTCGCCCTATGACGGGCTGTCCATCGGCATCCTGTCGTCGCTGAAAGGCGTGGGCTATGGCTCGGGCGATCTGAAGATGCCGATCGTTTCGGGTCAGGACGCCGAGCTGCAATCGGTCAAGTCGATCCAGGCCGGCGAACAATATTCGACCATCTTCAAGGACACCCGCGAGCTGGCGAAAGTCACCGTCAGCATGGTCAACGCCATGATGAAGGGCGAAGAGCCCCAGGTGAACGACACCAAGACCTATAACAACGGCGTCAAGGTCGTCCCGTCCTTCCTGCTGGAGCCGGTTCCGGTCACCGCGGCGAACCTCAACGAGGTTCTGGTCGGCTCGGGCTATTACACCGAAGACCAGCTGAAGTGATCACCCTTTGCGCCGCCGCCGGGCCTGTCCCCGCGGCGGCGCATCCGCGCGAACGTAAGAGGTGACCATGGATGCGATTCTGGAAATGCGGGGGATCACCAAGGAATTCCCCGGCGTCAAAGCGTTGAACAATGTGAACATGACCGTCCGCCGCGGCGAGATCCGCGCGCTGGTCGGTGAAAACGGCGCGGGGAAATCCACGCTGATGAAGGTGCTGTCGGGCGTCTATCCGCACGGCTCTTATGACGGCGAGATCCTGTATAACGGCAAGCCGATGGCCTTTCGCGGCATCCATGACAGCGAATCGCAGGGCATCGTCATCATCCATCAGGAACTGGCGCTGGTGCCGCAGATGTCGATTGCCGAGAATATCTTTCTGGGCAACGAAATCGCCACGCGCGGCGTCATCAACCGCCACGAGACCAACCGCCGCACCGCCGAATTGCTGGCCAAGGTCGGCCTGCGCGAAAGCCCGGAAACCAAGGTGGGCGAGCTGGGGATGGGCAAGCAGCAGCTGGTCGAAATCGCCAAGGCCCTGTCGAAAAAGGTCGATCTGCTGATTCTGGACGAGCCGACCTCTTCGCTGAACGAACATGACAGCGACGCGCTGTTGCGGCTTTTGGCCGGGTTCCGCGATCAGGGCATGACCGCGATCCTGATCTCGCACAAGCTCAACGAGCTGTCGCAGGTCTGCGACAGCCTGACGGTGCTGCGCGACGGGTCGACCGTGGCCCATCACGACGGCATGGTCCCGGAAAGCCAGATCATCAAGGATATGGTCGGCCGGTCGATGGACGACCGCTACCCCCCCCGCGACCCGAAAATCGGCGAGGTGGTGATGCAGGTCCGCGACTGGACCGTCGAGGACGCCGCCGATCCCGACCGCCTGCTGGTCAAGAAGGCCGGCTTCAACCTGCGTCAGGGCGAGGTTCTGGGCATTGCCGGGCTGATGGGCGCCGGCCGCACCGAGCTTGCGATGAGCATCTTTGGCCGCTCGATGGGCAAGTTCCGCTCGGGCGAGGTCAGGATCCACGGCACGCCCGTCGATCTGTCCACGGTCCCCAAGGCGATCAAGGCCGGCCTTGCCTATGTGACCGAGGACCGCAAATCGCTGGGGCTGGTGCTGATCGACACAATCCGCCGCAATATCCCGCTGGCGAACCTGCCGGGCATCGCCACAAGCGGGATCGTCGATGGCCGCCGCGAGGGCGAGATCGGCAACGATTTCCGCAAGCGCATGAACATCCGGTCATCCTCGATCGAACAGGAAACCGTGAACCTGTCAGGCGGCAACCAGCAAAAGGTGGTGTTGTCGAAATGGCTGTTCTCGGGGCCGGAAATCCTGATCCTGGACGAACCGACGCGCGGCATCGATGTGGGCGCGAAATACGAAATATATACCATGATCCGCGACCTTGCCGAACAGGGCAAATCGATCATCGTCATCTCGTCGGAAATGCCAGAGCTGCTGGGCATCACCGACCGCGTGCTGGTGATGAACGAGGGCCGGCTGGTGGGCGAATTGCCGACCGCAGAGGCCACGCAGGAAAAGATCATGTCGATCATCATCAAGTCGGGACATGACCTGACCGAAGCAAACATCACCCCCGAGGAAATCGAAGCAGAGGCCGCCCATGTCTGATACCTCCGCAGACGCCCGCCGTGGCGACACTTTCGGCTTTATCCGCCGCAATATCCGCCAATACGGTATCCTGTTCGCCCTGATCATCATCATGGTGTTCTTTCAGGTCGTGACCGGCGGCATCCTGTTCAAGCCGGTCAACCTGACCAACCTGTTCCTGCAAAACAGCCATATCGTCATTCTGGCGGTGGGGATGCTTCTGGTGATCGTGGCCGGGCATATCGACCTTTCGGTCGGCTCGGTCGCGGCATTCGTGGGCGCGCTGGCCGGGATCATGTCGGTCAAGATGGGGCTGCCCACGCCCGTGGTCGTCGTGCTCAGCCTTGCGGCGGGGGCGGTGATCGGCGGCATTCAGGGCTATTGGATCGCCTATTGGAAGATCCCCTCGTTCATCGTCACGCTTGCGGGGATGCTGGTCTTTCGCGGGCTGACCATGTGGATTCTGGGCGGCCAGAACATCGGCCCCTTCCCGCCCGGCTTTCAGATGATCGCATCCGGGTTCATTCCCGACATCTTTGGCGTGGTCAAACCCAACATGCTGTCGCTGGTCCTGGGCTGGAGCGCGGCAGTCGCCATCCTGTGGATGCAGGTCCGCGCCCGCGCCCAACAGGAAAAGATGGGCGTCGTGGATGAGCCCTTTGCCTTTTTCGCCGGCAAGAACGCGATCATCTTCATCGCCATTGTCGGCATGACCTGGGCGCTGGCGAATTTCCGCGGCCTGCCCAACGTCTTTATCGTGATGGCGCTGCTGGTCGGGCTTTACGCCTTTATCTCGGAGCGCACGACCATCGGGCGGCGCATCTATGCCATCGGCGGTAATGCCAAGGCGGCGAAGCTGTCGGGCATCAACTCGGAACGGGTGGTGTTTCTGACCTTTGCCAATATGGGGATGCTGGCGGCGCTCGCGGGGATCGTCGTTTCGGCGCGCCTGAACTCGGCCACGCCCAAGGCCGGCGTCGCGTTCGAGCTGGACGCCATCGCCGCCGTCTTCGTGGGCGGCGCCTCGATGGCGGGGGGCGTGGGCACGGTGATCGGGGCCGTGGTCGGCGCCTTCATCATGGGCGTCATGAACAACGGCATGTCGATCCTCGGCATCGGCATCGACTATCAGCAGGTCATCAAGGGGCTGGTGCTGATGGCCGCCGTGATCTTCGACGTCTCGAACAAGAGCAAGTCCTAGGCCATGACACCGGACTGGATCGCCGTCGACTGGGGCACCACGCGCCTGCGGGTCTGGGCGATGCAAGGATCGCAGGCGCTTCAGTCCCGCCACTCGGACAAGGGCATGGGCGGGCTGCCCCGCGACGGGTTCGAACCCGCCCTGCTCGAGCTGATCCATGACTGGCTGCCGGCGCAGGGCCGGATGCCGGTCATCGCCTGCGGCATGGTCGGCGCCCGCACCGGCTGGGCCGAGGCCGAATACCGCGCCACCCCCTGCACGCCGCTGGACCCGCTGCGCGCCACCCGCCCGGATGTGGGCGACGCGCGGCTGGATGTGCGCATCCTGCCCGGCCTGTCGCAGGCCGCGCCGCCCGATGTGATGCGCGGCGAGGAAACCCAGATCGCCGGCTATCTGGCCCTGGATCCCGGCTTTGACGGCACGCTTTGCCTGCCCGGCACGCATTGCAAATGGGTCCGCATCACCCAGGGCCGGGTTACGGGCTTTCAGACATTCATGACCGGCGAGATCTTCTCGCTTATCTCGCGCCAGTCGGTGCTGCGGCTGTCCATGGCCGGGGCGGTTTCCGATGTCGCCGCCGCCGCATTGGGCGCGGCCGATGCCATGGCCGACCCCCATGCCGCGATGCGCGGGCTTTTCGCGCTGCGCGCCGGATCGCTGCTGGACGGTCTTGCGCCGGCGCAGGCAGCGGGCCGCTTATCGGGCCTGTTGATCGGGACCGAGCTTGGCGCGGCACGCGATTTCTGGCACAACCACAAGACGATCATCATTGGCGCGCCCGAGCTTGCGGCGCTTTATCAGGTTCCGATGCAAGCCGCCGGCGCGGATGTGACGCGCATGGATGGCGGCCAGCTCGTTCTTTCCGGCCTGACCGCCGCCCGCACCGCCTTGCAGGAGATTTCATGACCACGCCCATCATCGCCATCCTGCGCGGCCTGACCCCGCCCGAGGCCGTGCCTGTCGCCCGCGCGCTGGTCGAGGCCGGCATCGACCGCATCGAGGTGCCGCTGAATTCCCCCGATCCCTTTGACAGTATCCGTCTTATGGTTCAGGCGGTCGGCTCACATGCGACCATCGGCGCGGGCACGGTGCTGACCGCCGAAAACGTCGCCCGCGTCGCCGATATCGGCGGGCGCATGATCGTGTCGCCCAATGTCGATGCGGCGGTGATCCGCGAAACCCGCAAGCTGGGCATGGAAAGCTGGCCCGGCGTCTTTACCGCGACCGAATGTTTCGCCGCGATCGCCGCCGGTGCGACCGGGCTGAAACTGTTTCCCGCCGACAGTGCCGGGATCGGCACCCTGCGCGCCCTGCGCGCGGTTTTGCCCAATGACATCGCGGTTTTTGCCGTGGGCGGTGTCGGGGCGGACAATTTCAAGCATTGGCTGGCGGCGGGGGCGCGCGGCTTTGGCATCGGCTCGGCGCTTTACCGGCCCGGCGACAGCGCCGAGACCGTCGGCATCCGCGCCCGCGAAATGGTCGCGACATTGCGGGCGATCAACCCGTCCAGCCCGGCATGAGCGCGGTCCTTTTCGACCCGCGCATCTGCGAATTGGGCGAAGGCGCGTTCTGGCATCCGCTGCGCCGGCAAGCGTTCTGGTTCGACATTCACGGCCGGCGCCTTTTGTCGCAAGAGGATGGCCGGGACCTTCAATGGGGTTTCGACGAAAAGGCCTCGGCCATGGGCTGGATCGACGGCGACCGGGTGCTGATCGCGACCGAAACCGCGTTGCGGGTGCTGGACCTGCGCGATGGCGACCTGAAACTGCTATGCCCGCTTGAGGCGGAAATGCCCGGAACCCGTTCGAATGACGGGCGGGCCGATCCGTTCGGCGGCTTCTGGATCGGCACCATGGGGCATGACGCGGGCGCAGGCATGGGGGCGATCTATCGCTATGCCGGGGGCGAACTCCGCAAGCTGCGGGGCGATATGACGATCCCGAACGCCATCTGTTTTTCGCCCGATGGCCGGCTTGCCTATTTCGCCGATACCGCCGCGCAAACGGTCTGGTCCCAGGCGCTGGACCCGGATGGCTGGCCCATGGCCGAGGCGCGGGTTTTTCTGGATCTGCGCGGCACGGACCAGAATCCCGATGGCGCGGTGACCGACGATCAGGGGCGGTTCTGGAACGCCCGCTGGGGCAGCGGCACCGTCACCTGTCATGCCCCCGAAGACGGGCGCGAACTGTTTCGGCTGGACCTGCCGGCGGCGCAAAGCACCTGCCCGGCCTTTATCGGCCCGGATCTGGACCGGCTCATGGTCACCAGCGCCGCCGAGGGCCTGAATGGCCCGCAGGACGGCCAGACCTGGCTTCTGGACCCCAAGGGCGCAAGGGGCCGCCCCGAGCCGCGGGTGACGCTTTGAGCATCCAGAATTTCGGCGCGCTGCCCGATGGCGATCATGTGCTGCGCGCGACCATTTCGGGGCATGGGCTGACGGTTTCGGTGCTGACGCTGGGCGCCTCGGTCCAGGATATCCGGCTGGAGGGCGTGGATCACCCGCTGGTGCTGGGTTTCCCGACGCTTGAGCCCTATCTGGGCGAGGGGCGCTATTTCGGCGCGCTGGTCGGGCGCTATGCCAATCGCATTGCCGGGGGGCGCGCGCGGCTGGGCGGCGAAACGCTTGATCTGGACCGCAATCAGGATGGCCGCCACATGCTGCATGGCGGCAGCGACGGCACCGGCACCCGCAACTGGATGCTGACCACGCAACAGGCGGATATGGTCGGCCTGGCCGACCACCTGCCGGCGGGTCACATGGGCTTTCCCGGCGCGATGCTGATCCGCGCGACCTATCAGATCCTGCCCGGTCCGAGCCTGCAACTGACGGTTCTGGCGACCTCGAACGAGCTGACCTTTTGCAATTTCGCACAGCACAGCTATTTCAATCTGGACGGCGCGCCCACCATTGCCGAGCACCGGCTGCGCATACCCGCCCAGACCTATCTGCCGATCAACAAGGATCTGATCCCGCTGGGCGCGCCCGCCGTGGTCAAGGGCACGCATCTGGATTTTCGCCGCGCGACCCGGCTGGGGGAACGTCTGGACGGCCCGGTCATCGACCACAATATGTGCCTGTCCGAAACCCGCAGCCTGCATATGAGGCCGGTGGCAACGCTGGCGGCCGGGGATGTGACACTGGACATCTGTTCGACCGAGCCGGGGCTACAGGTCTATACGGCCGCCCATCTGTCGGGCGGCGCCGAGGGGCTTGGCGGCCGACCCTATGGGCGGTATGCCGGCATCGCGCTGGAATCCCAGATCTGGCCCGATGCGCCGAACCATCCCCACTTTCCCTCGGCCGAGCTGAAGCCCGGCCAGATCTATCGCCAGGTCACCGCCATGCGCTTTCGCCGCGACGGGTCCTGACGCGCGGGGCCACCGCGCCGGCATCTGAAACGCAAACCGCCGCCGTCCCGGCAACCCGGTCGGCGGCGGCAACGCTGGCCGGGATCGGAGCCCATCCCGGCCGCGATCCCGAACAGCGGGTCAGGCGTCAAGATCCCAGCCGCTGATCTGTTTGCTGTCCATGAACTCTTCCAGCCCCCAGACGCCGCCTTCGCGCGCGCGCCCGGACGCCTTGATACCACCAAAGGCCGAGCCGCGCCCGCGCGACTGTCCATTGGTTTCGATCATGCCGGCGCGCAGCTTGCGGGCCAGCCGGTTGCGGCGCGCGCCGTCCTGGGTCTGGACGTAATTCGTCAGGCCAAAGATCGTGTCATTGGCGATGTCGACGGCCTCTTCCTCGCTGTCGAAGGGGATGATGGACAGCACCGGGCCAAAGATTTCCTGGCGGGCGACGCTCATCTCGTTCGTGACATCGGCGAATACGGTGGGGCGCACGAAATAGCCGCGATTGACGCCTTCGGGCAGGCCGGGGCCGCCGGCGACAAGCCGCGCGCCTTCGTCGATGCCCTGTTGGATCATGTCCTGGATCTTGTCCCATTGCAGCTTGCTGACCACCGGACCGATATGGCGGCCGGGCTGATGGGCGGATGCGACGGCAGTTTCCTCGGCCACCTTGCGGGCCTGTTCGACCGCCTGATCATAGAAAGAGCGTTCGACCAGCATCCGGGTGGGCGCATTGCAGGACTGGCCGGAATTGTTGAAGCAATGCCGCGCACCGCGTTCGACCGCCTTGGGATCGGCATCGGCAAAGACCAGATTGGCCCCCTTGCCGCCCAGTTCCAGCGCGACTTTCTTGACCGTGTCGGCGGCGGCCTTGGTGATCGCGATCCCGGCCCGGGTCGATCCGGTAAAGCTGATCATGTCGACATCGGGATGGACCGAAAGCTGGGTTCCGACCCCCAGACCGTCGCCATTGACCATGTTATAGACACCCGGCGGCAGCCCCGCCTCATCCACGATTTCGGTGAACAGGACCGAAGACAGCGGCGCGATCTCGCTGGGTTTCAGCACCACGGTATTGCCCGTCAGGATCGCCGGAATCACCTTGAGCGTGACCTGATTCATCGGCCAGTTCCATGGCGTGATCAGACCGATCACCCCGATCGGTTCCCAGGCGACCATGGTGGTGGGCGCATGCGGGCCCAGCGGACGGATGAATTCGAAATTGCGAAAGCTTTCGATGAAGGTCGCGATATGGAATTCGCCGACGCCCGTCTGATCGCTTAGCGCCATATCCTGCGGGGCACCCATTTCATCGCTGATGGCGCGGGCCATGTCGGGCGCGCGGCGGCGATAGATGTCGAGGATCTTTTCCACATAGGCCAGCCGAGTTTCCGGGGGCGTTTCCGACCATGCCGGAAAGGCGGCCTTGGCCGCGGCCACCGCCGCATCGGTATCCGCCTGACTGCCCAGCGAGATCACCGCCACCGGCTCTTCGGTCGAGGGATCGATGACCTCAAGATCACGGGAGCTGGCAGGGTCGACCCATTGCCCGTTGATGTAGAATTTGCGCAGATCTGCCAATGCGGTCATCGAAGTCACTCCCTCATCCGTGCCGGTGGCGACAAATTGGCACCTGCCTCGCCGCGCTTCAAGCCCGCTGCTGCGGCGCGCAAAATCACGACCTAAAAGATCGTGTTGGACAATCGGCCCGGCATGACTATCTTGCCAGCGACAGAAACCCGAAAGGACCGCGTGCATGTCTCTGCGCATCAACGATATTGCCCCCGATTTCACCGCCGAATCGACCGAAGGCACCATCCGCCTGCATGACTGGATCGGCGACAGCTATGCCATCCTGTTCAGCCACCCGCGCGATTTCACTCCGGTCTGCACGACGGAATTCGGCGCGGTCGCCCAGCTGGTGCCAGAGTTTGAAAAGCGCAACACCAAGGTGCTGGGCGTCTCGGTCGATTCGGTCGAGGATCACGGCAAATGGAAGGCCGATATCGAAAAGATCGCCGGCGTCCCCGCCAATTTCGCCATTATCGACGACACCACGCTGAACGTCGCCAAGGCCTATGACATGCTGCCGGCCGATTACTATCTGCCCAACGAAGGCCGCACGCCCCAGCATTCGGCCACCGTGCGCACCGTGTTCATCATCGGCCCCGACAAGAAGGTGCGGCTGACAATGACCTATCCGATGTCGGTCGGCCGCAATTTCGCCGAAATCCTGCGCGCGCTGGATGCGGTGCGCATGACCGATGGGGTGCCGCTGGCCACGCCCGCGAATTGGGTGCCGGGTCAGGACGTGATCGTCGCGCTTTCGCTGGACGACGCGGCGGCCGAGGCGAAATACGGCAAGCTGGACAAAAAGCTGCCCTATCTGCGCTTTGCCAGAACGCCCCGGCTGGGCTGATCGGATCTGGCGAAAAGACGGCGCCGCGTTCCCCAAAAGGGGGCGCGGCCGCGCTAAAGGAACCCCGCCGCCCGCGCCCGCGCGACATGATGGCCCAGAAAGCTGTCCTCCGGGATTTCGCCGCCGTTTTCGGCCCTGAGGATCTTGTTGATATTGCTGGCGGTCAGATGGACGGCCCGGGTTTCTGGCCCGAAGCTTGCATCCGTCAGGTCGCCGGGCGTCACGAAACGCCGGCAATCGGCGGTCAGGATCGGGTAAAGCACCTCAAGCGGCAGCGCATATCGCAATTCGTCATGCTTGCGCAGGAACGCGGTCAGCGCGCGCGGACCGGTCGATCCCCAGGGCCAGTTTTCAATCGGCACGCCGCGCCCAAATGTCTTGATCTGGTATTTCAGCCGCCGCGCACCCTGGATATGGGGCGCGATCCCGCGCATCCCCGGCCCCAGCTTTGACAGATCCGCCAGCACCGGCGAATGCTTCGGCAGGCGCAGCACGGCGCAATTCACCTGATCCGGCTTTTCATAGCCATAGATCCGGTCGCCCGGAAAATCGAACGGTTGCAGCGCGATCATGTCCAGATCGACCCAGGTGTGATCGGTGTTCCGCATCAGCGCAAAGCGGAAGAAATTCGAATGCAGCGAGGGCGAGCCTTCGCGCGCATAGATCGCGATCTTTTCGGTCGGATAGACCTCATTCGCATCGCGCCCCTCGACCCCGGGCGGCAGGTTCACGATGGGCGCATAGCTATAGACGGTCAGCGGATTTCCCATGCGCAGAAAACTTGCGGCGGATGCCAGCTCGATCGGCCCCAGCCGTTCGCCGACCCATAGCGTCGCCAGTGAATTGCGCATCCTCGCCTCCGATGAAAAAGGACCGGCCCGAACATCGCCGGGCCGGTCCGAAAACTCAAGAAGTCGGGCCGATTATTCGGCCTGAGCTTCTTCTTTCTTCTCGGGGGCGATTTCCTCGCCGGTTTCCTGATCGACCATTTTCATGCCAAGGCGCACCTTGCCGCGGTCGTCAAAGCCCAAAAGCTTGACCTTCACTTCCTGACCTTCCTTCAGCACCTCATTGGGGTGGGTCAGGCGCTTGTTGGCGATCTGGGACACATGGACCAGACCGTCGCGCTTGCCAAAGAAGTTCACGAAAGCGCCGAAATCGACCAGTTTCACGACCTTGCCGGTATAGACCTTGCCCTCTTCGGGTTCGGCCACGATCGAATAGATCATGTCATGGGCTTTCTTGATCGAATCGGCGTTGGCCGAGGCGATCTTGATGGTGCCGTCATCGTTGATGTCGACCTTGGCGCCCGAGGTTTCCACGATTTCGCGGATGACCTTGCCGCCCGAACCGATCACTTCGCGAATCTTGTCGGTCGGGATGGTCATGGTTTCGATGCGCGGGGCATGGGCGCTGAATTCGCGGCGCCCCTCGGTCAGGGCATGGGCCATTTCGCCCAGGATGTGCATCCGGCCGTCTTTCGCCTGCGCCAGCGCCTGTTCCATGATCGCGGGCGTGATGCCGGCAACCTTGATGTCCATTTGCAGCGAGGTGATGCCGTTGGCGGTGCCCGCAACCTTGAAGTCCATGTCGCCGAGGTGATCCTCGTCGCCCAGAATGTCGGTCAGAACGGCGTATTTGCCGTCATCTTCTAGGATAAGACCCATGGCCACACCGGCGACCGGCGCCTTGAGCGGCACACCCGCATCCATCATCGACAACGAACCGCCACAGACCGAAGCCATCGAGGACGAGCCGTTCGATTCGGTGATCTCGCTGACCACGCGGATGGTATAGGGGAAGTCGGTCGCCGCCGGCAGCACCGCTTGCAGCGCGCGCCAGGCCAGCTTTCCGTGACCGATTTCGCGGCGGCCGGGCGACCCCACGCGGCCAACCTCGCCGACCGAATAGGGCGGGAAGTTATAGTGCAGCAGGAAGTTCGAACGGAAATTGCCGTGCAGCGCGTCGATGATCTGTTCGTCGTCGCCGGTGCCCAGCGTGGTCACGACCAGCGCCTGGGTTTCGCCACGGGTGAACAGCGACGAACCATGCGTGCGGGGCAGGATGCCGACTTCGCAGTCGATGCCGCGCACGGTCTTGGTGTCGCGGCCGTCGATGCGGGCGCCGCCATTGATGATGTCACCGCGCAGAATGCCCGATTCCAGCTTTTTCAGCGCCGAACCCAGGTTGGCGTCCGCCAGCTCTTCCTCGGTCAGGGCTTCCTTGATCGCGGCTTTCGCGGCGGCAACGGCGTCCTGACGCTCGGCCTTGTCCTTGATCGCATAGGCGGCGCGCATCTGCGCCTCGCCCAGCGATTTCACGCGGGCGTAAAGCGCGCTGTAATCGGGCGACTGGAAATCAAAGGGCTCTTTGGCGGCGTCTTCGGCAAAGTCGATGATCATGTCGATCACCGGCTGCATGGCGTCATGGCCGAATTTGACCGCGCCCAGCATTTCCTCTTCGGTCAGCTCATAGGCTTCGGATTCGACCATCATCACGGCGTCCTTGGTGCCGGCGACGACCAGATCCAGACGCTGTTCGGGGTTCGAACGCAGCTGATCCATATCCTGAACCTCGGGGTTCAGCACATATTCGCCGTCAACGAAACCGACGCGCGCGGCGCCGATCGGACCCATGAAGGGCACGCCCGAAATGGTCAGCGCGGCCGAGGCGGCGATCATGGCGACGATATCGGGATCGTTGACCAGATCGTGCGACAGCACGGTGCACATGACCAGAACTTCGTTCTTGAAGCCGGGGGCGAAAAGCGGGCGGCAGGGACGGTCGATCAGACGCGCGGTCAGCGTCTCTTTTTCGGTCGGGCGCGCCTCGCGCTTGAAAAAGCCGCCCGGGATTTTGCCGGCGGCATAGTATTTTTCCTGATAGTGAACCGTCAGCGGGAAAAAGTCCTGACCCGGCTTGGGTTCTTTGGCGAAGGTCACGTTGGCCATGACGCTGGTTTCGCCCAGCGTGGCGATGACCGAACCGTCGGCCTGACGCGCAACCTTGCCCGTTTCCAGCGTCAGCGTTTCCTGACCCCACTGGATGGATTTCTTCACTTCGTCAAAATGCATCTGATGTCCTCTGGGTGCGCGCCAGCCCTCTGGCCGCCCCGTGTCATATCGCGGCCCCATTGCCGCAGCCCCCTGTCCTTTGCGTAGCCCCGGAGGCGCGGGCTTCACGTCGCAGATTGGGGGGCCATACAGTAAAACTTGGGGTTTGGGAAGTGGTTTGACCCGGCCCCGCCCCGCCGTCACGAAAGCGCCCGCCCCTTTCGGGGCGGGCGCGAATTCCCGGAAATCCGCCCGATCAGGCGCCTTTCGGCGCGCGGTATTCGCCGCGATCGGGGGTGTTCAGGCTAACCAGCACGATGGCGATCCAGGACGCGATAAAGCCCGGAACGATCTCGTAAAGCGTGCTGCTGAGTCCCAGCGCGATCCACAGGATCACCACCACGGCGCCCACGATCAGCCCGGCCACGGCACCGGCGCCGGTCATCCGCTTCCAGGTCAGCGCCAGAATGATTAGCGGACCGAAGGCGGCGCCGAACCCGGCCCAGGCATTGGCGACCAGCCCCAGAACCTGCGAATCCGGGTCGCTGGCGATGATCACCGCAACCGCACCCACCGCCAGAACCGCCAGACGGCCGACATTGACCAGCTCGCGTTCCGTCGCGCCGCGCTTGAAGACGGTGCGATAAATATCCTCGGTCAGCGAGGACGAGGCGACCAGAAGCTGGCTCGACACCGTCGACATGATCGCGGCCAGCAGCGCGGCATAAAGAAAGCCCGTGACCAGCGGATGGAACAACAGATCCGACAGGATGATGAAGATGGTTTCCGGGTCGGCCACGTCCAGCCCGGTGCGCAGCGCATAGGCGCGTCCAAAGACACCCACGGCCACCGCCCCGATCAGCGAGACGATCATCCAGCTCATGCCGATGCGGCGCGCGGTCGGCACGTCCTTGACGCTGCGCACGGCCATGAAGCGCACGATGATATGCGGCTGGCCGAAATAGCCCAGACCCCAGGCCACCGCCGACAACCAGCCCAACAGGGTGACGCCCTTGAACATCGACAGATATTCGGGGTCGACCGCGGTCAGCCGCTCGGTCGCCTGTTCGACACCGGCGCCGCCCTGCGTGGTCAGAATGACTATGGGCATGATCACCAGCGCAAGCATCATGATGCAGCCCTGAACGAAATCGGTCAGGCTGACGGCCAGAAACCCGCCCATGACCGTATAGACCAGCACGACGCCCAGCGTGACCAGCACCCCGGTCATGTAATCGCCGCCAAAGGCGCTGGCAAACAGCTTGCCGCCGCCGACCAGCCCCGAGGCGGTATAGACCGAAAAGAACACCACGATGATGATCGCCGACACGATCCGCAGCAGCACCGCCTGACTGGGGAAACGATTGCCCAGAAAGCCCGGGATGGTCAGGCTGTTGTCATATTCCTCGGTCTGCTGGCGCAGGCGGGGGGCGACGATCAGCCAGTTGAGCCATGCGCCGACCACCAGACCGATACCGATCCAGCTTTGCGACAGGCCCGACACGAACAGCGCGCCCGGCAGACCCAGAAGCAGCCAGCCGCTCATGTCCGAGGCCCCGGCGGACAGCGCCGCGACCGAGGGCGACAGGCTGCGGCCACCCAACATGTATTCTTCGGAATTCGACGTCGATTTCCGCCAGGCATAAACGCCGATGGCAAGCATCAGCAGAAAATATGCCGCAAGGCTGATCCAGACTCCGGGCTGCATTGACTCCTCCTGCATTCACGAATGTGCGCGGCTTCTGTCACAGAAGCGTGCAAAACCGAAGAAAAAACAGGCGATTGGGCCACGATCACCGGGAATATGGTCGAATCGTCTAAATTTTCCCGCCAGAAATCCCAAAAGACCTTGGATCCGGCAATTTTAGACGATCCGACTTTGCGCAATACTAGCCGATTTTGCCGAAATGTTCGACCCTGGCGGGTTTTGGGCGTGCTGGCCGCACCGCATAGTCGAATTGACCACGGACCGGCGACGGGTCTATGACTGCCGCCCATGCAAGCGGGATTGTTTCAGCGGCTGCGTCGATTGGCGCTTTGGATGGCTTTGGGGCCATTCCTGATGCTGTCGCTGATCTCGCAGGGGGTGATGCCCACGCGCGGCGCCGATGGCACGGTGATGCTGGTGCTTTGCACCCCCGACGGCATCATCGAAATCGCCGCCGATGCGCAAACCTTGCAACCTCTGGACGATGGCCCGGGCAGCCCCGTCCGCCATCCCGACCCGGGGACCGGCGATCATTGCCCCTGGGCTGGACTGCAAGCGCCCATCGACCTGACCGCCGCCGCGCGCATGCCGCAGATGCTGCGCCCCGCGCTGCCGCAAGGCTTTGCGCCGGTCCATACGGTACTGGCTGCGGGTCGCGCCACGGGGCTGCCGCCGGCGACCGGACCGCCCTTTCCCGTCTGACGTTTCCCAAACCGAAACCACAGACACGGGAATATCCCACATGACCGACATGACCGACGGGGCAATCGCCCCCGGCGCCCGACGCATGGGCGCCGCATCCGACCTTTATCGCGCCGTCTGGCGCTGGCATTTCTATGCCGGGCTGCTGGTGCTGCCCTTTATGATCACACTGGCGGTGACCGGCGGGCTTTACCTGTTCCGGGACGAAATCGACGGCTATCTTCACGCCGATCTGAAACGGATCGAGGCCCAGCAGGCCACGCGGATCGCGCCCTCGGCGCTGGTGGCGGCGGCGCTTGAGGCCGCGCCCGGCACGGCGATCAAATATATCGACCCGCCCGCCGATGACTGGTCGACCGAAATCACCGTCCAGACCCCAGAGGGCCGCACCGCCGTCTATCTGAACCAATATAGCGGCCAGGTGCTGGGTACCCTGCCCGATCGCGGCACGGTGGCATGGACCATCCGCTATCTGCACTCGCTGCGCTATTTCGGGCCTACCGCCCGCAGCGCGATCGAAATCGTCGGTGGCTTTGCCATCCTGTTGGTGGCGACCGGGATTTACCTGTGGTGGCCGCGCGGCCAGCGGGGCGGCGTGGTGTCGCTACGCGGGATGCCGGGGCGACGGATCTGGTGGCGCGATCTGCACGCGGTCAGCGGGATCTTCACCGGCGGCTTTATCGTCTTTCTGACGGTGACGGGCATGCCGTGGTCCCAGCATTGGGGCGGCAAGGTGAACGAATGGGCCAATGGCCGCAATTTCGGCTATCCCGCCGGGCTGCGCACCGATGTGCCGATGTCGGGGCAAAAGCTGGACGAGATCGCCAAGACCGCATGGTCGCTGGAACAGGCGCAGATCCCCGAAAGCGACGCTCCGGCGGCGGGCATGCGGCCCATCGGGCTTGACCGTGCCGTCGCGGCTTTTGAAAGCCGTGGGCTGCATCGCGGCTATAGCGTCGCGCTGCCCAAGGATGCGCAGGGGGTCTATTCCGGCTCGGTCTATCCCGACGATCTGCGTCAGCAGCGCGTGGTGCATCTGGACCAGTATAGCGGCAAGGCGCTGATCGACATGAGCTATGGCGATTACGGCCCACTTGGCCGGGCGCTGGAATGGGGGATCAATACCCATATGGGACAGACCTTTGGCCTGACCAATCAGCTGGTGCTGGTGGCGGTCTGTATCGGTATCGTCATGCTGGCGGTGTCGGCGGGGGTGATGTGGTGGAAACGCCGCCCGGCCGGTCGCCTTGGCATCCCGCCCATGCCGAGCGACCGCAAGGTGCTGGTCGGGTTGCTTATCCTGTTGGGGATTGGCGGGGCGCTGTTTCCGCTGACCGGGGCCACGCTTTTGGTGATGATCCTGCTGGATCTGGCGGCGCAGCGCTTCTCGCGCCGAAGCGATCCGGCAAGCACCTGATCACAGAACGAAAAACGCCCGTGACACAAGGTCACGGGCGTCGATCTTTCCGGCGTGGGATGCGCTTAGCGGCGCAGACCCAGCTTGCCGATCAGATCGGTATAGCGGGCTTCATCCTTGCGCTTGAGATAGTCCAGCAGCTTGCGGCGCTGTGCGACCATCATCAGCAGACCACGACGCGAGTGGTTGTCTTTTTTGTGCGTCTTGAAATGCTCGGTCAGGGTGGCAATCCGCGAGGACAGGATCGCAACCTGCACCTCGGGCGAACCGGTATCGCCTTTCTTGGTGGCGAATTCGTTCATCAGGCGGTTCTTTTCTTCGACCGTGATCGACATCGGGGGCTCCTTTCAGAGTAAGGGGTTATGGCGCAGGCCGGGATGTCGTCCAGCACAGGCCCATGGAGAAACCGCCGGGAATCACCCCGGCGGATGCGCGCGTATAACAGGGTTCCGGCGCGATGGGAACGGCTTTATCCGTTCCGGCGGGCCATCTCTGGCGGCCGCATCAGGCCGCCGGCCGCACCGCGGTCAGGATGATGTCATGCACATCCAGCCCTTCGCCGTTCAGCAACCGGCCCACGGCGACCCCGTCCATGCGGATGACCGTCGCGCCCTCGTCATCGCGATCCAGCGACAGGGCCGGGACCTCGCCACTGCCATCGTCTTCATAGCGCAGCTCGATCTGATCCTCGGCGGCGGTGAAATCGGCGATGGTGGGGATGCCCGCACCCGGCTCATGCAGCACAAAGCGATCCTCGCCCGCGCCGCCCTCGACGAAATCGTTGGCGCCGCCGAACAGCGTGTCGTCACCTTCATCGCCATGCAGCCAGGCGCGATCGGCATGGGCCGAACCGACCAGAACGTCATCGCCTTCGCCCGCGTCCAGATCGTCCTGGCCGGGGCCCGCGATCAGGGTATCGTTGCCCGCATTGCCAAAGATCCAATCGGTGCCCGCCCCGCCGTTCAGCAGGTCGTTGCCATCGCCGCCAAAGATCGAGTCATTGCCGGCATCGCCGTTGACGGTATCGTCGCCGCCCTGCCCGGCCAGAGAATCGTCGCCATCCCCGCCCGAGATCGAGTCGTCGCCGCCTTCGCCGAAATCGTCGTCGCCATAGATCCAGTCGGTGCCGCGACCGCCCAGCATGGTGTCGTCGCCCAGGCCGCCATGCAGGTCGTCGTTTCCGTCGCGACCGCTCAGCATGTCGTCGCCATCGGCACCCGCCAGCCAGTCGGCGCCGTTGGTGCCATCGCGGGTCAGGCCGTCCGGCTCATCCGTGCCGTCGGTACCATCAGTACCATCGCCGCCACCGGAATTACCTGTGCCGTCGCCGCCCGAACCGCCATTGTCGGTTTCGGAATCGTTGTCATCCGTATTGTCGATATCTTCGTCTTCGTCCGTGGTCCGGCCTAGCGCGGTGGTGTCCACCGCCATCCCCATGACCAACAACCCGATCAAACTGCCCAACATCAACATGGCAAACCACTCGTTCGAATCATGCAACCATAACGATAACAATACCAGCGCACCCAAAGGCCCGCATCTGTTATGTTAATAAGCAGTTAATCCCAAAGATTCAATTTTAATGAACGCTTCAGATAAAGCGGGTGTCGCGGCGCGCCGGATTTCGTCAACCCGAGGTGGTAAAGCCGCAGGCCACAGCCGCGCAGCATCCGCTCGACCACGGCGGCGCGATCCCCCATCGCGCCATGCATGCCCCAGGCACAGATCACCAGATCGGCCCAGCGGGCGGCGCGCCGGATGGCCGCGTCGTTTTCCGGGCCGACCGGATCGGCGGCCAGCCGCAGCTCTTGCGGATAGGTGGCGCGCAGCGCAAACAGATTGACGATCCGATAGGCCGTCGCCCCAAGATCGGCGGCCCGGCTTTCACAACGCGCGATGGTCGGATCGTTCCTCCGGTGATCGGCGGTCGAGGGGTTCAGCATCACGAAACAGACCCGCCTGCCCCGCAGACCCGCCTCGCCCCAGTTCCGGGTCAACGCATAGCGGTAAAGCCCACAGCGCGAAAACACCGCGCTTGAACGCGTGGCGCCATCGCGATGGTTGCGGGTGATCCGATCAGACATGCGGCGGAAGGCCAGTCATGCGAGCCGCGATCCGGCTGGCGCTAGCCATAATCCCGCGCGCCAAAAATGGCGCTGCCGACACGGATATGGGTCGCGCCTTCGGCGATCGCCCGCTCGAAATCCGCGCTCATCCCCATGGACAGACCGCGCAGACCGTTGCGGGCGGCAATGCCGCGCAATTCGCGAAAATGCGGGACCGGGTCCTGATCCTCGGGCGGGATGCACATCAGCCCCACCAGCGGCAGATCGAGCCCCCGGCATTCCGCGATGAAGCCATCGGCATCATCGGGCAGGATCCCGGCCTTTTGCGGTTCGGCCCCGGTATTGACCTGTACGAACAGCTGTGGCGATGCGCCCCGCGCCTGCACCGCCCGCGCCAGCTTTTGCGCCAGCGAGGGCCGGTCCAGCGTGTGAATGGCGTCAAAGAGATCCAACGCCAGCTTCAGCTTGTTGCTTTGCAGCGGGCCGATCATATGCAGGTCGACCCCGGCAAAGGCCTCGCGCCATGCCGGCCATTTACCGGCCGCCTCCTGCACATAGTTTTCGCCGAAAACGCGCTGACCGGCGGCAAGAACCGCCTCGACCCGGGCGGGCGGCTGTACCTTGCTGACCGCGATCAGCGTGACATCACCCGGCGCACGTCCGGCCAAGGCTTCGGCCGCGGCAATCCGTTTTCTGATCTGATCCAGTCCCATGCGCCATGATTCCCAAAAGAAAAGAGCGGGCGCAAGGCCCGCTCTTTCTTGTTCCGAAATTCGGATCCGTCAGGATCAGAACTTGAACTTGATACCTGCGTCGACAACGGTGTCGTTCAGGTAGTCGGTGTCGACGATACCGCCGGCCAGGACAGCGCCGCCGCCCAGGTCGTATTCAGCGCCGATGCCGAAGCTGTCGAAGTCTTTGTCTTCAACGGCAGCAACGTCGGTTTTGAACTCGTCACGGCGCCAGAAGCCTTCGATCAGGACGGCGTCAAGCTGGTAAGCAGCCGACAGACCGAGGGTCTTGTCCATTTCGTAGCCGTTGGCCGCGTTGTTCAGCTCGGCGACTTCGTCGCTCCAGTTGCTGCCACCGATGTCGATGTTGCCACGGTTTTTGTAGTCGGCATAGATGCCTTT
The DNA here is from genome assembly GCF_042648425.1 of Paracoccus mangrovi. Taxonomy (NCBI): domain Bacteria; kingdom Pseudomonadati; phylum Pseudomonadota; class Alphaproteobacteria; order Rhodobacterales; family Paracoccaceae; genus Paracoccus; species Paracoccus mangrovi. Next base: position 145,982 of record NZ_JBHRXJ010000003.1, on the reverse strand, counting down.
GACCGAGAACTGGTTGAACTTGGCTTCAGCACCCAGCACGATTTCTTTGGCTTCGTCGTGCTTCGAGTAAGCCAGACCGACCCACCAGGTTTCGGCTTCGTATTTACCGGCCAGCGACCATGCAACCTGATCCGACTCGGCGTCCAGTTCGTCATCAACGTCGTCGCCGACGGTGGTGAACCAATCGGTGTCCGAACCGTCCGAAGCCGACGCGTACAGCGAGATGTTGTTGATGGTGTATTCGTACAGGATGTTCGGACCCTGGTTGATGTTCACACCATCAGCGGTCAGGTAGGCGATTTCTTCGACGTCGCCAGCGAACGAACCATCGGTGTAGCCGACTTCGTACAGGTCGCCGATCGCTTGTTCAGCGGCCGAAACAACGTCACCCATCGACAGTTTGCCGTAGGTGCCCGAAATCCAGATGGCGCCAGCCGAACCGCGAGCGGCCGAACGGTATTCGTTGCCGTTGTAGTTCTCTTGGTCGACGCGGAAAGCAGCGCCGAACGACAGGCCGGCATCCGATTCACCGGTCAGGGTGAATTTCACGCGGGCACGGCTCGAGAACTGAACGTCGTTGCCGTCATAGATCATACCCATGCGGCCGTCGCCCGACAGCGCGACTTCAGCGGAAGCGAAGCCAGCCGACAGAACCAGGGCGCTGGTCGCGAAAAGAACCTTTTTCATGGTTTTCCCTCTTGTCTCTCTCGTGTGCCCCATCCGGGCACTCCGGGTTGGGGTATGAGCCGTATGTCGCCCTTTCACCCCCGCATTGCAACGGAATCGCATCCACTTAGCCCCATTCCACATTTCTGTGATGCACATCAGCCACACCCGATTGTACGGCGGCGTCATAGGGTCCGGGCCGGATTTTTCCAAACCTGCACGCCCGTTTTCCGCCCTACGCGCGCGAGCATCTTATAGGCGCGCCGGCGGATCGGGCACTGCCGGCGCGGCCTCTCTTGTCGCAAGGGGCAGAATTACGCTATGGGTCGCTGAAGGACGATCCCGGGGGACACCAGATGACCAGACGCGCCGCAAGGCTGACCGCCGCCCTGCTTCTTTCCGCGGGGCTTGCCGCATGTTCCGGCGGCGGCTCGGGATCGGCAGGCTCGGCCGGCTTTGGCAGCGGCGGCGGTGGCGGCCAGCAACAGACGGCGGCCACCCAACAGCGTCAGCAATCGACGCTGTGGGACCTGTTCTCGAATCGCCGCGACCCGAACGACACCGTGGCGGTCAACCGCTATCTGTGGAACGCCAGCCTTGAGGTGCTGAACTTCCTGCCGATTCAGTCGGTCGATCCCTTTACCGGCCTGATCGTCACCGGCTATGGCACGCCCCCCGGCGGCGGTCGCTCGTATCGCGCCACCGTCAAGGTCAGCGATCCCTCGCTGGACGCCCGCGCGCTGAAAGTGTCCTTGCAGGGCGCCGGCGGCAGCGCGGTCGCCCCCGATACCGTCCGCGCGGTCGAGGACGCGATTCTGACCCGCGCCCGTCAGCTGCGGGTGCAGGACAAGAACCTCTGACACCGCTGGACCTGTCCCGGCGCAACGGCTAAACCCTGCGGGCAATCTGACGCCCGGAGGTTTCCATGCCCTATGATCCCGCAAACAGCGAGCCGCGCTGGCAAAAGGCATGGAACGATGCCGGGACGTTCCGCGCCATCCGGGACGAACGCCCCAAATATTACGTCCTTGAGATGTTCCCCTATCCTTCGGGGCGCATCCATATGGGGCATGTGCGCAACTATACGATGGGCGACGTGGTCGCGCGCTTCAAACGCGCGCAGGGGTTCAGCGTGCTGCATCCGATGGGCTGGGACGCCTTCGGGATGCCGGCCGAAAACGCCGCGATGGAACAGGGCGGCCATCCCCGCGACTGGACCTATGCCAATATCGCCACCATGCGGGGTCAGCTGAAACCCTTGGGTCTGTCCATCGACTGGACCCGCGAATTCGCCACCTGCGACGACGATTATGTCGCCCAGCAGCAGGCGCTGTTTCTGGACTTCCTCGACGCGGGCCTTATCACCCGCAAATCGGCGCAGGTGAACTGGGATCCGGTCGACATGACCGTGCTGGCCAATGAACAGGTCGAGGACGGGCGCGGCTGGCGGTCCGGTGCGCTGGTCGAGCGGCGCGAGCTGACGCAATGGTTCTTTCGCATCTCGGACTATTCCGAGGAATTGCTGAGCGCGCTGGACGGTTTGACCGGCTGGCCCGACAAGGTGCGGCTGATGCAGGCCAACTGGATCGGCAAGTCGCGCGGGCTGCAATTCCGCTTTGCCACCGTGGGCGCGCCCGAAGGTTTCGATGCGATCGAGGTCTATACGACCCGTCCCGACACCCTGATGGGTGCAAGTTTCGCCGCGCTGTCGCCCGATCACCCGCTGATCCGGGCGCTGGCCGAAACGCGTCCCGAAATCGCCGCCTTTGTCGAGGAATGCAAGCGCATCGGCACCACCGAAGAGGCCATCGAAACCGCGCCCAAGCTGGGCTTCGACACCGGCCTGAGCGTGCGTCATCCGCTTGATCCGAATTGGGAATTGCCGATCTGGATCGCGAATTTCGTGTTGATGGATTACGGCACTGGCGCGATTTTCGGCAGCCCCGCCCATGACGAACGCGACCACGAATTCGCGACGAAATACGGGCTGTCGATCCGCGCCACATTCGGCGAACGCGGCATGACCGTCGAACAGGCCGACGCGCTTGTGGCCAAGGCCCCCTATGTGCCGATGAAATCGGAAATCGTGACCTATGTGCGCGGCTTTGCCGGCCCCGCCGACCAGACCGGCGAGGATGCCGTCATCGCCGCCATCACCCATGCCGAAGCGGCGGGCTATGGCGAGGGGGTGACGAAATTCCGTCTGCGCGACTGGGGCATCTCGCGCCAGCGGTATTGGGGCTGTCCGATCCCGGTGGTGCATTGCGAAAGCTGCGGCACCGTCCCCGAGCGCAAGGAAAACCTGCCCGTATTGTTGCCGCAGGATGTTGCCTTTGACGTGCCCGGCAACCCGCTGGATCGCCACCCGACCTGGCGCAACGTGGCCTGTCCGGTCTGTGGCAAACCGGCGCGGCGCGAAACCGATACCATGGACACCTTTGTCGATTCGTCCTGGTATTACGCGCGCTTTACCGCGCCCCATGCCGAAACGCCCACGCTGCGCGCGGATGCCGATTACTGGATGAATGTCGATCAGTATATCGGCGGGATCGAGCACGCGATCCTGCATCTTTTGTATTCGCGCTTTTTCGCCCGGGCGATGGTCAGGACCGGGCATCTGCCCGAATCCGCGAGCGAGCCGTTCGATGCGCTGTTCACGCAGGGCATGGTCACGCATGAGATTTATTATCAAGACGTTGCAACTGGCGTCAGCGAAAGCGGGCTCTCCGTTCGCCGTTCCTATTACTATCCAGAGCAAATAGAAAAACGTGCCGATGACCGTGTGTTTCTTAAGGAAGACGGAACGCAAGCTTTCATCATCCCCTCGGCCAAGATGTCGAAATCGAAAAAGAACGTCGTCGATCCGGTCAATATCGTCGCCAATTTCGGCGCCGATACCGCGCGCTGGTTCATGCTGTCCGACAGCCCGCCCGAACGCGACGTGGAATGGACCGCCGCCGGGGCCGAGGCCGCGAACAAGTTCCTGTCGCGCCTGTGGCGGCTTGCCGATGAGGCGCCCGAGAGCGGCGGCGACGATCCCGAACTGACCCGTGCGGCGCATCGCGCCATTGCCGATGTGACGAAATCCATCGAGGGCTTCGCCTTCAACAAGGCGGTGGCAAAGCTTTACGAACTGGCCAATGCGATCGGCAAATCGCCTGCGGGCGGCGAATCGCGGGCGGCGGTTCTGCGCATTCTGGCGCAGCTGATGGCGCCGATGGTGCCGCATCTGGCCGAAGAGGTCTGGTCGAAAGCCGGCGGGCAGGGCATGGTGGTCGATGCCGCATGGCCCAAGGCCGACCCGGCGATGCTGGTCTCGGACAGTGTGGTGCTGCCGATTCAGATCAACGGCAAGCGGCGCGCGGAAATCGAGGTGCCCAAGGACATGTCCAAGGAAGAGATCGAGGCCATCGTGCTGGCCGATGAGACCGTGCAGCGCTTCATGGAGGGCGCGGCGCCGAAAAAGCTGATCGTCGTGCCGGGGCGGATCGTCAATGTCGTGGTCTAGGCGCGGGATTCTGGCCGGCGGTCTGGCCGGCGCGCTGGTGCTGGCCGCCTGTGGCTTTTCGCCGGTCTATGGGCCGGGCGGCACCGGTGGCAAACTGTTTGGCCAGATCCGCGCCGCCGACCCCTCGACCCCCGACGAATACACATTCGCCGGCCGCATCGCCGAACGTCTTGGCCCCGATCAGGCCGCGCGCTTTGCGCTGGCCTATAAGCTGCGCATCGCCGTGGTGCCGCAGGCGATCACGCTGGACGAGGTGACGACCCGGTATTCGCTGAACGGCACCGCCGATTTCGTGCTGACAGAGGCCGCATCGGGGCAAGAGGTCACGCGCGGACAGGTCAGCACCTTCACATCCTATTCCACCACCGGCACGACCATCGCCACCATGTCGGCCGAACAGGACGCGCATGACCGGCTGGCACGGATGCTGGCCGATCAGGTGGTGACGCGGCTTCTGGCCATCGACCCCGCGACCCTGCAATGATCCTGAAGGGCGCCGAGATCGGCCGCTATCTTGCGCGCCCCGATCCGACCCGGCCAGGCCTGTTGATCTATGGTCAGGACGCGATGCGGGTGGCGTTGAAGCGGGCCGAGGCGGTCAAGGCGCTGGTCGGTGCACAGGCCGAGGAAGAGATGCGGCTGACCCGGTTGCCCGGCGCTGATCTGCGCAAGGATCCGGCCCAGCTGTTGGATGCCGTCAAGGCGGTGGGGTTCTTTCCCGGTCAGCGGGTGGTGCTGGTCGACGATGCGCCCGATGCCAGTGCGCCCGCCATCGCCGCCGCACTCGAGGAATGGAAATCCGGCGATGCCGTGGTGGTCGTGGCCGCCGGCGGGCTGGCCAAGTCATCGGCGCTGCGCAAGCTGTTCGAGCCCCATCCCACGGCGGTGACCGCGCCGATCTATGACGATCCCCCCGGCGAGGACGAGATCAATCGCTGGTTGGCGGATGCCGGCCTGCGCGAGGTGCCGCGCGATGCGATGCGCGATCTGCTGACGCTGTCGCGCGCGCTGGATCCGGGCGATTTCCGGCAGACGGTGGAAAAGATCGGGCTTTACAAGCATGGCGATGCCGCGCCTCTGGCCCCGGCCGAGATCGCGGCGCTTGCCCCGGCCACCATCGAGGCCGAGGTGGACGATCTGATCGATTGCGTGGCCGAGGGGCGGGGCCGGGAATTCGGCCCGCTGATGCGCCGCATCGAAGGGCAGGGGATCGCGCCCGTGACGTTGTGCATCGCCGCCCTGCGCCATTTCCGGGCGCTGCATGCCGGGGCCTCGGATCCCGGGGGGCCGGGGGCGGGGTTCGCGCGGCTGCGGCCGCCGGTCTTTGGTCCGCGCCGCGACCGCATGATCCGGCAGGCGCAGGATTGGGGCATGCGTGCGCTTGAGGATGCGATGCATCAGCTGATCGAAACCGATCTGAGTTTGCGGTCATCGTCGCGGGCGCCGGCCATGGCGTTGATGGAACGGATGCTTTTGCGTCTGTGCATGATGCCGCGGGGCGGGCGTTGAGCGCCGAGCGGGTCGAGGCCCTAGTGATCGGGGCCGGGCCGGCCGGGTTGATGGCGGCCGAGGTGCTGGCGGGGCAGGGCGCCCGTGTCGTGGTCGCCGAATCGATGCCGACACCGGCGCGAAAATTCCTGATGGCGGGGAAATCCGGGCTGAATCTGACCAAGGATGAACCGGCCGGGATATTTGCCACACATTTTGGGGGCTCTGCCCCCGGCCTGCGGCCCCCCCCGGGATATTTGGACATGAAAGAATTCGGACCCGCCGAGGTCATGAGTTGGGCGCAGGGGCTGGGGATCGAATTGTTCACCGGTTCGACCGGGCGGGTGTTTCCGGTGGGCATGAAGGCCTCGCCGCTTTTGCGGGCATGGCTGGGGCGGCTGGCCGGGCAAGGGGTCGAGCTGCGCAGCCGCTGGCGGTGGTGCGGATTTCAGGGCGAGGACTGGCGATTCGAGACGCAGGGCGGCGAGGTCCTGTTGCAGCCCCGTGCGGTGGTGCTGGCGCTTGGCGGCGCAAGCTGGCCCAGACTGGGATCGGATGCGGCATGGGTGCCGTGGCTGGCGGCGCGCGGGGTCGGCATCGCGCCCTTTCGGCCGGCGAATATGGGGTTTCACGTCGCCTGGTCGGCGCAGATGGCGCGGCATTTCGGGCAGGCGGTCAAGGGGGTCGCGCTGAGTGCCGGCGATCTGGTCAGCCGGGGGGAATGGGTCGTCACCGCGCGCGGAATCGAGGGCGGCGGTCTTTATGAGGTTGCCGCCGTGATCCGCGACGGGGCCGAGGCAATGGTCGATCTGGCGCCCGATCTGGGAGCCGAGGAGCTGGCCCGGCGTTTCGCGCAGGCGCCAGCAAAGCTGTCGGTCGGCAACCGGCTGCGGCGGGTTCTGGGCGATCCGTTGCGGGCCGCGCTGCTGATGGAATGGGGGCAACCGCTGCCCGGCGAGCCCGAGCGGCTGGCCATGCGCGCCAAGGGGCTGCGGCTGCGCCATGACGGGCCTTTCGGGATCGAGCGGGCGATTTCCTCGGCCGGGGGGATTACGGATGACAGTCTGGGGCCGTCGCTGGAACTGCGCGCGCTGCCGGGCGTCTTTGCCGCCGGCGAGATGCTGGATTGGGAGGCGCCGACCGGCGGCTATCTGTTGACCGGCTGTCTGGCCAGCGGATGGCGGGCCGGGCTGGGCGCCGCCGCCTATCTGGAAAGCGCGCGCAGATAGGCCGGGCGGGCCCGCATGATATCGAGATAATCGGTCAGCCGGTGCTCGGTGATCGGAAAGCGCGCTGACAGCGCCCAGGTCAGGCAATGCGCCAGGATGATGTCGGGCACGGTCAGCATGTCGCCCATCAAGAACCCGTCCTCGGCCATGCGCTGGACCAGCGTCTTCTGGCTGCGTTCGAATTCCCAGCGCAGCGTGTTCTTGATCGCCGCCAGGCGCATTTCCTCGGGCAGGACAAAACTGTGGCGGGCCGCGAGCCACAGCGCCGCGTCGAATTCATCGAGAATCAGCTGGGTCAGGCTGTCCTGCCGGGCGCGTTCCAGCGTGCCGGCGGGATGGGTCAGCGCGCCGTGGTGATCGGCCAGATAGGTCAGGATCGCCGTCGAATCGGTGATCGGCGTGCCATTGACGACCAGCACCGGAACCTTGCCGGCCGGGTTGAACGAGGTCACGCCTTCGGAATGGGCGTTGACGGGCACATGCTGATAGGGCTGGCCCAGTTCCTCAAGCATCCAAAGCACGCGCAGCGCACGGCTTTTTCCGGTTCCGATCACCTGATACATGCGCGCCCTCATCTGTCGCTGTCCAAGGCTAGCGTGGCGGCGCAGCGCAAGCAATGAGCGCCATTGACGCCGCGGGCGACCGGGCGCAGGAATAGCCTGTTGCATGGTGGAGCAGGACCCAGATGTCGACACATTCGCAAGCGCGCGCATCATCTCTTTTCACCCCGGTGCTGATTGGCGGATGTATCATCCTGTTGATCAATTTCGCGCTGCGGGCCAGTTTCGGGGTTTTCCAGATCCCCATCGCCGCCGAATTCAACTGGCCGCGCAGCGAATTCAGCCTTGCCATCGCCATCCAGAACCTGGCCTGGGGCATCGGCCAGCCGATATTCGGCGCTTTGGGCGAACGCTGGGGTGATCGCTGGTCGATCATCATCGGGGCGTTTCTTTATTCTGCGGGGCTGGTGCTGACCGCCTATGCGACCACCCCGGAATCCATGCAACTGCTTGAGGTAATGGTCGGGTTCGGCATCGCCGGCACCGGGTTCGGCGTCATTCTGGCCGTCATCGGCCGCGCCAGCAGCGACGAGAACCGCAGCCTTGCCCTGGGGATCGCCACCGCCGCCGGCTCGGCCGGGCAGGTATTCGGCGCCCCCCTGGCCGAGGGGCTGCTGGCCTATCATCCGTGGCAGACGGTGTTCATCATCTTTGGCGTGCTGGTGCTGACCTGTCTCTTGTTCCTGCCGCTGCTGGGCGACACCAAACCCGCCAGCAAAAGCGAGCTTGAGGAAAGCATGGGCACGGTGCTGAAGCGCGCCTTCACCGATCCGTCCTATCTGATGATCTTTGCGGGCTTCTTTTCCTGTGGTTATCAGCTGGCTTTCATCACCGCGCATTTTCCGGCGATGATTACCGAAATGTGCGGCCCGATCAGCCCCATGGGCACATTGGCCAGCATCGGCATCACCACCACCTCGGCGCTGGGGGCGGTGGCGATCAGCCTGATCGGGCTGGCCAATATCGCCGGGTCGATCCTGTCGGGATGGCTGGGCAAGCGTTATACCCGCAAATACCTGTTGGCAGGGATCTATACGCTGCGCACCATCGCCTCGGCCGCCTTTATCCTGATGCCGATCACGCCGACCAGCGTCATCATCTTTTCGCTGGTGATGGGGGGGCTTTGGCTGGCGACGGTGCCGCTGACATCGGGGTTGGTCGCCTATATCTATGGGCTGCGCTATATGGGCACGCTTTACGGGTTCGTCTTTCTCAGCCATCAGCTGGGGTCGTTCCTGGGGGTTTGGCTGGGCGGCAAGATGTATGACATCTATGGCGATTACACGCTGGTCTGGTGGGTCGGCGTGGGCGTCGGCGCCTTCAGCGCGCTGATCCACCTGCCGATCCGCGAAGCCCCGGCCCGCATGACCCCCGCAAAGTCGGAATTCGCATGATCGCGGTTTGACGGTCCCGCCAGCAGACCCTAGCCTGTCCCCCGAACCGCATGGATATCGGAGGAAAATCATGCAGATGAAGCCCCTTGCCGCCAGCCTGACCGCGCTGGCGAGCGTGATCGCATTGGCCGCGCCGGCCCTGGCGCAAGACGCCGCCCCCGCCGAATGCCAGGTCAAGGAATTCGCCATGGGCCTTCGGTATCAACAGCAATCGGCCGAGGTCCGCGCCCTGCAATTACAGGCCTATGCGCTGGCTCGCGCCAATCTTGAGGCGGCAATCGCGCAGGCGGGTGGCGCCGCAGGTCTGGCCGTGGTCAGCGATCTGGACGAAACCGCGATCGACAACACACCGCTTTTGGTGCGCGACATGGAAAAATGCCATGTCTATGACACCTGGGACACCTGGGGCGACTGGGAATTGCGCGGCAAGCCCACGCCGATCCCCGGCGCGCTGGAATTCTTCGATTTCGCCGACAAGGCCGGGGTGGCGATCTATTACATCTCGGACCGTTTCGGCGAGCCGGAAAACAAGGCCGCGACCATCGCCACGCTCAAGGAACTGGGGTTTCCGCAGGTCTCGGACGAGACGGTGCTGCTTTACGGCACCAGCAAGGCCGAGCGCCGCGCCGTGGTCAGCAAGGATCACAAGATCGTCCTGTTGCTGGGCGACACGCTGCATGATTTCGACGGCGTCTTCCGCAAGGCGCCCACCGATGTGAAACGCGCCGAGGTCGACAAGAACGCCGCCCATTTCGGCGCCGACTGGATCGTGTTCCCCAATGCCACCTATGGCGATTGGAGCACCGCGCCCCTGACCGCATGGGACGCCGAACTGGTCGTCAAGTAACGCGCTGCGAGTAAGCCCCAGCAAGGGGCCGGGCTTTCCCTGCCCGGCCCCCGGCGCTATGAGGGCGCATCGGGCGGCAGGGTCGCCTTTGGACCGGGGATGAAATTGGGCGATAAGGCGCAGGTCGCCATCCTGATGGCCGTGTATCAGGGCAGGGACTATCTGCCGGCCCAGCTGGAAAGCCTGGCCGGGCAAAGCCTGCGCGACTGGCTTTTGATCGCGGGCGATGACGGGTCGTCCGATGGCAGCGCCGTGCTTTTGGCCGATTTCGCCGCCCGCCGGCCAAAGGGACAGGTTCGCATCCTGCCCGGCCCAAGACAGGGCGCGCCGGCGAATTTCCGTGCCCTTCTGGCCCATGTGCCGCCGCAGGCGACCCATGTCGCCTTTTGCGATCAGGACGACGTCTGGCAGCCCGACAAGCTGGCGCGCGCCGTGGCCGCGCTGCCCGGTGACGGGCCGGCGATCTGGTGCAGCCGGGTGATCAATTGCGATCCGGCGCTGCGACAGATGTCGCTGTCGCCATTGCCGCGCCATGCGCCGGGCTTTCGCCACGCCCTGATCCAGAACATGGTTCAGGGGAACACCCTGCTGATGAACCGGGCCGCGCTGGATCTGGTCGCCGCCGCCCATGCCGAGGCCGGGCCGGTCGTCATGCATGACTGGTGGATCTATCAGCTGGTCACCGGCGCCGGCGGTCAGGTGATCTATGATCCCGAACCCTCGGTTCTTTATCGCCAGCACGAGGGCAATCTGGTCGGCGCCAACAATCGCCTGCGGTCGCGGCTTGGCGGGCTAAGGCGGATGCTCGACGGCACCTATCGCGATTGGAGCCGGACAAACCTGGCCGCGCTGCGCGCATCCGCCCATCGGCTGACGCCGGAAAACCGCGCCCTGCTTGGGGACTTCGCCCGCCTGCACGGCCCCTTGCCGCAGCGCATCGCCGCCATGCGGCGCGGCGGCTTTTTCCGTCAGGGGCGGGTGTCGCAGGCGGCGCTGTGGCTCGCGGTGCTGTTGGGCCGCAGCTAGCGCGGGACTTGCCCTTCGCCGGTGGATCGGCAAACCTTTGCGCAACAAGAACATTCCCGGGGGCAGTCATGCGCGCCTTGTTATCGGCTGGGATCATCAGCCTGATCCTGGCCTATCTGCTCAGCCAGTTCTATCGCGCCTTTCTGGCGGTGCTGTCGCCGGTGCTGCAATCGGAACTGGGCGCGGGGCCGGGCGATCTGGCGCTAAGTTCGGGGCTGTGGTTCGTGGCCTTTGCCGCCATGCAGATCCCCATCGGCAGCGCGCTGGACCGCTTTGGCCCGCGCCGGACGGTGGCCTGTCTGCTGGCCCTTGGCGGGGCGGGCGGGGCGGCGGTTTTCGCGCTGGCTCAGGCGCCGTGGCATCTGCATGTCTCGCTTGCGCTTCTGGGGATCGGCTGCGCGCCCGCGCTGATGGGCAGCTATTACATCTTTGCGCGCAATTATCCGGCGGCGATCTTTGGCACGCTGGCGGGAACGGTGGTCGGGTTCGGGTCACTGGGCAATATCCTGGGGGCGGCGCCGCTGGTCTGGATCATCGGCGCGCTTGGCTGGCGGACGACGCTTTGGGCGCTGGCGGCGGTGACGCTGGCGGTGGCGGCGGCGATCATGATCTTTGTGCGCGACCCCGAGGGGCTGGCGGCCGGTCACCCGCGCGGCTCGCTGGCCGAGCTGCTGTCCCTGCGCGCGCTGTGGTTCATCCTGCCGCTGATGTCGGTCAATTATGCCGCCTCGGCCGCCATTCGTGGGCTGTGGGCCGGCCCCTATCTGGCCGAGGTTTACGGCGCCGACGACGTGCTGATCGGGCGCGCGACCCTGGCCATGGGCATCGCCATGGTTCTGGGCAGCTTTCTGGTCGGGCCGTTGGCGATCTGGCTGGGTTCGGTCCGGCGCACGGCGCTTATCTTTAACGGCGGGGCGGTTCTGGTCATGACGGGGCTGTGGCTGGCGCCCGCCGCCGGCATCGGCCCCGCGGTCGCGCTCTTGACGCTGGTGGGGCTGTCGGGGGCGGGCTATACGCTGCTTATGGCGCATGGCCGGGCCTTTTTGCCTCCGCATCTTGTGGGCAAGGGCGTGACCTTCCTCAACATGTTCTCGATCGGCGGGGTCGGCCTGCTGCAATTCACCTCGCGCCCGGTCTATCTGAGCGCCATGAACGGGCAACCCCCCGCCGAGGCCTATTCCGACCTGTTCCTGTTCTTTCTGATCCCGCTTACGATAGGGGTCGCACTGTATTTCCTGACACCCGAGACGCCTGATGACTGATCTGCCGCCCAACCGGATGCCCGCCGACCGGATCGAGGTCGTGGCCCCGAATCTGAAACGCCGGCTGTCGGGTGTCACCGCCACCGTGGTGCGGCTGATCCCGGTACAGGCGCGCATGATCGGCATCGCCACCACCGGCCCCGGCCTGCCACCCGAGTTGCCGCATATCCCGCTGATCCGCGCCGCGACCTTGCCGCGCGACCGCTGGCGGGTCTGGCACGCGCGGCGCAACACCGAAATGGCGCTGGGGCTGATCCTGCGGCGGCTGTTGGGGCGGCGGTATCGGTTGCTGTTCACCTCGGCCGCGCAGCGACGCCATACCGGCTTTACCCGCTGGCTGATCCGGCAACAGGATGCGCTGATCGCCACCTCGCCACAGGCGGCCAGCTATCTGGAACGCCCGGCCACGGTGATCCTGCATGGCGTCGATCTGGGCGTTTTTCACCCTGCGGCCGACCGCGCCGCGCTGCGCGCCGATCTGGGCTATGGGCCCGATGACATCGTCATCGGCTGTTTCGGCCGCGTCCGGGCGCAAAAGGGGGTCGATCTTCTGGTCGAGGCGGCCTTGCGGCTGTTTCCCGACCGCCCGCGCGCGAAACTTATCTTTACCGGCCGGGTAACCGCCGACAACCAGGCGTTCTTTGACGATCTGCGGGCGCGGATCGCGGCGGCGGGCCTTTCCGAGCGCATCCGTTTCCTTGGCGAAATCCCATGGGAACAGGTGGTCAGAACCTATCAGGCGCTGGATCTTTTTGCCGCCCCCGCCCGGTGGGAGGGTTTCGGCCTGACGCCCCTTGAGGCCATGGCCTGCGGCGTTCCCACCGTCGCCGCCCGCGTCGGCGCCTATGAAACGCTGATCCGCGACGGGGAAACCGGCAGCCTTGTCCCCCGCGACGACGTGGATGCGTTGACGGCGGCACTGGCGCGCTGGCTGGACGACGACGGCGCGCGCGCCGCCGCGGGCCGGGCCGCCCGCGCGCATGTCGAGGCCAACCACGCCATCGAAGGCGAGGCCCGCGCCATCACCGAGGTTTATCGAAAGCTGCTGGCGTGAACCGGCTTGGCTTTCTGATCGCACGGACCCTGCGCGATGAGACGGCGCTGCAAAGCCTGTCGGCACCGCAATCCGCCCTGCTGGACGATCTGGCGGGCAAGCGCATCGCGTTGATCGGCAATGCCCGCGCGCTGGCTTTGGCCGATCACGGGACCGAAATCGACGCCGCCGATCTGGTCATCCGCATCAATCGCGCGCCCATGCCGGCCGCAACCAGCCACGGCACGCGAACCGACTGGCTGGGGCTGGCGGTCCGGCTGGGCGAGGCCGACCGGGCGCGCATCGCCCCGCGCCGCGTGCTCTGGATGTCGCCCAAACGCAAGCGGCTGGACTGGCGGACCGCGACCAGCCCGGGCTTTTATCTGCATCCGCTGCCGGATTATCAGGCGCTGAAAACCCGGCTGGCGGCGCCGCCCACCACCGGCGCCATGCTGATCGATCTGATCGCGCGCTCGGATATGGCGCGGCTGGACCTTTACGGGTTCGACTTTTTCGCCAGTCAAAGCCTGTCGGGCCGGCGCAGCGCCGATCAGGTTCCCCATGATTTCGGGGCCGAGGCAGCATGGGCCGACGCCCTGATCAGCCGCGATCCGCGCCTGCATCTGCGGCGCGACTAGGGCGCGGATCGAAACGCCGCAAGTTCATCGGCCAGCGCCGCCATCAGGCGCGATACCGGCATCGCGCGGGCGCGGGACGCGCCCATGCCCGACCATTGCGCGCCATATCCGGTCTGTCCCGCCGCCTTGGCCGCCGCGTTCAGTGCCTTGCCCAGATCATAGGCGCGGGGATAGGCCGCGACCGCATCCGCCGTGACCCCGGCCCCCCAATCGGTAAAGCTGTTCGACAGACAGCGCGCGGGACGACCGGAAATGACCGGCGTCATCACCGTTTCGCCCCCCTGCGACAGCCGCGCGCGATAGGCCGCATCGGCCGCGCTTTCCGGGCAGCCGACAAAGGCCGTGCCCAATTGCGCCGCCTGCGCACCCCAGGACAGCGCCCGGCCGATATCCCCGCCATCCATGATCCCGCCGGCCGCGATGACGGGCAGGGGGATCTCGCGCACCAGCGTGCGGGTCAGATCCTCGGCCGACAGCCGCGCATCGGGTGCCGCGGGGTCGAAGATCCCGCGATGGCCGCCGGCCTCCCACCCCTGGGCAATGACGGCGTCCAGCCCGGCGTCGCGGATCTGGCGCGCCTCGTCGAGCGAGGTGGCACTGGCCATCAGGATCAGCCCCGCCGCCCGCATCGCCGCGATCTGATGCGGCTGCGGCAAGCCGAAATGAAAGCTGACGACGCGTGGCCGCAGTTCAAGCACCATGCCCAACAGCCGGTCATGGCTGCGAAAACTGTCATAGATATCATGCAGCTCGGCCGGCGGACGGGCGCCGAAACCTTGGAACAGCGGCGCGGCGCGGTCGATCCAGACGCGGTCCCCGGCCGGATCGGGCGGGCGCGGCGCATGGCAAAAGAAATTCACGTTAAAGGCCCGGCTGGTCCGTTCCTGCGTGTCGCGAATGGCCTGGGCCGCCGCCTCGACCGTCGCCGCGCCAAGACCAAGCGCGCCAAGACCGCCGGCCTCGGACACCGCCGCCGCCATGGCCGGGGTCGATGTGCCGGCCATCGGCGCCTGTAGAATCGGCAGCCGGATCGCCAGCATCTCGTTCAGATTCCGCGCCTGCATCATATGCCCATCCCCCGGTTCATGCCGCCAAAGACTGCGCCAGCCACGAACAGACGGCAACCACCCTTTCCCGAACGGGCGGATCGACATGTTTATCGTCATTATGACAGTAATTCGCCGATATACCTGTCAAATCGACGAAATTCAGCTTTCGCTTTCCCGAATCCTGCCCTATATCGCAGCGTCCTTTCTGATAGGAGACCCCCAATGGGCTACAAGGTCGTTGTCGCCGGCGCCACGGGGAACGTGGGCCGTGAAATGCTGAACATTCTCGCCGAGCGCGAGTTCCCTGCCGATGAGGTTGTCGCTCTGGCTTCGCGCCGGAGCATTGGCACTGAGGTCAGCTATGGCGACAAGACCCTGAAATGCCAGGATATCGAGGGGTTCGACTTCACCGGCTATGACATCGCGCTGTTCGCTATCGGCTCGGACGCGACGAAAAAATATGCCCCCATCGCCGCCGAGCAGGGCTGCGTGGTGATCGATAACAGCTCGCTTTACCGCTATGATCCCCAGATTCCGCTGGTCGTGCCCGAGGTGAACCCCGACGCGGTCGAGGAATATCGCAACAAGATGATCATCGCGAACCCCAACTGCTCGACCGCGCAGATGGTGGTGGCGCTGAAGCCGCTGCATGACCGCGCGCGCATCAAGCGCGTCGTCGTCTCGACCTATCAGTCGGTCTCGGGCGCCGGCAAAGAGGGCATGGACGAGCTGTGGAACCAGACCAAGGGCATGTATGTCCCCGGCCAGGAGGTCGAGCCGAAGAAGTTCCAGAAACAGATCGCTTTCAACGTGATCCCGCAGATCGACGTCTTCCTGGACAGTGGCGACACCAAGGAAGAATGGAAGATGACGGCCGAGACGAAAAAGATCATGGACCCCTCGATCAAGGTCACGGCGACCTGCGTGCGGGTGCCGGTCTTTGTCGGCCATTCCGAATCCATCAACGTCGAGTTCGAGGATTTCCTGGACGAGGATGAGGCCCGCGACATCCTGCGCGAAGCCCCCGGCATCCTGGTGATCGACAAGCGTGAGCCCGGCGGCTACATCACCCCGATCGAAAGCGTCGGCGATTTCGCCACCTTCGTGTCGCGCATCCGTCAGGACGTGACCGTCGAGAACGGCCTGAACCTGTGGTGCGTGTCGGACAACCTGCGCAAGGGCGCGGCGCTGAACGCGGTCCAGATCGCCGAGCTTCTGGGCAATCGCTGCCTGAAAAAGGGCTGATCTCCCAACAATATCGTGAGGGCGTCGCTTGCGGCGCCCTCTTGCTTTCCGGCGCAGTGTCGCGGACCTTGCGGGCAACAGTCACGAGGGTTCGTATGCGTTATCTGCTTATTTCCACCGCCATTCTTCTGGCCGGTCCGGCGCTGGCCGACCGCATCGAGACGGCGGCGCGCCTGACCGATGTCACCGTCTATCCCTGGAGTGCCGTCACCCTGCGCAAGGTCGATCTGGACCTGCCCGTCGGCACGCATGAACTGGTGATCACCGGCCTGCCCTTCGATCGCGATCCGGCCCGGCTGCGGGTCGAGGGTGAGGGCGCGACCATTGGCGCGGTCCGCCTGCAACAGGAACGCGCCCTGCCTGAAACCCCGGAAAAATCGCAGGAACTGATCGCTGCCGAACGCGAGGTGATCCGCCTGACAACCGCTTTGAATGAGCGCGATGCGGACACGGCCAGTATCCGGGCGCGCGGGACCGCCGCGTCGGACATGATCGATTTTCTGATGAAGCTGGCGGGTTCGGACAGCGCCGGCGGACAGGATATCACCGCCCTGACCGGCGCCGTGGGCCCCCTGCTGACAGAGGCGCGCGAAACCATGGTCCGCGCCGCAACCGAGGCGGCCCAGGCCGAGCTTGGCCGCGAGGAACTGGCCGACACGCTGACCCGGGCGCAGGCACGGCTGGACGCCCTGCGCCAACCCGATGGTGAACGCCGCACGCTGATCGTCACCGTTCAGGGACAAGGCAAGCCCGCGCAGATCCGCATTTCCGCCTTGACCGACAACGCCAGATGGGCACCGGTCTATGACCTGTCCCTGAACCGCAAAGAGCGCAAGCTGCGCATGGAGCGCGGGCTGACGGTGTTCCAGAACACGGGCGAGGACTGGCAGGGTGTGCATCTGACACTGTCCACCGCGCGGCCCATGGGACAGTCCGCGCCCAGTGAATTGCAGCCGGAATTCCTGCGCGTCCTGGACAATGAAAGCAAGAGTTACAGCCGCGCAGCCGCGCCCGTCTCGGATGAGAGCCTCGCACGGATGGAGGATGGCGGCTATGTCATCCCCGTGACCGAGGTCGAGCCGGTGGTCGTCGATTCGGCCATAGCCGGCATGGTCGGCGAGACGGTCGTCTATGACTATCCGACGCCGGTCGACCTGCGCGACAGCTCGGACGCGCTGCGGCTGCCGCTGGACGCGCATGACCTGACCCCCGAAATCGTCGCCGAGGCTGTGCCGCGTCATGACAACAGCGCCTATCTGGTGGCCGACACGGTCAACTCGACCGGGGCGGTGATCCTGCCGGGCGATGCGACCTTCTATGCCGATGGCGCGCTGGTCGGGCGCGGCATGCTGGCGCTGACGGCGGCGGGGGACGATATGAAGCTGGGCTTCGGGCCGCTGACCGGGATCAAGCTTGAGCGCCGCCTGCCCGACGAAAGCGAAGGGGATCGTGGCCTGATCGTCAAATCCTCGGAACGGCAGGAAACCGCGATCCTCAAGATCCGCAACCTGACCGGCGAGGAATGGCCACTGCGCATCATCGACCAGGTTCCGGTGTCACGACAGGAGGATCTGAGCATCGACTGGTCCGCCGATCCCGCGCCGGACGAAACCGATCCCGACGGCAAGCGCGGCCTGCTTGTCTGGAACGGCAAGATCGCGGCTGGCGAGGAACGCGACATCACGATGACCACCAAACTGCGCTGGCCCGATGGGGCAGTGCTGATCCCCGACAACTGATCCGGCGGGCGCGGGGGGACGCATCGACGCGCCCCGCGCCACATCATCAGGGCGCGACCGCCCCCGACTTCAGCGCCTGTTCCAGAATGTCCACCGCCTCGGCCAGCCGCGCATCGACCAGATGCAGGTATTGGGTCCAGTCGGACAGGCGCGACAGCTCATCCGCGCCATCCGAAATGCCGCGCAGGCCGATCATCGGAATGCCGAATGCCTGACAGGCGCGCAGCACCGCATAGGTTTCCATATCGACCATCTCGGCCGCGATGGCGTCGTAATCGGCGCCGCTGACGATGCTGGCGCCGGTCGCGATCGCCGCATCGGGCAGGCCGGGGATGCGCAACACCAGTTCAGTGCGGGCGGGCAGGCCGGAAAGCGGCGTCACCCCCTTTTCAAATCCCAGCGCCGAGGCATCCATATCGCGATATTCGACCGCCGAAACCTGATAGACCGCCGCTTGTTCCAGCTGTCGCGACCCCGCCGAACCAAGCGATACAACCAGTTCCGGCAGATCGTCCTGCATCTGCATCCGGGCCAGTTCGGTGGTCAGCACGACCGCCGCCTCGACCGGGCCGATCCCGGTCATCAGCGGCGTGATGCGCCGGCGCAGATGTTCGCCATATTCGGCATCCACCGCCATCACGAACAGCACGCGCCGGCCCGCCAAAAAATCGGGGCTCATGCGCCACCCCGGCGGCCGTCATCGCTGCATATGGGCATTCCGGCTTCCTTTCCCTGCCTTGGTCGTCCCAAGGGACGGCAGCACCACCGCAAAGGCAAGTCTCATCCCGCAAGCGGCGCGGATCTAGCCGACCGCCTGTTGCCGCGCCGGATCGGCCTCGACCAGACCCGATTTTGGGGCGCCATCCTCTTTCGGGGCCGATGGCGCCGGCACGGGCGCCGAAAAGCTCAGCAAAAGACGCCCGCCCGACAATGGCCGCAGCCCCCATGACAACAACCCCCCCGCAGGACCGGCCATCGCGCCGCGCACCGGCTTGTCGGGCAGGGCCGCGTTGAGCATCCGGCACAGTGCGGAAAGACCCGGGCTTTGGCCGCAAAGCTGGGTCCAGCCCGCGATGTGATCGTCAAGCGTGGTCCGCATCGTCTGACCCCAAAGCTCGGCATAATGCCGGTTCGAGGTCAACAGATCGCCATTGGCGCCAAAGACGGCCACCGCGTCCTCGATCGCATCCAGAACCTCGGCCCCCAGCGACAGATCGGCGCGAAACTTCCGTGTGAGCGAAATTTCCGAGGTGATATCGTCGAAAAGAAAGGCGATGGCGCCATCGGGATGCGGCCGGCCGGTCACGCGATAGGTCTGGCCACCCGGCAGCGACCATATTTCGACATGATGCCCCGAGGACGCCGCCGCCTCGAGGGAATTCATCTGATTGCGCCAGCTGCGATAATCCTTGGGCTCGGGCACCATCCGCGCCTCGCGCAGGCGGTCGAGAAAGGCATAAAGCGTCGGCCGCGCAGTCAGAAACCCGGTGGCCAGCCCGGTCAGGTCGATCAGCGCCGGATTGAACAGTTGCAGGTTGCGGTCCCGGTCGAAAATCGCAAGGCCGATGGGCAGATCGGCGAAAGTCTTGGTCAGGGTCTGGACGAATTCGCGCAGGCTGCGTTCGGCGCGAACGGCGGCATCGGCAGGCAAGGCTATGGCGACGGTCTGATCGGCGATTTCATGCAGATAGCAATCGTACCAGCGGCTTTGATCGCCCTGTTCCAGCTGTACCCGCCGGGCCGCGCCCTTGGCGCCGCCCCGCGCCGGCAGATTGGTCAGGTCGATCAGCTGCGGCATCGGCCAAAGCGTTTCGCCGCCCAACCGATCCTCGACCAGATGCAGATAGGCCGAGTTTGCCCATGTGACGTGCCCCTGTCGGTCCTGACGCCAGGCCAGCATCGGCGAATGATCCATGGTGCTGCGCAGCAGCTCAAGCTCATGCTCCATGGCGGAATGGGACAGGGAATCGACCATGATCCCCGCATTTTCCGCCGCCAGATCGCTGAGCGTCAGGCGCAGCGCGCCATTTCCCAGATCCTCGGCCAAAAGCCGCAGGGATGATTCGGCCGTCGCCTCGCTCAGTTCAAGGCGCGGCAGCCGGCCCAGATCGGCCAGCGCGGTAACAGATTCAGGCATGCGCATCGACAGCCAATTTGTCAGGCGCATCCAGTCATCATCCCCCGGCACAACCGAAAGGAGTGCGCGCGCAGGCCCGGTCGCATCGACCAGCACCTTGTTCCTGAACAGGAAAACAATGGATTCCAGATTGCGATCCAGGGCCGGTTTGCCCGGATTGCGCCCATGTCTGCGGCTGATCGTCCAGATCAGCACCAGCGCCAGCGCCACAGCGGCCAGCGCCGCCATGAAAGCGATGAAGAACTGCAAGACCATCGCGACATCCATCGAGAAACACGTTCTTGCACAACTATAGATAGAATTTTTAAAAAAATGTTAACGGAAAATTGAATCAGCCGTGAATTTCGGGATTTGGCCCCAGAGCGCCACGGTCATCGGCCGCAATCGCGGCGCGCGACCAGGTCACGGTGATCCGCGCGCCCCGGCCGGCGGCATTGGCGAATTCCAGCCGCGCCCCCGATCCTTCGAGCAGCGCCTTGGCGATAAAAAGGCCCAGCCCCATGCCTTCGTAATTGCGGCCATCCTCGGCGCGCGGGCGCGTGGTCAGAAACGGACTGCCGATGCGCGGCAGCAATGTCGCGGGAAATCCCGGCCCGTCATCGCTGATGCGCACCCAAAGCTCGTCCTGATCCAGCCCGGTTTCGACCGTGACCCGACTGTGGGCGAAATCGACCGCGTTCTGGATCAGGTTGCGCAGCCCGTGAATGATGGCGGCGTCGCGGCGGATCACCGTCGTCTCGTCATCGCAATGCAGGACGATCCGCGCGGCGCGCCCCTGATGCGGGGCCGCCGCCTCGTTCAGAACCTCGCAGATCGGGGCCGAGCGGATCAACAGATCGTCCCGCCCAGACGCCCCCATCGAACGCAAAATATCGCGACAACGATCCGCGGATTGCCGCAACAGCATCACGTCCTCGGCCAGGTCGTCGCGGTCGGGCAATGCCTGCGAAAGCTCATCCGCCAATTCCGAACTGACCAGCTTGATCGTGGCCAGAGGGGTGCCCAGCTCATGCGCGGCGGCGGCAACGACACCGCCCAGATGTTGCAGTTTCTGTTCCCGTTCAAGCGCCATGCGGGCGGCAAACAGCGCCTCGGTCGTGGCGGTCAATTCGGCGGCGACGCGGCGGGCAAAGCTGGCAAAGAACATCGCGCCAATGACGATGGCCAGCCAATGCCCCGCCAATAGCGGCTCATTGAGGCGAATCACCCCATCGGTTCCAAAAACCAGCGGCTGCGCGAACAATGCCGACAATGTCACCATGATCAGCGTCCCCACCCCCAGCGCGATCAGCTGCCGCCCCGGCAATGTCGTCGCGGCGATGGTCACCGGCGCCAGCAAAAGCAGCGCGAACGGATTGGTCAGCCCCCCGGTCAACGCCAGCAGCGCCGCCACCTGCGCCAGATCGAAGCCCAGCTGCCACGCCACCTCAAGCGCAGAGATGCGGCGGTTCGGCCGCATCATCAAAAGCAGGTTCAGAACCGCAGCCAGGGCGATGATGGTCAGCACCGCGACCAGCGGAAAGCGCACCCCGATCAGCAACCCGCCACAGACGGCGGCCAGCTGTCCCGTGATCGCCGCCCATCTGAGCAGGATCAGCGTGCGCAGGCGGATCGGCTCGGGGTCGGGCTGGCCGGGAAACAGCTCGATGCGGCGGGCGATGATATCAAGATTCATGCGACGGCTTTCTTCCGGGGCCGGAACGTCAGAGGGGCCCCGGCATTGATACCCATCGCGGAATGCGCGATCAATGTGGCCATATCACGGGCAAGGGCAGGAACGGGACGAGGGTATGAACAAAGACAAGCGGATCCTGATCCTGGGCAGCCTTGCGGCGGTGCTTTTGTTGCTGACGGGCGGGCTGTGGCTGTCGCGCGACGGCGGCAATCCCGGTTTCGCGGAATGCCGCAAAAGCACGATCGCCGGCGGGTTCGACCGTCTTGGCGGCCCCTTCACCCTGACCGATCAGCACGGCGCGCGCGTGACAGAGGCACAGGTTTTCGCCAAACCGTCGCTCTTGTATTTCGGCTATACCTATTGCCCCGATATCTGTCCGCTGGACGCGGCCCGCAATGCCGAGGCGGCCTCAATTCTGGAGGCCGGCGGGATCGAGGTGACCCCGGTTTTCATTTCGGTCGACCCGAAACGGGATACGCCGCCGGTTCTGAACGATTTCGCGCAGGCCATGCATGAACGCATGATCGCCCTGACCGGGACGCCCGAGGAAATCGCCGCAGTGTCGAAATCATGGGGCAATTATTATCGCATCAACGATCAGGACGACCCCGAAAACTATCTGGTCGATCATATGACCAATACCTATCTGGTGATGCCCGGCAGCGGCGCGGTCGAGCTTTTCGACCGCAATCTCGCGCCCCAGGACATGGCCAACCAAACCGCCTGTTTCATAAATGCGGCCAAGCGTATTTGACCCCCGGCCAGAATAGGCATAATCAACGCCCAGAAATTCGAGGTGACCGCCCATGGCCGAAGACAGTGAAATCGGACCCGATCCCAGCCTGTTGCTTGTCGACGACGACGAGATTTTCCTGAACCGGCTGGCCCGGGCCATGGAAAAACGCGGCTTTCTGGTAAGTCGCGCCGCCTCGGTCGCCGAGGCGCGCGTCCTGCTTGAGGGCGGCGCGCCGGCCTTTGCGGTGGTCGATCTACGGCTTGAGGATGGCAACGGTCTGGATGTTGTCGATGCGCTGCGCGAGGCGCGGGCCGATGCGCGTATCGTCGTGCTGACCGGATATGGCGCCATCGCCACCGCCGTGGCCGCGGTCAAGATGGGCGCGACCGATTATCTGTCCAAGCCCGCCGACGCCGAGGATATCACCCGCGCCTTGCTGTCGCGCGGCGAAACCCTGCCGCCGCCGCCCGAGGCGCCGATGTCGGCCGACCGCGTCCGCTGGGAACATATTCAGCGCGTTTTCGAACAATGCGACCGCAACGTTAGTGAAACGGCGCGCCGGCTTCATATGCATCGGCGGACATTGCAGCGGATTTTGGCCAAAAGAAGCCCACGTTAATCGACAATAATCGCGCACCCATTGCAATTCTTTTACAAGTGCGAATATCTGGAATGGTGAACTGCCTAACCAGGAAACCCCAATATGAGCATCGAACTGGACAACATGTCCTTGCGCGAGCTTCGTGATCTGCGCAACAAGCTCGACCGCGCAATTTCTACATTCGAGGATCGCCGTAAACGCGAAGCCTTGGCCGCCGCTGAAACCGCAGCGCGTGAATTCGGCTTTAACCTCGCCGATCTGACCGCTGGCAAGCCCGCGCGCGCCAAGGTTGCACCCAAATACGCAAATCCCGGCGATTCCTCGCTGACCTGGACCGGTCGTGGCCGCAAGCCGCGCTGGGTTCAGGAATATCTGGACGCCGGCAAGAAGCTGGAAGATCTTGAAATCTGAAAGCCTTGCCCGATCGTAACCCGATCCGGGACGATCCTTGAAAAAGAGCGACACCCCCGTGATTTAATCGCGGGGGTGTCGTCTTTCAGGGTTTCTTTTAGCGCAGCGGTTTCTTTTAAACGCCCTTTTGGACGCTGTCGATTTCCGCAATCAGGGCGTGAAACCGCGACAAATAGGCGGCGCGGGTTTCGCGGGGCGGCCGCAACCGGATTTCCAGCCCTTCCAGCAGATCGGGCTGGGGCACGGGAAACAGCCGGTCGGCCTCGGCGCGCGAAAAGCCGGCGATCTGTATCGCCTCAAGCCAGGCGGAAATGCGGTCCGCGCGTTTGATCGCGCGCTTGATGGGCGCGGGGATCTGCGCGGGCAATCCAAAGCGGCGGTGGATCGCGGCGGCAAGGCGGTCGTCCATTTCACCATATTCGGCGCCGATGGCGGCTTTGACCGGGGAAATCATATCGCCGATCACATATTCGGGCGCATCATGCAGCAGCGCCGCAAGCCGCCAGCGCGCATCGCCGCCCGGATCGGCGCGGCGGTGGATTTCCTCGACCAAAAGCGAATGCTCGGCCACGCTATAGGCCCAGTCGCCATGCGTCTGGCCGTTCCAGCGCGCGACGAAAGCCAGCCCATGGGCGATGTCGCCAATCTCGATATCCATCGGCGTCGGGTCCAGCAGGTCCAGACGACGCCCCGAAAGCATCCTTTGCCAGGCACGTTTGGCGCGCTTTGCCATGACATCCCCACGATGACGCCCCGGTCACGATTGCGGCGGCAGGAAAGAAAAAGGCCCGCAGGTTCGTGAACCCGCGGGCCGATGCAAGGCCGGCGTCGCTCAGGACACCGGCTGGCCCGCCGGCCGCTCGGCCTGCATGCGGCGCGCGATTTCCTGGCGGTACAGCGCCACGAAATCGACCGGATCCATGTTGAAGGGCGGGAAGCCGCCATCACGCGTCATGTCCGACACGATGCGCCGCACAAAGGGGAACATCATGCGCGGGCATTCGATCATCAGGAACGGATGCAGCTGATCCTCGGGGACACCCTCGACATGGAAGATGCCGCCATAGTCCAGCTCGCACAGAAACAGCGAGGACTTGTCCTTGGCATTGACCGACTGCACGCGGAATTTGGTGATGACTTCGTATTGATGTTCGGTCGGGCGCTTGCGGGCATCCAGGCTGACCTGAACGCTGATTTCAGGCTGCACCTCGCCCGAAGGCAGGCCCTTTTGCGCCACCGCATTCTCAAATGACAGGTCACGGACATATTGCGTCAGGATCTGCATGCGGACAGCCGCCTGCTCGGCCTTGGGGGCGTCGGCCGCGGGCGTGCCGGCGGGGGCGCCGTTGGTGTTTTCGTCGGTCATGGAATTCTCCTGCGATCTGCGGAGGTTTTAGCACCGCAAATCGCCACGCTCAATGCCGGGTCCAACCGGAATCGCCGCGCCGTGGCCCGGCCGCACCCGCGCCGCCATCGCCGCGCCGATCGGTCAGTCCCTCGCGGATCGGCGTGGGCGGATCGTCCTGAACGGTGTATTCGCCGTCAATCGTGCCGTCATCGCCCCAGCGTCCGCCATCCGGGCGCGGCCCGCCGGGATAGCCACGGCCAAACCCCGCGCCCGCGACCCGCACCCGCGCCGCCATTCGCCGCAGGATCAGATCGCGCACCGGCTCAATCAACAGGATCAGGCCGACCGCGCTGGTCAACAGCCCCGGCAGCACCAGAAGCATCCCCGCGATCATCACCAGCGCGCCATGGGCCATGGGTTTCGCCGGATCGCGGAAATCCTGCATCGCGCGCTGCACGTCCATCGCCGCCTGCGCGCCCTGCCGGCGCATCACCGCCACCCCCAGCACCGCCGAGCCCAGAACCAGCGCGATGACAGGCAAAACCCCGATCGCGCCGCCAACCTGAATGAACAGTGCGATCTCAAGGATCGGCAGGATGATGAATGGCAGCAAAAGCCACATGAAAGCGTTCCCCTGGACGTCCGTTTTCCGGCGCCAAAACTGGACTTGGGCCGGTCTGCACCCTACATAAGCATTCAAACCTCCGGTTACAAAGTTCGTTAGGCCCGCCGATGACAAACCCTCTGCTGCAACTGCTCGTTCTGGGCGCCATCGCCGTCTTTCTGATCCTGCGCCTGCGCGGGGTGTTGGGCACGCGCGACGGGTTCGAACAACCCCGCGTCCCGGACAACACGACCCAGCGCAGCCGCGCCGACGTCATCGATGGCGTGGCCGAGCCGGCCGACAACGACATCGCCGATCACGCCGAACCGGGCAGCAGCACCGCCCGCGCCCTGACCCAGATCAAGCAGCTTGAACCGGGTTTCGTCGTCGGGCCGTTCCTGTCGGGCGCGAAATCCGCCTATGAGATGATCCTGATGGCCTTTGAGCGCGGCGATCTGTCGGATGTGCGCGCCTTTCTGGCCCCGCCCGTGGCCGAAGCCTTTGACACGGTGATCGCCGACCGCAAGGCGCGCGGGCTGACCACCGAGGCGGAATTCCTCGGCACCCGCGAAACCAGCCTCGCCGCCGCCGAATTCAACCGCGACACCGGCATGGCCGAACTGTCGGTGCGCTTTGTCGGCGAAATGATCGTCGCCACCCGCGATGCCGATGGCCAGGTCGTCGATGGCGATGCCAAGGCCGCCCGCAAACAGCGCGACACCTGGACCTTTGCCCGCCGCATCGGCCAGGATGACCCCAATTGGCAGCTGGTCGCCACGGCCTGATCCATGGCGCGCAAGCGGGGATTATCGACCGAGGACAAGGCGCTTTGGTCCCGGGTCGCCGCAACCGCCGTGCCCATGCATCCCGACCGCAAACGGCCGGCGCCACGGGTCGATCCCGGTGCGCCGCCGCTGCCGCGCGCGCCCGAGCCTCCGGCCCTGAACAATGTCGATTTCGGCGATCTGCGCATCGGCGGCCGGGCCGGGGGCAACAGCACCCGCATCGACCTTTCGCCCCACCCGCGCGAGGCGGTGCAGAACCAGCCCCTGCGCATGGATCACAAGACCCATCGCCAGATGACGCGCGGCAAGCTTTCGCCCGAGGCGCGCATCGACCTGCATGGCATGACATTGGCGGTGGCACAGCCGGTCCTGATCCGCTTCATCCTTCAGGCGCATGCCGATGGCCGCCGTCTGGTGCTGATCATCACCGGCAAGGGCCGCGATGGCGGACCCGATGCGCCGCTGCCGGTGCGGCCCGGGGCGCTGCGCCACAATGTGCCGCATTGGCTGCATATGCCGCCGCTAGCGGGGATCGTCCTGCAAGTGCGCGCCGCCCACCGCCGCCATGGCGGTGACGGCGCCTATTATGTCTATCTGCGGCGATAGCAAAAGGGGCGGCCCAAAGGCCGCCCCGATTCACGATCCGTCCGGTTCACGATCCGCCGTAATTGGCCTTAGGCCCGGCGAACCACCAGATGATCAACCCGACCACCGGCAAAAGCGCGACCAGCAGAATCCAAAGCAGCTTGGTGCCGTTCGATTCATTGGTGTTGATGATCGAGGCGATCGCCCAGACATCAAGGGCAAAGATGATGATGCCAAAGATAAACTTCATGCCGCATCCCTATATGTTGGCTGACGGGACAACGACCACCGCCGCCCGCCGGTTCCCTTACAGAACATAGCGCGACAGATCCGCCGAACGCGACAGGTCGCCCAGATGCGTTTCGACGAAATCCGTATCGACCACGACCTTTTCGCCCGAACGGTCCGGCGCGCTGAAAGACAGCTCTTCAAAGACCCGCTCGATCACGGTGTAAAGTCGCCGCGCGCCGATATTCTCGACCGAGCCATTGACCTCGGCGGCGATGCGGGCCAGCGCCCGGATCCCGTTCTCGGTGAACTCGACCGATACGCCCTCGGTGGCCATCAGCGCGGTATATTGACGCGTCAGCGCATTGTCGGTCTCGGTCAGGATGCGGATGAAATCATCCTCGGTCAGGGCGCGCAGCTCGACCCGGATCGGCAACCGGCCCTGCAATTCCGGCAAAAGATCGCTGGGCTTGGCAATATGGAACGCACCACTGGCAATGAACAGGATGTGATCGGTCCTGACCGGCCCGTATTTCGTCGAAACGGTCGTGCCCTCGATCAGCGGCAAAAGATCGCGCTGCACGCCTTCGCGGCTGACATCGCCGCCGCGCGTCTCTTGCCGGGCGGCGACCTTGTCGATTTCGTCGATAAAGACGATGCCGTTCTCCTGCACCGCCTCAAGCGCCGCGGCCTTGACCACCTCATCATCCAGAAGCTTGTCGGCCTCTTCGGCGATCAACAGCTCATAGCTTTCGGCGACCGAAACCTTGCGCCGCACCCGGCGCCCGCCGAATGCCTTCATCAACCCCGACAGATCCATCATCCCGCCCATGGCGCCGCCGGGCTGACCCGGCACCTCCATCATCCCGAAGGGATTGGAATTGTCCTGAACCTCCAGCTCGATCACGGTATCGTCCAGCTCACCGCGCTTGAGCTTGTCGCGAAACATCTCGCGGGTCTGCTCGCGGGCATTCTCGCCGGCAAGGGCGGCGACAACGCGATCCTCGGCGGATTTATGCGCCCGCGCCTTGACCTCTTCGCGCATGCGCTCGCGGGTCTCGATGATGGCGGCATCGGTCAGATCGCGGATGATCTGCTCGACATCGCGGCCGACATAGCCGACTTCGGTGAACTTCGTCGCCTCGACCTTCAGAAACGGCGCCCGCGCCAGCTTGGCCAGACGGCGCGAAATCTCGGTCTTGCCGACGCCTGTGGGCCCGATCATCAGGATATTCTTGGGATAGACCTCATCGCGCAGATCGTCGCCCAGCTGCTTCCTGCGCCAGCGATTGCGCAAGGCCACCGCCACAGCGCGCTTGGCGTCCTTTTGCCCGATGATAAAGCGATCCAGCTCGGACACGATCTCGCGCGGGGTTAGGTCACTCATCTTCCACCTTTCCTGTCACGGGCATGGGGCAAAGCCCGTCTTTCATGCCCAAATATCCCGGGGGAGGCCCGAAGGGCCGGGGGCAGAGCCCCCTTAACCCAATACCTCGACCGTCAGATTGCCATTGGTATAGACACAGATATCGGCGGCGATCGCCATGGCCGCCCGCGCGACCCCCTCGGCATCCAGATCGCTCGCCATCAACCCGCGCGCGGCGGCCAGCGCGAAATTCCCGCCCGATCCGATGGCGGCCACATCATGCTCGGGCTCAAGCACGTCGCCGGCACCGGTCACCACGAAAATCTCGCGCCCGTCGGTGACGATCAGCATGGCCTCCAGATTGCGCAGATACTTGTCCATGCGCCAATCCTTGGCCAATTCGACACAGGCCCGCGCCAATTGTCCCGGCGCCGACTCAAGCTTCTTTTCCAGCCGCTCCAACAGGGTGAATGCATCCGCCGTCGATCCGGCGAAACCGACCACCACATCATGTCCGCCGGGGCTCAGCCGCCGCACCTTGCGCGCCGTGCCCTTCATCACCGTCTGGCCGACGCTGACCTGACCGTCGCCGGCGACCACGACCTTGCCGCCGCGCCGCACCGCCAGAATGGTGGTGCCGTGCCAGCCGGGGAATTTCTCATCGGACATGCGTTCGCTCCCGCTTGTGTCTCGGGGGTCAGATATGACCGGCACCCGGCTTTCGCAACCCGCCCCTTTCGCAGGCCCCTTCCAGCCGCTAGCCTGCGCCGCATGAGCCATGCCCCCATTCTGCGCATCTATCTGCACGGCAATATGCTGGACACCTCGCGCGCGGGGACATTCAATTTCATGAATGTGCTGAAAGCCGCGGTCGAGGGCGCCGGATGGCAAGTCGAATACCACGAAACCGGCCCGCAATCCCGCCGCCAGGCCCCGCGCCGGGACGGCTATGCCCTGTTTCATATGGAATCGCCCACCCATGACCGCGCGCTGACCTTTCGCCGCGCCTATCACTATCCGTTCTGGCAGATCGAGCCGGTCCAGCAACGCTGGCGCTTTCGCGTCGCGCGCCGTGCCTTTGACCCGCAAAGCGTCGACGCCACGGCGGCCCGCAACTTTGCCGACCAATTGCGCAAACGCGTGCTGCCCGGCCCGGCACCGCGACGCGGCGAAACCATTCTGGTCCCGCTACAGGGGCATATCCGCCGCTGCCGGTCGTTCCAAAGCATGAGCCCGCTCGACATGCTCGATGCCGCCGCCGCCACCGGCCGGCCGGTCGTGGCGACCCTGCATCCCCGGGAAAGCTATGATACCGGCGATCTGAAGGCGCTGGACCGGCTGGTCGCGCGCCATCCGAACCTTGTCCTTGGCGGCGATACCGCGTCCATCCTGCGCGACTGCGCCTTTGTGGTGACGCAAAACAGCGCCGTGGCCTTTGACGGCTATCTCTTGGGCAAGCCCGCCGTGCTTTTCGCCCAGATCGATTTTCATCATATCGGGCTAAGCGCCGCCCGGCTGGGCGCCGCACAGGCGCTGGCACAGGCCGAAACCCATGCGCCGGATTTCGACCGCTATCTCTACTGGTTTTTACAAGACATGGCGATCAACGCCTCGCGCCCCGAGGCGGGCCGGCGCATCCTTGCGGCCATGCAAAAGGGCGGCTGGCCGATCTGAGCCGCCGCCCCCGCAATATCGTCAAACCGGCCCGAAATCAGATCGCGTCGTCGATCCAGGCTTTCAGCGCGGCCTTGGGCGCGGCGCCGATCTTGTTCGACACAACCTGACCGTCCTTGAACAGGAACAGCGCCGGAATGCCGCGCACGCCCAGCTGGGCCGGGCTTTCGGGGTTCTCGTCCACGTTCACCTTGACGATCTTGACCTTGTCGCCATATTCGGCGGCCAGTTCTTCCAGCGCCGGACCGATCTGGCGGCAGGGGCCACACCATTCGGCCCAGAAATCGACCACAACCGGGGTGGCGGACTGGCGGACTTCGCTGTCAAATGTAGCGTCGGAAACGGCTTGCGTGGCCATGAAATTCTCCTGCGATGCGCCGGATCATGCCGGCAGGAACGTCCCCAAACAGCTAGGTACCCGATCCGGCCGGGTCAAGACCCGCCATCACCCCGTCCAGAACAGCGTCCGGCAAGCCCATGATGCTGCGCGTGGCCGTCCACAGAACCGCGACCTCGATCCGGCGCTCGGGCCAAAGCTGGCGCAGCGCCGCGCGATAGGCCGCCATCTGCCGCAGAATGCCCAAGGGCACATCCTCGGCCCGCGCGGGCACATCGCGGTTCGATTTGTAATCGACGGCCAGCACGCGGTCCTGCGCAATCACCAGCCGGTCGATCTGTCCGCTCAGCGGCACCCCCCCGAACCACGGCACGGCCAGCCGCAATTCGGCCATGACCTCGGCCCCCTCGGGCAGGTCAAAGACCTCGGCCAGCGCCGGCGCGGTCAGCACCTCGCGCGCCTCGTCCAAAAGCCCGGCCAGCGCGGCGGGTTCGGGCAGGCCGCCCTCGGAATCGGCCAGCACGTCGCGGGCGACGGTCGGCCAATCGGCGGGATCGCGACCCGGCAGATGTTCCAAAAGCAGATGCAGCCTTGTCCCGAACAGCATCGCCGCCTCGGCATCGCCATCGCCGCCCGCGACGACCTTGGCCCCGCCCAGCGAGGTCGCCGCCACCGCGCGGCGCTTTTCCGGCATGGGCGGCGGCGCCGCGTTCAGCCAGCCCGGCGCGGCAAGGGGCGCGGGCGCGGCGCGGGTCCCCTCGGGCGCGGCCTCGGGCCATTGGCCATGGCTCAGCCGCCGGATCTCGCCGCCCCAGGGCGCGGGGATACGCGTCTCGTCCAGATCGCTGCGGCCGAAACCCGCCTCGACCATCGCATGCCAGCTGTCTTCCTCCGCGCCGGTTTCGCCGGCCGCGGCAACGATCAGCCAGCTTTCGGCCCGGGTCAGGCCGACGTAAAGCAGGCGCTTTCGTTCCTGCAACTGGCGCGCGGTCTGATCGGCGGCCAGTTCGGCGACCGGATCGGGGCGTTCCTCCTTGCGGCCGCGCCAAAGCGCGGTGCCATCGGGGGCGATCAGCATCTGACCTTCGCGCGGCGACTGGCGTTTGGCGCTGTCGGGCATGATGACGATGGGGCTTTCCAACCCCTTTGAGCCGTGGACCGTCATCACCCGGATCAGCCCCTCGCCATCCTCGCCGGCCGATCCGGCCTGACGGCGGACCTCGACATCGTCGCCGCTGAGCCAGACCAGAAAACCGGTCAGCGAAGGGGTCTCGCCGGATTCATAGCTCAGCGCCTGGGACAGCAATTCGTCGATGCCGTCCTGTGCCTCGGCGCCCAGCCGCGCCGACAGCCGCGCGCGCCCGTCATGGCGGATCAACAGCCGCTGGATCAGGTCATAGGGCCGCATGAAGCCGGTCTGCCCCATCAGGTCCGACAACAGATCGACCGCCGCGCGATGGTTGGAATCGCGCAGCCGCCGCCACAGATATTCCCCGCGCTTGCGCCCCGCCGCCAGGTGGTAAAGCTGTTCTTCGCTTAGCCCGAACAGCGGCGAACGCAGGGCCGCCGCCAGCGACAGATCGTCCTCGGGCGTGGCAAGGGTCGACAGCACGGCGCGGATGTCGCGCACCGCCATTTCGCCCGCCAGCTTTAGCCGGTCGGCCCCCGCCACCGGCAGGCCGGCCGATTTCAGCGCCGCGATGATTTCGGCAAACAGGTCCGAGCGGCGCTGCACAAGGATCAGCACGTCACCGGCCCGGATGCGCCGCACGGCGCCGGATTTCGCGTCAAAAATCGGGCCGCCCAGCATGTCGCCGACCGCATTGGCGATGGCCCGGGCCAGCTGCGTGATTTCCGAATTTTCGGCCGGGCGATCGACGGGATCGGTCCAGTCGCCGGGCTCGGGCTTGTCGGGTTTGGGGATCGCGGGCCACAGATCGACCCGGCCCGGCATGTCGGTGCGGAACGCCCGATGCCGGGGCGGATCGCCAAGACCCCGCGCCGCGTCGCCCGCGAAGACCTGATCGACCAGCGACAGGATCGCGGTCGAGGATCGGAAGCTGTGGCGCAGTTCCAGCACCTGCATCGGGTTCTGGATCGCGGCAAAAGCCTCGGCAAAGCCGGCGCGGCGGGCCTCGAACACGGCGATATCGGCGCCCTGAAAGGAATAGATCGACTGTTTCGGATCGCCCACCACGAACAGGCTGCGCGCGCCCGTGCGCCCATCGTC
This sequence comes from Paracoccus mangrovi, assembly GCF_042648425.1. Taxonomy (NCBI): domain Bacteria; kingdom Pseudomonadati; phylum Pseudomonadota; class Alphaproteobacteria; order Rhodobacterales; family Paracoccaceae; genus Paracoccus; species Paracoccus mangrovi. The sequence continues at coordinate 113,581 of NZ_JBHRXJ010000003.1, read as the reverse complement.
GCGGGCGCCATGACCCGAGGTGAATTCATCGGTCAGCCGTTCGATCACCCGCCATTGCGCGGGACTCGTGTCCTGGGCCTCATCGACAAGGATATGATCGATGCCGCCATCCAGCCGGAACAGCACCCATTGCGCCATGCTGTTTTCCGACAAAAGCCGCGCCGTGCGGTCAATCAGATCGTCGAAATCCAGCCAGCCCTGCGCCGCCTTGGCGGCACGGTAACGGTTCAGGAATTCATGCCCGAAACGGTGCAGCGCCGCCGTCTTTTCGGCGTGATCCAGCGCCAGACTGCGGGGACGGGCGGATTCCACCCGCTCCATCAGGATGGCCAGATCGTCGATCAGCCCGGCGGCCGCACCCTGACGGACGGCTTTGGTCGGAAAGCTGTCATATTTGGCGCTGAAGGGGACTTTGGCGCCGGCGCCGGTCAAAAGCACGTCTTCCAGAATGACCAGCTCGGGCAGGCCGGGGCGCGTCCAGTCGCCGGCGGCAAGCTTGGCCGCCGCCTTCTGGTCGTTCGCGCCGCTTTTCAACAGATGCGGGATCAGCGCCGCGATGACCAGCGCGCCATCCGAAAAGGTCTGCGCCAAAAGATCGTCCAGCGCGGCGTCCGGGGCCAGACCCGAAGCGGCCCAGAGCCGGCCCCGATCAGGCGGCGTTTCAAAACCGCGCAGACCGGACAGGAATTCGTCAAGCCGTTCGCCCGAATGCAGCAGCAGCAGATCGTCCAGAACGGGCGCCTCGGTCCGGGCCATTTCCTCGATGATCTCGGCACGGATCAGGGCGGCGCTGCGGTCGTCAAGCTCGGTAAAGCCGTGGGGAACACCGGCCTCGATGGGGAAACGCCGCAAGACGCCCGCGCAAAAGCTGTGGATCGTCTGGACCTTCAGGCCGCCGGGCGTCTCGATGGCGCGGGCGAACAGACGGCGCGCGGCGCGCAGATCGGGGGCCGCGCCCGTATCCTCGCCCAGCCGGGCCAGCTCGGCGCGCAGATCGGGTTCGGAGAGCATCGCCCATTGCCCCAGCCGCGCCAAAAGCCGGTTCTGCATCTCGGTCGCGGCGGCCTTGGTATAGGTCAGGCACAGGATCTTTTCGGGCGCGGTCCCGGCCAGCAACAGCCGCGCCACCCGGTCGGTCAGCACCCGCGTCTTGCCCGAGCCGGCATTCGCCGTCAGCCAGGTCGAGCGCCCGGGATCCGCCGCCCGGACCTGTGCCAGCGTCGCCTCATCCATCGTCGAACCTTTCGGGTTTCGCGGGCTGGGTCAGGTCCCATTCGCCGAACCGCGACAGGTGGTCGTAATCGCCGGTATGATCGGTCCGTTCCATCGCAAGGCGGGCGGTAAAGCCACGTTCGCCGCGCAGATAGCGCCCGATCAGATCGACGAAACCCGCCCAAGTATCCTGTGCGAATCCGGGGCCAAAATCGCGGCTATGGGTTTTCCCCTCTTCGCCCAGCTGGATATAGCTGATGCCGGCCACATCGGCGCGGCCCAGCGCACGAAAGGCACCCTGTTCGACCATCGCCGCCTCAAGCGGCAATTGCTTGTCGAAATGCGCGATCTGCTTGTCGGTCGGCGGCTTGCCGGATTTGTAGTCGTAAACCTGAACCCGGCCATCGGTCAAAAGGTCCAGCCGGTCGGGTTTGGCGGTCAGACGGAAATCGGCGCCGGGCACCGACAGTTCGGCCCGATCCTCGATCACGGCGGGGCGGCCCTGGGCAAGCCGCGCCACCTCATCGGCGATCAGCCGGTCGGCCACGCCCGCGATCCGCGCCCGCCAGAACAGCCGGGCCGAGGGCCATGGCACATCCTCATCCAGCACCTGCCGGGTGATCGCCAGAAGCCGCGCCTTCATCGCATCCGGCGCCTCGGGCAGGTCGGGCAGACCGCGCAGGAAAATGTCCATGATCCGGTGCAGGGTATTGCCACGCTCGGCCGCGTCGGGTTCGGGACGCAGCGGGTCCAGCGCGCGCAGCCCCAGCACACGGCGGGCATAGACCGCATAGGGGTCGCGGATCAGGTTGCGCACCTCGGTCACCGACATCTGTCGCAAGGCCGGCGCGGGCGGGATCGGCGAGGGGCGCGGCGCCGGCGAAAGCGCCATCCGGGGCCGCGCCTGCAACGCCGCCAGATCCAGCCAGCGCTGCCCGCGCGCGCGCATCTGCGCCAAGGCCTGCGGACCCTGCTGATCGGGCAATCCGCCCAACAGGTTCACCAGCCGGTTCAGCCAGCGCGACGGGATCGTCTCGGCCTCGGCATCGCGGCGGGCGCGGCTCAGCACCACCTGCGCGGCACCCACGGCCTGTTGAAAGTCATGCGCGGCAAGCCCGACCCGCCGTTCCGGCAGGGTCAGCCCGGCGGCCAGCCGCATCGGCCGCGACAGCCACGGATCCGGGGGCAGGGCCTGCGGCCAGCCACCTTCGTTCAACCCGGCAAGAATGACCAGCCCGGCGGCATCGCCCACGGCCTCGGTCCGGGCCTCGCGCGGGCCGCGAAAGCGGACCAGCGGGTGGGCGGCCACGTCCTGACGCACCGCCTGACCCTGCAATTCGCTGTAAAGCAGGTCGCGAAATTCGGCCGGGCGCAGATCATGCCCCTGATCGGCATGGGCGGCGAGATGGTCCAGCACGCCGCGCGCCAGCCCGCCCGAGGCCTTGGCCCACAGCTCGGATGCATCCGCATCGCCACCCGGCCCGGCCGCCAGCGCCTCGGCCAGTGCGCGCAGATCCGCGAGCCGCGCGCGCAGCGGGCGCGGGCCGCGATCCTCGGCCAAAGGCAGGATCCGGTCCAGCAGACCGGCCAGCCACAGCGCCCAGGGCTTGCTTTTCTCATCCCCCCTGTCGGCCAGATCGCGCAGGGCGGCGCCATCGGGAAAGACCGGACCATGCGCGCGCAGATGCAGTTCCAGATCGCGCGTATGGCGGTTGTGTTCGCGCCGGTAATCGCGGCCCAGCCCGGTCGCCGTGACCGGGTGTTTCAACAGCACCAGAACCGCGTCCAAAGTCAGCGCCCGCCCGTAAAGATCGGCGATATGGCGCAGAAACAGGCCCGGCGCGGTCAGGGGCAGCGGCTGGCCGGCGGAATCGTCGGGAATGATGCCCCAGCGGTCCAGCGCCGATTGCACCCGCCGCGTCAGCATGCGGTCGGCCGCGATCAGGGTGACGGGCCGCGCCTCTTCCACCGCCTCGCGGATGATCAGCGCGATGGCCTCGGCCTCTTCGCCGGGCTTTTCGGCCTCGATCAGGGTCAGCCCCTCGGTGGCGGGGATCAGCGGGCCAAGGCGCGGCCCTTCCTCGATCCACTGATCGGTGACCGGCGCCGGCCGCAGCGCCAGCGATATCAGCCGGTTGCGCGCCGGGTCGGGCGCCGCATCCGCCACCCAGTCGGCGGGCGGCCCGAATTCGGCCAAAAGCGGCGCATAGCGGGCCTGGGGGTGATCCTCGGCCCGGGCGTCCAGACCGTCCCAGACCGCCTGTGGCATGTCGGGGTCATAGCCCGGCAGCACCACCGCACCCATGGGCAGGCGCGCGACGGCGCGGATGAAATCCCGCGTCGCCCCGTGCGATCCGGTCGAGCCTGCGACGATCACCGGCCCATCGGGCAGCGCCTCGCCCCGCGCCCAGCGCGCGGCCAGCGCCTCGGCCTCGGCGCGCTGGCGGGCTTCGCGGTCCTGGGGCGGGTCGGTCAGGTAATAGCCCGCGGCGATTTTCAGAAAAGCCAGCGCGCGCGCCCAATGCTGGGCGTGATCGCGGGCGTCGATGGCATCGAGCGCGGTGACATCCAGCCCCTCAAGCTGCATCTCGGCCATCAGCCCGGCCAGCGAGGCCGCCAGTTCCGGCACCGACTGTCCCTGCGCCAGATCGGGATCGGCGCGCAGCGCGGCATCGATCAGCCGGCCCAGCTCCAGCCGCCGGGCAAGGGCCGGGGTGGCCGCCCCGCCGCCCAGATCGGCGATCAGCCGCAATTGCGGCAGGATCAGCGGGCCGCGCCAGATCAGCGCCTCGCGCAGCGCCATCAGCGACTGGCCGGAATTGGCATAGACGGTCACCCGGGCCATGTCCTGGGGTGGCCTGCCGCGCATCCGGGCGATCAACCCATCAGCGAAAGCCCCGGCAAAATCGGCCCCGCAAGGCAGCGCGAAAAGGCCGTTTTGCCAATCAGCCATCCAGCAATGCCTCGGCCAGCGGGATACAGTCGGGGCGCCCGACATCGCACCATTCGCCCCCGTGGATCAGGCCATGGGCGCGGCCCTCGGCGATCATCAGATCCCAAAGCCGGTTCAGCGAAAACACCTCGTCCCCGATCCCGGCCAGCCGGTCGGTGCGGATGATCTGTGCCCCGCCATAGACCAGATCGCCCTTGCGGATCAGGCGGCCCGCCTGATCCAGGCTGAAATCGCCGCCACCCTTGCGGCCATGCGTATGCGCCAACGGCACCAGCATCAAAAGCGCGTCCATCCGGTCGTCCCAGGCCGCAAGCAGCGCCGCGAGCGGGTTCGACCCGGTCCAGATCACATCCGGGTTCATTGTGATCACAGGCCCCGGCCCCAAGAGCGGCAGCGCCTTGCGCAGCCCCCCGCCGGTTTCCAGCAAAAGGTCGGATTCGTCGGAAATGGTTATATCCGGTCCGGTCGCCAGTCCGGCGATGTGATCACGGATCTGACCGCCCAGATGATGAATGTTGACGACCACCCGGTCCAGCCCGGCCCCGCGCCCCAGATCCAGCGCCCGGTCCAGCAGCGTCCGGTCGCCCACCCGGATCAGCGGCTTGGGCGTCACATCGGTCAGGGGCGCCATGCGCGTGCCCTTGCCCGCGGCAAAGATCATCAAAGGCAGGCTCATGCTTGCGCGATCCTGTCGGTCACCCGGGCCGAAGGGGCGGGCACCCCCTCAAGCGCGGCGGCCAGCGGCGCCAGCGCCGGATGGGTCAGGTTGCGCTGAATGGCGTCCCAGACGCGCGGCATGAAGGCCAGATAGCGCCGCTTGCCGTCGCGCTGCGCCAGCCGGGTGAAAATCCCCATGATCCGCAGGCTGCGCTGTGCGCCCAAAAGCGCATAGGCGGCGCGGAAACGGTCGCCATCGACCCCGGTCGCGGCGATATAACGGGCGATCTCGGCCGCCTCGATGGCGGGGTCGACATCGCGGCGGGCATCCTGCAACCCCGAGACCAGATCATAGGCCGGATGCACGGCCACCGCGTCCTGAAAATCCAGCAGGCCCAGCGGCGCGTCCCCCCGCCAGACAAGGTTCTCGGCATGGAAATCGCGCAGGCCAAGGACGGCGGGCATGTCCTCGGCCAGTTCGGCATGCAGCGCCTCGATCACGGCGGCCACATCCGCGCCCTTGCCGGGCGCGCCGGCGGCGGCGGGGTAATATTCGGCGAAAAGCCCGACCTGACGCGCCAGCTCCGGCCCGTCCAGCCGCAGCACCCAATCGGGCGGCGCATGGCCGTGCAGTTCGATCAGAAGGTCGGTCATGCGGCCATAGATCCGGGGCGCCAGCGCCGGCTCGGCCGCCAGTACGCGCGCCACCAGATCGTCGCCCAGATCCTCGATCAGCAGCAGCCCCTCGACCTGATCGGCGGCGATGATTTCCGGCGCATGCAGATCGCGGTGGCGCAGCCATTGCGTCATCGCCACATAACTGTCGGTCGTGCCCGGTGCCGCATCCATCAGGACCGCGCTGCGATCCCCGTCCTGCAGCCGGAAATAGCGCCGCGACGAGGCATCGCCCGCCAGCACAATCAGCCGCGCTTCGGCCCATTGCGCGCGATGGATCAGCCGCGCAATGGCGGGCAGGCGGGCCATTCCCCCCCAGCGCGCATCCGATCCCGAAAGCGCGATCCGGCGCAGATCGGGAAAACCGGCGATGGGTTCAAGCCCAAGGATCAGCGGATCGGACAGCGGGCCGCCATGATCGGGCCATTCGATCAGGACGATGCTGTCGCGCATCGCCTCGTCCAGACCCAGCTCGACCAGCTCGTCGGGGTGGCTCAGGCGATACAGGTCCGCATGCCAGATTTCGGTGCCCATGGGGTCGTCATAGGTCTGAACCAGGGTAAAGGTCGGGCTGGGCACGTCCTCGGCCGCCGCGCCCTGACGCGCACGGATAAAGGCGCGGGCGAAATGGGTCTTGCCGGCGCCGACCGCGCCTTGCAGCGCGATCACGTCACCGGGTTTCAGAACCGCCGCCATCACCCGCGCCAGACAGGCGGTCAGATCGGCATCGGCATGATCAAGCGTCGCAAGCAGGGTCATGGCACGAATTTATGCCCCCAAAGGGTCAAAGTCCAAGCACATCGGCCATGTCATATTCGCCCGGCCCCTTGTCCTGACCCCACAGCGCCGCCCGCAACGCGCCGCGCGCGAAAATGGCGCGGTCGGTCGCGACATGGCGCAGGATCACGCGCTCCCCCGCCGTGGCAAAGATCACGTCATGTTCGCCGACGATATCGCCGCCGCGAATGGCGGAAAATCCGATGCTGCCCGTCTCGCGCGCGCCGGTGATGCCTTCGCGGGCGGGGGTGCGCAGATCGTCAAGGCTGTGGCCGCGTCCTTCGGCCGCGGCCTCGCCCAGCATCAGGGCGGTGCCCGACGGCGCATCCACCTTGCGGCTGTGATGGGCCTCGACCACCTCGATATCCCAATCCTCGCCCAGGGCGGCGGCGACCTTGCGGGTCAGCCCGACCAGCAGGTTGACGCCAAGGCTCATATTGCCGGCACGGATGATCGGGGCGTGGCGGGCGGCGGCCTTGATTTTCGCCAGATCGTCAGGCTCCAGCCCGGTGGTGCCGATCACATGCACGGCGCGGGCCTGCGCGGCCAGTTCGGCGAATGCGACCGTCGCGGCCGGGCTGGTGAAATCGATCACCGCCTGCGCCGTGGCAATCGCCTGAACCGCATCATCGGTCACGGTGATGCCAAGGGGGGCGCCGCCCATCGCCTCGCCCAGATCGCGGCCGATCCATGGGTTTCCCGGACGCTCGATGGCGCCGACCAGACGCGCCTGATCCGAGGCCAGAACCGTGCGCACCAGCATCTGTCCCATGCGCCCCGAGGCGCCCGTGATGACAATTCCCGGTTTTTCCATGTTGAAACCCCCGCATTCCCGGCTTTGCCCCCTCTGTAGCCCGTTGCGGCGCGGGCCGCGACCCCCTACATCTGCGACCATGGCACAGAACCGCTTTCATTCCGGCACCGGCCCCTCGCAGCGACAGCTGCGCGTGGGGGAGTTGATCCGCCGCACCCTGTCCGACGTGCTTTTGCGCGCCGATGTCCATGACCCCGACCTGAACCGCCATTCGATCACGGTGGGCGAGGTCCGCACCTCGCCCGATCTCAAGGTGGCGACAGCCTATGTGCTGCCCCTTGGCGGCCATGACGCCGAGGAGGCGCTGGCCGCGCTGCGCCGCAACGCGCCCGAGCTGCGCCATCTGGTCGCCAAGGCGATGACGCTGAAATACGCGCCGCAGCTGCGTTTCGTGCTGGACGAAACCTTCGACCGCATGGACGACACCCGCCGCCTTTTGTCCGAAGACCGCGTCCGCCGCGACGTCGAATCGCCCGATGACGCGGACGATGAGGATTGATCTGAAGCGCCGGCTGGGACTGGCGTTCGGCGCGCTGATCGCGATGACCCTGCCGGCGGTGGCGGATATCTGCGAAAGCCGCGATTTCGATGGACAGGGATATGTCATCTGCACGCTGAACGCGGCGCAGGAACCGGGCCTGCGGCTGTGGCTGAACGGGCCCGACGGGCAGGTGCTGGGTGATTTCACCGCCGTGCGCCGCACGCTTGGCGCGGGCGAGGTGCTGGGTTTTGCGATGAACGCGGGCATGTATCATGCCGATTACAGCCCCGTCGGGCTATATCGCAGCGATGGCGTCACGGCGGGCGAGCTTGTGACCGGGGCCAGCAACGACAATTTCGGCATGCTGCCCAATGGCGTTTTCTGCACCGGCGGGGCGCGCCCCTATCAGGTCGTGGAAAGCCGGGCCTTTGCCAAGGCCAGCCCGGATTGCCGGTTGGCCACGCAATCGGGGCCGATGCTGGTCATCGACGGCGCGCTGCATCCGCGTTTCCTGATCGACAGCGACAGCCGCTATATCAGGAACGGCGTCGGCGTCTCGCCCGACGGACAGACGGCCTGGTTCGCGATTTCCGACCGCGCGGTGACATTCCACGAATTCGGCCGGCTGTTTCGCGACGGCCTTGGGGCGCGGGACGCGCTTTACTTTGACGGCTCGGTCTCGCGGCTATATGCGCCTGCGCTGAACCGGGCCGATTTCGGCCGGCGGCTGGGGCCGATCATCGGATATACGGAACAGAAATAATGGCACGCAAAAAGGGACGCGAGATCCACGGTTGGCTGATCGTGGACAAGCCCGCAGGCATTGGCTCGACCGATGTCGTCAGCAAGGTCCGCTGGGCGCTGGACGCGAAAAAGGCGGGCCATGCCGGCACGCTGGATCCCGATGCGACCGGGGTTCTGGCGGTGGCCTTGGGCGAGGCGACAAAGACCGTGCCGATCCTGACCGACGCGCTCAAGGCCTATGACTTCACCGTCAACTGGGGCGCCGAGACCACGACCGACGATGCCTCGGGCGAGGTTGTTCAATCCGCAGAAAACCGGCCATCTGCGGATATGATCCGCGATGCGCTGCCCGCATTTACCGGTGAGATCATGCAGGTCCCGCCGACCGTTTCCGCCGTCAAGGTCGATGGCGCCCGCGCCTATGACCTTGCCCGCGAGGGCGAGACGGTCGAACTGGCCGCGCGCCCGCTATGGGTCGAATCGCTGGAATTGCTGGCGACGACCCCGGATAGCGCCGATCTGCGCATGGTCTGTGGCAAGGGTGGCTATGTCCGCGCCATCGCCCGCGATCTGGGCCGCAAGCTTGGCTGTCTGGGCCATGTCGCGCATCTGCGCCGGATCTGGTCGGGGCCGTTCGATGCCGAGGGCGGTTTCGCCTTTGACCGCATCGACCGCGCCAATCAGGCCGAGATCGAGGCGGCGATCCTGCCGATCCAGTCGGCCCTGGCCGACCTGCCCGAGATGGCCGCGACCGAAATCGGCGCGACGCGCATCCTGAACGGCAATCCCGGTCAGGTGCTGGGTCACGCCGAATTCGGCGAAGAGGTCTGGGTCAGCCGCAATGGCCGGGCGCTGTGCATCGGCCGCTATATGGGCGGCGAGGTCCAGCCCTCGCGCGTCTTTAATCTGGGCTAGGCCATGCTGCGCCGCATCCATCACGCCGCGATCATCTGTTCGGATTATCAGCGGTCAAAGGATTTCTACACCCGCATCCTTGGCCTGCGCATCATCGCCGAAAACCTGCGCGCCGCGCGGCAGTCGTGGAAGCTGGACCTTGCGCTGCCCGATGGCGGCCAGATCGAGCTGTTTTCGTTTCCCGCCCCGCCGCCGCGCCCCTCGACCCCCGAGGCGCGGGGTCTGCGGCATCTGGCATTCGCGGTGGACGATCTGGACGCCGCCTGCGCGCATCTGGTGGCGCAGGGCGTCACGGTCGAGCCGATCCGGGTCGACGAATTCACCGGCGCCCGCTTTACCTTTTTCCCCGATCCGGACGGATTGCCGCTGGAACTTTACGAGGTCCGACAGGCCGTGCCTGTCACTTGCTCAGGGTGATCGGCTGATAGGGGGCCAGCACCTCGGTCCAGACCCGGGCAGCCGGGGATTGCGGGTCCAGCCTTTCCATGTGCGCAAGAAACTCCAACGGCACGCTTTTCCAGACGTCCATGATGCCGGTGTTCCCCAAGACCAGACGCGGCTGGCCAAAGGTCGCCTTTGCCAGCGCGGTCTTCAGATCGCGCCTTGCGGCCTCGTCCCGGCCAAGATCGGCGCGGGCAATGCCGCGCTGTGCATAAAGCGGCGCGCGCTTGTATTCTTCGCCGATGAACGGGGTCAGGACGGTCAGCGCCAGCGCGCAAGAGACGATCTGTGCACGGCCGGGATGCGATGCGCCCAAACAGGCCCGCGACGAGGCCATACCGATCAATGCGCAGGAAAATGCTATGAATATCAGTGTCTTGGCGATGGCGCCATATCTGATATTGGCCAAAAAGCTGACAAGGCGATCATGACGGGCGGACATGATCGCCTGATAGGATGCGCCGCCGGGCCGTGTCAATCAGCCCCGCCGCGCCAACGGGTCGGGCCGGCCCACCCGGGGACAGGCCGGCCGGGGATCAGCCCGCGAATTGATAGGTCGCCGGAACATAGCGGTATGACCCCTGACCCGCCGGGGCGATGAAGCCAAGCGCCGGAAAGGGCATATGATAGCCGATGCAGGGAATGCGTTCGCTGGCCAGTCGCGCCAGCACCTTGGCCCGCGCGGCCGCGCCCGCATCCTTGTCGATGTCAAAGCGCACATGCCATTCGGGATGTTCGACCGAATAGACATAGTGATTGAAGCTGTCCCCGGTGATCAGCAGCTTTTGCCCGTCGCTTTCCAAAAGATAGGTGGTGTGGCCGGGGGTATGGCCATAGGCGGCCTCGGCCCGGATGCCGGGCAGCACCTCATCGCCATCGGCGATCTGGCGGGCGCCCTCGACCAGCGGGGCGACATTGGCGGTATAGGCCTCGCTGGGATTGGCGGCCCAATGGTCGTTTTCGACCTTGGGAAAGATCAGCTGGGCATTGGGGAAATTCCGCGCGCCCCCCGCCATCAGCCCGGTGATATGGTCGGGATGCATATGCGTCAGAACGAGATGCGTCACATCCCCGGGCGCATAGCCGGCAGCGGCCAGCGAGGCCTTGTTGTTTTCGGGGGTCATGCCGGCGTCGAACAGGACCAGCGCATCGGGCGTCTTGACCAGCGTCAGGGTAAAGGAACTTCCGCTGCGGTCGGCGGGAATGAAGTTTTCGGCGCTGACCCTTTCGAATTCGGCCGGATCGACGCCAATGCCAAAGGTCGCGATCGGATCCTCGCGCATGCTTTCGCCGCCCAGAAGCGTCGTCACCTCGAACGCGCCCAGCTTGATGGTATGGGCCTGACCGGGAAATTCGGGGGCCTTGGCCGCGGCGGTTTGCGCCTGTGCCGGCAGGGCCAAGAGCACGGGCAGGCCGCCCATCATAAGGGCTGCGCGGCGGCTGATCTGGATATCCGTCATCTCTATCGCTCCTTTGGTTGTGACGGGTGCAACCTTAGGCAGTGTTGGCGGGTTTCGGGATGAAACCTGCGTGACCGGCGGCTAGAACGGGACGGACGCCACGTAATTGTGGCTGATGCCGGTTTCGGGATGCTTGAAGCGCAGCGACTCGGCATGCAGCATCAGGCGCGGGAAATCGGCCGCCGCGCCGCTGGCATAAAGCGGATCGCCCAAAATCGGGTGGCCCAGTTCCGCCATATGAACGCGCAGCTGATGGCTGCGCCCGGTCAGGGGCATCAGCCGCACCCGGGTCTCATTGTCGTCGGCGCGGATCACCCGCCAGTCGGTCTGGGCCGGGCGGCCCTGATCGTGATCGACCTTTTGGCGGGGCCGGTTCGGCCAATCCACGATCAGCGGCAGATCGACGGTCCCGGTGCGCGGCTCAAGCCGGCCGGCAAGGCGGGCGACATAGACTTTTTTCGTGCGCCGCTCTTCGAACTGTTTGGACAGATTGCGCTGCGCATGCGGCGTCAGGCCGAACACCATCACCCCCGAGGTGTCCAGATCCAGCCGATGCACCAGCAGTACGGTCGGAAACGCCCCGCGCAGACGCTCGATCAGGCAATCGGCGCGATCCTCGCCCCGGCCCGGCACCGACAAAAGCCCCGAGGGCTTGTTGACGACCAGCACCTGATGATCCGCATGGATCACCTCTGCCTCGTCAGAGGTGGGGATATAGACGAAGCTCACTTTGCGACAAGCCGGATGGCAAGTCCCGCAAACATGACCGCCGCGATCTTGTTCAACAGGCCCAGACGCTTGCCCAGCATATGGCCGGCATAGCCCGCGACCACGCCGTAACCCATGGTCACCAGCGTGCCGGTGAACGCGAAAATCAGGCCAAGGCCCAGGATCTGTTGCCAGATCGGACCATAGGCGGGATTGGTGAACTGCGGCAGAAACGCCACCAGAAACAGCACCGGCTTGGGGTTCAGGATATTGGACAGCGCGCCACGCCGGATGATGCTCCACGGCCGTCGCGCGCCCTGCGCCTGTGGCTCGACCGGCCCGGCGGTCCAGCTTTTCCACGCCAGATAAAGCAGATAGGCGGCCCCGATATATTTGATCGCCGACAGCGCGCCGGGATGGGCGGCAACAATCGCCCCAAGACCCGCAGTCGCCAAGGTCAGGTGAAACAGCACCCCAAGCCCGACGCCGAAACCGGCCAGCGCACCGGCGCGCGGCCCGCCCTGAATGCCGCAGGCGCTGGCAAAGAACACGTCCTGACCCGGCGCGAAATTCAGCGCCAGCCCGCCAAGGACAAAGGCGATCAGTTGCGCCACGGGAATATTCGCAAGCGTGTCCCAGATCATGTCAGCCAACCCAGTTGATGGTAATCGCCCCGCAATCGCGGATGGCTGTCCGAACCAAGCCGCAATCCCGTCGGTGCATCCAACGCCCCGGCGGAAACGTCAACCCTTGCGCCGCCGTCGCGGCGCCAGAACAGCGGCGATCCGGATCACTCTTGCGGGTCCTGGGGCAGGCCATCGGTAATGTCGTAATAGTCGCCCTTGTCCGCGACAAAGATATGGCCCAGCAGCCGCAGCCCGGTCGGGCTGTCGATCGCGCCGGCCGCCACGTCGATGATGGGCGATCCGTCGCGTTGCCAGAACAGCGAGGATCCGCAATCGCCGCAAAAGCCGCGCCGCGCGAAATCCGAGGCGCGATACCATTTCGGGGTGCCGCCAATCTCCAGCGAGCTGGGCAGGATCGCCGCCCAGATATGGCCCGACCAGCGCCGGCACTGTCCGCAATGACAGGCCTGCAAGTCGTTCGTGGCGTCATAGGTGCCGCGAAAGCTGATCTTGCCGCACAGGCAATGTCCGGTGAATTCGGTCTCTGCGGGCTGGGTCATGCGTAAGCCTTTCCTGCCGGTCGGTTCTGAATTGCCCGGCAAAGTCTGACGCAGATCGGGAAGGCTGTCCAGAAAACCCGGACAGCCGTGATTATCAGCCGGCGACGCGCCAATAGCTCATCGGCATCCGCACCAGCGGGGTCAGCGCACAGCCCGCCGCCGCCATGCACAGCACCGTGCGCATCTGATTGAACAGCGACCAGTCGCGCAGATAGTCAAGCCAGACCCCCGCGCCATGCGCCGATTGCGGCGACAGCACCGCCAGCTCGTCGCTGAGCGGCGTGATCACCACCAGGCTCAGCAAAACCCCGCCGATCAGGTAAAGCATGCAGCCCGTGAATAGCGCCACCCAGCCCTCGCAGCGCGAGGTAAGCGCAAGCGCGGCACTGACCAGCGCCAGAATCGCACCGCCCCAGAACCCCAGACCGAACAGGGGATTCGCGCCGAACTGATTGAGCGACTGCATGATGGCCATGCCGGTGCTGCCGGGCACCATTTGCAATCCTGGCATGACGGCAATCGAAAAAGCGAAGAAAAAACCCGCCATTACGGCGAACCACAAACCGCAGAGTATGGAAAGGATACGCATATATACACCACGATAAAATAGACAAATCTGGGCAAGAACGATCCAGAGCGACGCCCTTGACGGCGGCGGAAGGCAGCTCAGGCTGGATACCGTCTAACGTGTAGCATGGTTAATAATCCGGGGCAAATCGGCAAGCAAGATTCCGCCACCCCCCGGACGCCAGCCCAGTCGGGACAGCCGCGCACATATCGGACGTTTCAAAGCCGAAGCATCCGCCCGCTCGGGCAAGGGCGTCCCGCACCCCGTCAGGCGGGCCACCGCCGCCAGCAGATCGCGACGATCCAGCACCAGATCGCTGATATTGTAACTTGAACGCATGTCCGGGTCGTTCAGCACCAGCATCGCGGCGGCGCCAAGATCGGCGCCATGCACCTCGGTCGCGACGGCGGGGGCGGGGGTCGTGCCGGCCAGAAAGCCGTCGATCAGCCCGGCCCATTTCTGCGGCGTGCCGGGACCATAGACGCCGGTCGGCCGCAGGCTGGCCGTGCGCAGGCCGGGGCCGGCCATGTCGGCCAGCGCGGTCTCGGCCATGGCCTTGACCTCACCATAAAGCGTTGATGGAAAAGGAGAAAGCTCATCGGGCAGATCCATCCCCGGCGGATGCCCGTCATGGACCGCGCGGGATGACAGAAAGATCACCCGCCCGACGCCACTGTCCCGCGCCGCCCGGAACAGGGTCAGCGTGCCGTCCAGATTGGCGCGGATGAACCCTTGCGGATCGTCGCCTTCGCCGCCGCGATAGCGGCCGGGAACGTGCTGAAACGCGGCATGGACAAGGGCGTCGCAACCGCGCAGATCCGGCGCATCGCCCAGCGCCCAATCCGGGCGGGACAGGGCCCGCACCTGATGCCCGGCCTGGCGCGCGGCGGCCGCAATCCACCCCCCAACCAGACCCGAAGCCCCGGTCAGCGCGATCTTCATGCCCGCCCCGGACCCGCCCCGGGCGGCGGCGGAAGGGTCGCGGGATCGGGCACCGGACCATCGCCCGCATGCGCGCGCCACAGCTCGATCAGCACGTTCAGATCATCAACCTTTGCGTGTATCTGCCAGGGCTTTTCATATTGAAAATGCAGAATGCGGATATCCTGCCAACGCCACAGATCCGGCAGGTTCATCCAGACATATTGTAGCATATTGTCAAAGACCGGCAGCCCGTGCCAGTTCGGGAAATAGCTTTCCAGAAAGGTCTGATCGGTGCGCCGCCAGAACTGGCCGGGGCGGTCCAGATGCGCGAGCATGGCGTCAAAGGTTGCGGCCCCCGGGCGCGCCGTGAACACCCCCGAATTCAGCCGGTGAAAGTCGCCCAGCGATTCATAGACATTCGGCGCGGCCGAAAATTCCGGGTAATCGAACAGCCGGTCGATGTTTTGCAAGACAATCGCATCGGCGTCGATAAAGACCACGCGCTCATAATCCAGCTGCCAAAGCCGCAGCTTGGCGAAATTGTCCAGAGGCGTGTGAAAGGGCGGCTTTTCCCCCTTGGTAAAGGGTGCCGCGCCATGCAGCCGGTCGCGGCCATGCAGCGCGTTGAACGCGTCCGAGGTCGGCAACAGATCCACCTGTACCAGCCGCGCGCCCAGCGCGGAGATACGCGCCAGATCACCCCCCGGCAGATCGGTATACATCACCACCAGATCGGCCGTGGTGCCCGTCCGGCGCAGCGACCGGATCAGCGCCGCCGCCCCGATGACGTAATCGGAATTGGTCGCCAGCGTGACAAAGGCGCGGTTCGACCGCGCCCTGCCATCGGCCCGGATGCCGCCGGTCACGACACCGAACGCAGCCGCTTGCCCTCGGGGTCGTGCTCGACCCGCGTGGCGATGTCCTTAGTCCATGCCGACACCGCCGGCACGCGGGTCCGGTCGATGCGATGGGCGTATTTGCGCGCCACCTCGACCACCTCGGACAACAACCCGTCGGCAAGGGTGATCGGTTGCAGGCCCAGCGCCAGAAACTGGTCGTTCCTGACGATCAGGTCGTTCTCATCGGCCTCTTTGCGGGGGTTGGGCAGATAGGCGACCTTGGCCCCGGTCAGCCGCGCCACCATCTCGGCCAGATCGCGGACGCGGTGGGTTTCGGTCATCTGGTTGAAGATGCGCACCCGTTCGCCCGATTGCGGCGCATCTTTCAGCGCAAGCTCGATACAGCGCACAGAATCCTGGATGTGGATAAAGGCGCGGGTCTGGCCCCCGGTGCCATGCACGGTCAGGGGATAGCCGATCGCCGCCTGTATCAGGAAACGGTTCAGCACGGTCCCGTAATCGCCATCATAGTCGAAACGGTTGATCAGCTGTTCATGGCGCCGGGTCTGGTCGGTATGGGTGCCCCAGACGATCCCCTGATGCAGGTCGGTGATGCGCAGCCCGTCATTCTGGGCATAGAATTGGAACAGGATCTGATCGAGGCTCTTGGTCATGTGATAGACCGAGCCGGGCCGCGTCGGATAAAGGATCTGTTGGTCGCGCGGACCGGTGGGCGTGTCGATCCGAATGTCGAGATACCCTTCCGGGATCGGCGCCCCGACCGAGGAATAGCCGTAAACCCCCATCGTGCCCAGATGGACCAGATGCGCGTCGATGCCGGTTTCCACAAGCGCCGCCAACAGGTTATGCGTGGCGTTGGTATTGTTGCTGACGGTATAGACCTTGTGGCGGTCGGTTTTCATCGAATAGGGCGCGGCGCGCTGTTCGGCGAAATGGATCACCGCGTCGGGACGCTGTTCGGAGAGCCAGCCTTTCAGCCGCTCATATTCGGTGGCCAGGTTCAGCAGGTGGAAATGGATGCGCTTCCCGGTTTCCTGATGCCAGATGCGGCAGCGTTCCTGAATCGAATCCATCGGCGTCAGCGATTGCACACCAAGTTCGGTATCGATCCAGCGCCGCGACAGGTTGTCGACGATATGAACGTCGTGACCCAGATCCGAAAGATGCAGTGCCGTCGGCCAACCGACAAAACCATCTCCGCCAAGAACTGCTATGCGCATGATCTTCTCCTTCTGCTGCGCGGCAGGAATGCGCAGGGAATGTGTCAGAACCGTGACGCTTTGGCGATAGTTCCTTGGCAATGCAGCGCCAAGCGCGAAATTCTGCCGAAAGCGTTGCAGAACCGGCGCGCGCTGACTAAGGATTCACTATGATCTCTCAGAAAACCAAATACGCCATCAAGGCCTTGATGACGCTCGCGGATGAGGTGGCAGCCGGCGGAAACGCGCTGACCATCGAGGAAATCGCGCAACGCTCGGGCGCCCCCAAGCGGTTTTTGGAACATATCATGCTGGATCTGCGCAATGCGGGCTATGTCGGGTCGCGCCGGGGCAGGGCCGGGGGCTATGTTCTGGTCGCGCAGCCCAAGGATATTTCGCTGGGCACCTTGCTGCGTCAGGTGGACGGTCCGATTGCGCCACTGCCTTGTTTGTCGCGCCATTCCTATCAGCGCTGCGAGGATTGCAGCGACGAGGCCAGCTGCCGGCTGCGCAAGATGTTCGGACAGGTGTTCTGGTCCTATCTGCTGCTAATCGAATCGCTGACGCTTGAGGATGTGCTGAACACCGGCGAGCTGCCCGAGATCGGCGTGCCATGATCGCATCCCGGGGTGACATTCCTGCCATGTCGCCGCAACGCAGTGACCAAAGCGGCTTGACCCCGCAGCGGGCGGGCGGCACTTGTCAATCCCAGCCCGAGCCCGCCATTCCGGGGTCCGGGCCCCTCGACCGCCATGATCGCCAGCCCCGCCAAGACTGACACGCCATGACCGACACGACCCAGCCACCGCAACCTCATCACGCCCCGATTGCCGGGGTGATCGGCTGGCCGATCGCGCATTCGCGTTCCCCCCGGCTGCACGGGCACTGGCTGAAACGCTATGGCATCAACGGGCATTACCTGCCCCTGCCGGTCATGCCCGAACATCTGGCCGAGGTGCTGCGCGCCATGCCGCGCATGGGCTTTGTGGGCGCCAATGTGACCCTGCCGCACAAGGAATCGGTGCTGGTGCTGGCCGATGTCGTGACCGATCGCGCGGCGCTGATCGGGGCGGCGAACACGCTGATCTTTCGTCCCGATGGCAAGATTCACGCCGACAATACCGATGGCTATGGCTTCATCGCCAATATCCGCCAGAATGCGCCGGGCTGGATCCCCGATCTTGGGCCGGCGGCGGTGATCGGCGCGGGGGGCGCGGCGCGGGCCGTCGTCGCCTCGCTTCTGGAAAGCGGGGTGCCCGAGCTGCGCATCGCCAACCGCACCCGCATCCGGGCCGAACAGATCAAGGCCGAATTCGGCGCCAAGGTCGTGGTCTATGACTGGGCCCAGGCCGGCAATATGCTGGAAGGCGCGATGACCGTCGTCAACGCCACCTCGATGGGGATGGAGGGCAAGCCACCGCTGCGCGTGCCGCTTGACGCGCTGGCGCCGGGCACGCTGGTCACCGATCTGGTCTATACGCCGCTGATCACGCCCTTTCTGGCCGAGGCGCAATCGCGGGGATGCGAGATCGTCGATGGGCTGGGCATGCTCTTGCATCAGGCCGCGCCGGGATTTGAACGCTGGTTCGGTCAGCGCCCCGAGGTGGACGACGCCCTGCGTCAGGCCGTTCTGGGATGAGCTTTCGGCTGGGCCTGACCGGCGGGATCGGCATGGGCAAGTCGACCGCCGCACAGATGTTTCGCGAGCTTGGCCATCCGGTCTGGGACGCGGATGCGGCGGTGCATGAACTTTACGCGCCCGGGGGCGGTGCGGTCGCACCGGTGGCGGCGGCCTTTCCGGGCACCGAACGGGACGGCGGCATCGACCGCGCCGCGCTGCGCCGGGCACTGGCCGCGGACCCTTTGGGGTTTCAGCGGCTCGAAGGGATCGTGCATCCGCTGGTCGCCGCCGATCGCGCGGGTTTTGTGGCCCGTCATGCGGATGCGCCCATCGTCGTGCTGGATATCCCGCTCATGTATGAAACCGGCGCCGATGCGGCCATGGACGGGGTCGCGGTGGTCTCGGCCCCCGCAGGGGTACAGCGCGCCCGCGTCATGGCCCGCCCCGGCATGACCGAGGAAAATTTCCAGATGATCCTGTCGCGCCAGATGCCGGATGCGGAAAAGCGCCGGCGCGCGGACTGGATCATCCCTTCGGACACGATGGCGGATGCGCGGGCGGCGATCATGGACATCTGCGACCGCATCATGGCAGAAAAGCCCCATGCGTGAGATCGTTCTTGATACCGAAACCACCGGCTTCGACCCCGAAACCGGCGACCGCATCGTCGAAATCGGCGCGGTCGAGTTGATGAACCACCTGCCCACGGGCCGGACCTATCACCAATATATCAATCCCGAACGCCCAATGCCGAAAGAGGCATTCGACGTTCACGGGCTGGGCGACGATTTCTTGCGTGACAAACCAAAATTCGCGCAGATCGTTCAGGATTTCGTCGATTTCATCGGCGATGACGCCAAGCTGGTCATTCATAACGCCCAGTTCGACATGAAATTCCTGAACGCGGAACTGAAATGGGCGGGACACAGGGTGATGCCCTATTCCCGCGCCGTCGACACGCTGGAAATCGCCCGCAGCAAGTTTCCCGGCGCACAGAATTCACTCGACGCGCTGTGCCGGCGGTTCCGCATCGACAACTCGAACCGGACGCTGCACGGCGCGCTTTTGGACAGCGAGCTGCTCGCCGAGGTCTATCTGGCGCTGATGGGGGGTCGTCAGCCGGGACTGGTTCTGGATGTCGGGGCCGGTCTGGGCCTTGGCGATGGCGGGCGCGGCGGGGCAGCGGGGGCGACACCCCGCGGGCCGCGTCCACGCCCGCTGGACGTCCGCCTGACCCCGGCCGAGGCCGAAGCGCACGCAACGTTCATTGCAAAAATGGGCGACAAGGCGGTGTGGCTTCGCTACAAGTCGGGCAAGGCCTGATGCCGCATAAAGACGGCGAAACCATCAAGAGGCCGCCCCATGGGCAGGTCGGTCGGGTAAAGGTCGGTCGGGCAAAGACGGAGGCAGGCGGTTGATCCGGGATATCTGGCTGTTCATTCAGGCGATATTCGAGCGGATGGACAAGATCCATATCAGCCTGATCGCCGCCGGGATCGCCTTTTACGCCATGTTCGCGGTCTTTCCCGGGTTGGCGGCGCTGTTCGCGCTATGGGGGCTGTGGCTCGATCCCGCGCTGATCGAGGGCTATATCCACACCACCGACGAATTCATCCCCGAAGGCGCGGGCCAGATCATCTATGGCCAGATCAATTCGCTGATCGCGGCGGGGCGGACGCAACTGGGCTGGACCACGGCCATTTCCTTTCTGATCGCGACCATTTCGGCGCGGCAGGGGGTCGGCGGGCTGATCCAGGGGTTGAACGCCGCGCATGGCGTGCGGTCGCATTCCACGGTCACCGGTTTCATCCTGGCCTATGTGCTGACGCTGGCGATTGTGGGGGTGATCGTGCTGGGGCTGGTGACGATCATCATCGTGCCCATCGCCTTTAACTTTCTGCCCGAAACGCCGATGCGGGACTGGCTTCTGGGGTCGCTGCCATGGATGGCGGTGTTCTTTATCGTGATGGTGGTGATCGGCATCATCTATCGCTATGGCCCGAATGTGAAAGCGCCGCGCACGCCGATCTTTACCTGGGGCGCGCTGTTCGCGGCGCTGGCCTGGGCGGTCGTGTCCTATGGGTTCTCGTCCTATCTGAGCAGCTTCAACAGCTATAACCGCATCTATGGTTCGATCGGGGCGGTCGTCGCCTTGTTGATGTGGTTCTTTCTGGGCGGGTTTTCGGTGCTTCTGGGGGCGCTGATCAATCTGGAACTGGCCCGCCGCCGCCGCTTTATCGCCGCGCGCGCCCTGCGGCAGGGGGCACGGGAAAGCGCCGGGAAATAGCCGCTAGCCGGCGCCCCCCGACAGACCAAGCTCGGCCCGCACCCAGTCCAGATATTGCCCGATCGCGGCATCGTCGCGTTTGCAATAGGACCATTTCAGATGCCGGCGCACGGTGATGAACCCGGCCTGACGCAGAATATCCAGATGCCGGCTGGCGGTCGGCTGGGTCACGGTCAGCGCCTCGGCCAGCAAGGTCATGCAGACACCGAATTCGACCGGATCGGCCGATTGCTGATGACCGAAATGCCGCCCCGGCGCCGCCAGAAGGCGCAGGATCTTCATCCGGGGCGGGCTGGCCATGGCCTTGATTTGGGTTGCTCTGTCCATGTCTTTCATCATATCGTTAATTAGCTAAATGACAATGTGATTCCCGCCATGCTGGATCTGCCGAACACGACCGTCATCGACGGAAATGCCATCCGCTGGGGCAGGATCGGGGCCGGCCCGCCGCTGGTTGCCATTCACGGCACACCGTTTTCGTCGCAAGTCTGGCGCCGGATCGCGCCGCAGCTCGCGGATCGCAGGACGGTCTATTATTTCGACCTTGCCGGTTATGGCCTGTCCGAGATGCGCGACGGACAGGATGTGTCGCTTGCCGTGCAGAACCGGCTGCTGGCGGCGCTGTTCGCGGAATGGGGGCTCTCTCGGCCCGATGTTCTGGCCCATGATTTCGGCGGGGCGACGGCGCTCAGGGGGCATTATCTGAACGGGCTGGATTATGCCTCGTTGACGATCTTTGACGCGGTGGCGCTGGCGCCATGGGGTTCGCCTCTGGTTCGTCATGTCCGCGCGCATGCGGCGGCGTTTTCGGGAATGCCCGATTACATGCATCGCGCGGTGCTGCGCGCCTATCTGCAAACGGCCGCGCATCACCCCCTGTCCGACGAAGCGATGCAGATCTATTCCGCGCCGTGGCTTGGCCCGGTCGGCCAGCCGGCATTCTATCGCCAGATCGCCCAGATGGATCAGCGCTATACCGATGAGGTCGAAAACCTGTACGGACGGATGGATTTTCCGGTCACCGTTCTTTGGGGGGAACAGGATGGCTGGATCCCCCATGCGATGGGCGAAAGGCTGGCGGCCAGAATCTCGGACCGCGCCGCGATCCGGATCCCCGAGGCCGGCCATCTGGTCCAGGAGGATCGCCCCGAGGCCATCGTCGCGGCGGTTCTGAAACAGATCGGCCCGCCGCCCGGCTAATGCCGCGCCCCCGGCCGCGCGGCCGAGGTCAGCACCACCTGCGCGGGTTCCGCCCCATCGCCGCGCGGATGCGGATGATCGACCCCGAACCGCAGCCGCAACAGGAAACGGCCATCGGCCAGCTCATGCTCGGCCTCGCCCTCAAGCTGGGTGGCAAAGGCCTCGATCAGCTGGCTGCCAAGGCCCGTGCCCTCGGCATCGGGGCTTTCGGCGACCGAGTTCTCGACCTCGAGCACGGCGGTCGACGGCCCCTCCATCCGCAGGGTGACCCGCACCCAGGGCTGGGCCTCGGGGTCCGAGGCGCCGGAATATTTCAGCGCATTGGTGATCGCCTCGGTCGCAAGCAACGTCAGCGGCACCGCCTGATCGGGCATCAGCACCAGCGGCGCGAGCTTGGTGTCGATGCGCAAGCCCGCGCCCGGCCCGACGGATGCATTGGCCATCTGGTTGATGATGTCACCGATCAGCCGGTCGGCCTCGACGGAATCCAGATGCTCGGCCTGATACAGGTTGCGATAGATGGTGGCCAGCGACGCCACCCGATCCTGAACTGAGCGCAGGACCCGCTTGGCATCGGCATGGTCGATCACCCGGATCTGCATGTTGATGATCGAGGCGATCAGTTGCAGGTTGTTCTTGACCCGGTGATGGACCTCTTTCAACAGCACGGTCTTTTCGTTGACCGAGGCCTCCATCGCCTCTTCGTCGCGGATCAGGATGCGGGCCATGTTATGGAAGGTCTGGCTCATGTCCTCGATCTCGGCGGGGGCGTCGGCCAGCACCGGCGGGGGCGTCGAACGATCGCCGATGGCAAAGCGCCGCATCTGGCCGCGCAGCTCGCGGATATGGCGCAGCACCAGCCGATAGACCGCGAAATAGGCCACCACCAGCGAGGCCGCCCACAGGATCAGCGGCAGGATCAGCGCCGTGCGCCGGGTGATGTCGATACCCCCGATGCCGCTATCGGCGCGGTTCCACGATCCCAGCGCATAGACCAGCCCCGGCACCACCGGGACCACGCTGAACACCCGCCTTTCGCCGGAATTGGACATGTCGCGAAACGCCGTCTCGCTGCGCGACAAAAGCGAGGGCAGGGTTTGCCCCTTGGGTAGCACGCTTTCCAGATCCTCGGGGCTGTCGCTGTCGGATGACAGGATCTGTCCCTGGCTGTTGAAGGTCAGAATGCGCGCGCCCTCGGTCCCCATCCCCGAGACATGCGTCGAACGCAACAGGTCATGGGTCATCGCCACGCCGATATAGCCCAGCAGATCGACCCCGCGATAAAGCGGCTGGATCACCACGACAATCGAGCGGTCGGTGATCAGCCCGTCGGTGCTGGTCGTCACCAAGGTGCCGGGGCTGGCGATGAACTGTTTATAAACCGCGTCCTGCGACAGGTCATAGACCCCGGGAACCGACGAACATTCCGTCGTCCCGTCCAGCCGGGTGAACCCGGCATAGACGAAATTCACCGTGCGCTGGACAAAGCCGCGCATGATGTCGGAACAGGCCTTGGGCTTGTCCATGGTTTCCAGAACGGCCGGACCCAGCGCATCGGCGGTGCCAAGCGCGCCTTGTAACAGCGCGCGTTCCCCCGCCGCCGCCGTCGCCGTCCGCCCCAAAAGCGCGATTTCCGACGAGCGTTCGTATTCGCGCGACAGATGCAGCGTCTGAATGACCGAAATCAGGCCGATGGGCAGGATCGCCACCGACAACAGCCCGCCCAGGCGAAAGCCCAGCCTTTTGGTGAATTCCAGTCGGTCGAACAATCGCCGCAGCACGACGGCTTTCCCTTCAGCGCATGGTCGGGGCGTTTTGCGCCATGACCGCCAGCGTGGCGCGGTCGGTCATCTCAAGCTCTTCGCCATCCTCAAGGTGCAAAAGCTCGGCCAGACGGCGGCGGCCGCGATTGGCGCGCGACTTGACGGTGCCCACGGCGACGCCGGTCATCGAGGCGGCCTCCTCATAGGAAAAGCCCGAGGCACCCACCAGGATCAGCGCCTCGCGCTGTTCATCGGGCAGCTTTTCAAAAGCGGCGCGGAAATCGTTCAGCGCAAGACGGCCGTCATGTTCGGGCCGCGTCGCCTGACGGGCGGCATGGATGCCGTCGCTGTCGCTGACCTCGCGGCGGGTCTTGCGACGGGCGGAATAAAAGGTGTTTCGCAAAATCGTGAACAGCCAGGCCCGCAGATTGGTGCCGGGCTGGAATTTATCGATATGCGTCCATGCCTTGACGATGGTGTCCTGCACCAGATCGTCGGCCGATGCGCCATCGCGCGTCAGTGACAGGGCAAAGGCGCGCAATGCGGGCAGGTGCTCGACCAACTCGTCCCGGGGATCGCCATGGTCACCGGCACGCGCGGCTTGCGCCGCCTTACGATCAGTCATGCAGTTCACTCCTGCTCGCGCAATTTGTCGAGCAATTGCAGAAATCGATCGGGGATCTGCTGCGTTGTCTCTTGCTCATAAACCCGTCGCAAATTCTCGTCTATCTGCTTTTCGATGGCCGCTCTCTTGCGTTCCTTACGCCTGGTATTCATTTTTTAGTTATTCCCGAAATCTTGTGCGCACGTTGTGTAACGGATAGGTATCCGAAGAGGTTCCAACCTAAGACGCTTTTTTGAGGCCACCATGACCGCAGATCTCGCCCAGTCGATCAGCCGGGAGCTGCCCTATCTTCGCCGCTATGCGCGCGCGCTGACCGGCAGTCAGACCGCCGGCGACAACTATGCCGCCGCCACGCTTGAGGCGATCCTCAGCGATCGCAGCCTGGCCGAGGGCGCAGAGATGCGCATCGCGCTGTTTCGCACCTTTCACGCCATCTGGCAAAGCTCGGGCCAGCCGGTCGAACAGGGCGCCCAAGGCACCCGCGAGGCGCGCGCCCAGGCCCATCTGCAAGGGCTGACCCCGAATTCGCGCGAGGCGCTGCTTTTGCGCACCATCGAGGAATTGCGCTATGACCAGATCGCGCTGGTCATGCAATGCCCGCAGGCCGAGGCCGAAGAACTGGTCCAGATCGCACTCAATGAAATGGGTCAGTCGGTGTCCGGCAAGGTCATGGTGATCGAGGACGAAACCATCATCGCCATGGATCTTAAGGGCATCGTCCAGACCCTGGGCCATGAGGTGACCGGCGTCGCCCGCACCCACAAGGCGGCGGTCGAACTGGCCCACAAGATCCGGCCCGACCTGATCCTGGCCGATATCCAGCTCGCCGACGGCTCGTCCGGGATCGATGCGGTGAACGAATTGCTGGCCGATATGGGCGAACTGCCGGTGATCTTCATCACCGCCTTCCCCGAGCGGCTTTTGACCGGCGACCGGCCGGAACCGGCCTTCCTGATTTCGAAACCCTATTCCGAGGAACAGGTGCGTTCGGCGGTCAGCCAGGCGATGTTCTTTGCCTCGACCGAGGGGCTGACGGTCTCGTAACCCGGCACCCGGCGGATAAGCGAAAAGCGCGGCTTTGGGGCCGCGCTTTTTTCGTTCGGGATATGGCGGCATGTCCGCTTTGCGGGACGATGCGGACGGTCATCCGAATTGTTGACGCTATAGCTGTGTGTAACCTGTTTCAGTTGCCGCGCCGGTGACTTTGGTGATCATCGCCCCGGTGTGGATCGTCGAATAGATCGGCTTTGGGGGGCGCATCATGTCGTCGACGCTGCGGCGAATCCACGATCGCTCTTCCATGGATTGCAAGGACTGCGACAGCGCGCGATCCGAGATGGTCAGCAGACGCCGCTTGATCTCGGTGAACTGGCTTGGTCTGTGCAGGACGGTCAGCACCGGGACCGTCCATGACCGCCGAAGCAGGTCCTGATTCTCATCCCCCGACAGGTGCTGGATTCTGCTCGCCAGTTCGGCCACGCCCGCCCCTTGCTTCGTCAGGCGGAACTCGGGACGCAGCGGATGTCCGTGGCCGGGATTGCGCTCCAGAAGACCGATATCGATCAGGTGATCCATGCTTTGCGCAAAGGCGGTCCGGCTGGCGCCCGTGGCTGTCAGCAAGGGGGCCTGACGACCCGGAACCCCGTCATGCAGGCTTGCCAGGATCGGCAATGCCCATGCGCGCGAGGTGACATTGACAAGAAATTTTATGTCCATTAAGTATAGTTACTAAATTTAGTTTTTAAAGGGAAGCCATGTCACTTGTCAAATTGATGGACACGATCACAATCGCGATATCAGTCACGGACAGGCACGCAAGCGCAAGGTGGTACAAGGACATGCTTGGGTTTGAGGCGCTGTACCATGCCGATGATGCCGGCTGGTCGGAATTGCAGACCAATACCGCCGGTGTCACGATTGGCCTTGGCGAACACACCAAGCCGGCGCCGGGCAACAGTGTCCCCGTCTTCGGCATAGCCGATCTTGTTTCGGCCCGGCAGCAACTCGAACAGGCCGGGGTGCGGTTTGACGGCCCGAACGACGTGATCGAGGGCATGGTCCAGACGGCCACCTTTTACGACCCCGATGGCAACGCACTCATGCTTGCCGAAGATCTGACGGGGCGCGCGTGATCATTGCGCGCTTGTCCAGAACTGCGGCGGCTCTTCTGGCGATGACCGGATTTGCGGCGGCTGAGCCCTTTCAGGAAGTCACCGTCGGCATCCCGGTCGCCGACCTAGCCAAGGCTGAGGTCTGGTACGCAAGGCTTCTTGGCCCGGGCGCTGAAATCCTGCGCCCCTATCCGGGCGCTACAGAGTTCAAGGTCGCGCCCGGGGTCTGGCTTCAGCTTTTTGAGCCAGAGGGTGATTTGGCCGCGAAACACGTTTTGCGCTTCATGGTGGACGATATCGCAACGGTGCAGGCGGCGCATGCCAGTATGGGGATCAATTCGGGCGAGGCCATCAAGGTGCCCGGTCTGGTGACATTCTCGGAATTCAGCGATCCCGACGGAAACTTGCTGGGTCTTTACGACCTTCCATAGAGATGCTGCCGCAATCCCGGCAAGTGGCCGCGTCGGGCTGATCGCCGCCCATCACATCGCCGCAACTGCCGCCTTGGCCGCCGCATATTCCCCGGCCAGCCGGTCCACCAAGGCACCCGCCGGCACGACATCATGCACGGCGCCGATGCCCTGACCGGCGCCCCAGATCTGGCTCCAGGCTTTGACCGAGGTCATGCCAAAATTCATCGAGGACGCGTCCGCCCGGTCCAGATTGTCGGGGTCCAGCCCGGAATTCTTGATCGACTGCGCCAGATAGTTCCCGGAAACCCCGGTAAAGAGCGACGTGGTGACGATATCCATCGCCCCGCTGTCCACGATCATGCGCTTGTAATCGGGCTGGGCGTTGGCTTCTTCGGTCGCGATGAAGGGGCTGCCGATATAGGCCAGATCGGCGCCCATCACCTGCGCCGCCAGCACCGCGCGCCCGGTCGCAATCGCCCCCGACAACAACAGGGGGCCGTCGAACCATTCGCGGATTTCCTGAATCAGCGCGAAAGGCGATTGCGGGCCGGCATGGCCGCCGGCACCGGCGGCAACCGCGATCAGCCCGTCGGCACCCTTTTCGATCGCCTTTTTCGCGAAGGTGTTGTTGATGATGTCATGCAGCGCGATGCCACCGCAATCATGGGCGGCGGCGTTCACCTCGGGGCGGGCGCCAAGGCTGGTGATCCAGATCGGCACCTTGTGGCGGTGACAGATTTCGATGTCGCGTTCCAGCCGGGCATTGGAACGATGCACGATCTGATTGACCGCAAAGGGCGCGGCGGGGCGGTCGGGATTGGCCTGATTGTGGCGATCCAGTTCCTCGGAGATGCGGGTCAGCCATGCCTCAAGCTGCACCGGCTCGCCATCCTTTTCGCGCGCGTTCAGCGCCGGAAAACTGCCTACGATCCCGGCCTTGCACTGGGCAATGACAAGTTCCGGCCCCGAGACGATGAACATCGGCGAGGCAACAACGGGAATGCGCAGATTGGCAAGGATGGGCGGCAGCATGGGTTCTCCTCCGATCAGATGGCGGCAGACTGCATTCGCCATGCCCACCTGCCAATCCGTTCCGTTACGTCGAATCAGAAGGGCCAGGGATATTCGCGGTGAAATTGCGAAATCCGCGACAGCGCCTCATCCGTCAGCCGCAGGCTCAGCCCGGCCAGAATATGGTCCAGCTGCGGGATATCGGTCGCACCGATGATCGGGATCACGGGGAACGGCCGCTGCCGGGTAAAGGCGATTGCGGCATGGACCGGGTCCAGCCGCAGATCGGCCATCAGCTTGTGCCATGCCGCGACGGCCTCTTCGGCGCGACGGGTGCGGCGGCCGCCGATATTGCCCTGACCGCCATTGGCGCGGTCGACGGCGGCGCGGCTGCCGGCCGGTTCGGCCCCGCGCAGATATTTCCCGGTCAAAAGCCCGCCGGCCAGCGTCGAATAGGCCAAAAGGGTCACGTTCTCATTCACCGCCAGTTCCGCCAGATCGGTGTCGAACTGTCGGTAGAGCGCCGAATATTCGTTCTGGATCGCGACCACGCGCGGCGCGCCGATACGCTCGGCCACGTCGATCCAGCGCGCGGTCCCCCAAGCGGATTCGTTGGACAGGCCAAAGGCGCGGATCTTGCCGGCCTTATGCGCGTCGGCCACCGCCTCAAGGACATCGGCCATATGGTCCAGCGTCCGCGCCTTGTCCTGGCGCGAGGGGTCGAAATTCCAGTTCTGGCGAAAGGCATAGCTGTCGCGCAGCGGCCAGTGCAGTTGGTAAAGATCGATCACATCGGTTTTCAGCCGTGCCAGCGACTGGTCCAGCGTCTGACGCAGGATGCGGCCGCTATAGCCTTCGCGGCGGACCATATCGCCCGGGCCGCTGATCTTGGTCGCGATCTGAACCCGGTCGCGCACCCCGCGCGCGGCGATCCAGTCGCCGACGATTTCCTCGGTCCGGCCGATGGTTTCGCGCCGCACCGGGTTCACCGGATACATCTCGGCGGTGTCCAGGAATGTGATGCCGGCATCAAGCGCGCGGTCCATCTGGCGATGGGCATTCTCGGCGCTGGTCTGGTTGCCGAAGGTCATCGTTCCCAGACAGATATCGCTGACCGAAACCCCGCTATCCCCAAGCATCATGCCTTGCATCTGTGTCCTTTCCCCGGGTCCGGTCGCCCGACCTCTTTTCTAGGGTTCACGCCTAAGACCCGTCCGGCGTGAACAGGTCGATCCGGTGGGGATTGATGCGCCGAAGATCGCCACGACGCAAGGTCAGTCCCAGCCGGTCAAAGAAATCCAGCGCCTGAATCGCGACCTTTCGCCCGTTCTGCAACCGATCACGAAAACCCGGCGCGGTAAACCATCCCTCGGGCGCGGCGGTGGCAAGCTCACGCAGGATGGCGACCATTTCGACCGTGGTCGCGCGCAGAAAGAAATGGTCATGCGCGATCTGATCCACGCGCCCCTGTCGCGCCGCCATGCGCAGGATGCGGCGCAGATCCGTCTCATCCGCCGCCAGATTCCCGGCCAGATCGCGCACCCGGGGCGGGCGAAAGCGTTCCTCGCCGCCCAGCCGGGGCAGAACCTGCGCCAAAAGCGCCTCATCCGTCGGGGT
This sequence comes from Paracoccus mangrovi, assembly GCF_042648425.1. NCBI lineage: Bacteria > Pseudomonadati > Pseudomonadota > Alphaproteobacteria > Rhodobacterales > Paracoccaceae > Paracoccus > Paracoccus mangrovi. The sequence continues at coordinate 84,359 of NZ_JBHRXJ010000003.1, read as the reverse complement.
AAGCTGGGGGATATGACCGGGCAGACGGACGAACGCCCCGTCCAGCGTGATGCGCCCGGCCTCGGCCTCGGCGCGGATGAAGCCGGCAAAGCCCTCGCGCGGCAGACGCGGGCGCAGCATCAGGCGCAGACGCTCGCGGCCCAGCCCCTGAAGATCGGGGTTCTCGTCGTGAAAACCCGCAAGCCCCGCCTGCACCCCATCCCGCAGCGCCATCAGCGCGGTCGGCGCCAGCGCAAGCCGCGTGCCCGCGATCACCGCAACGGCGGAATCGGCAATGGCACGGTCCAGCTGGGCCGGGGCCATGGCGCGGTCATGGGCGAAATCGTCCAGATCGACGGGCGCGTGACCGGCCAGTTCCGCCAGCGCCCGGGCCGGATCTGAAAGCGCCATGGCCCGCAGCGCAGCCAGCCGTTCCGGCGCGGCGCGGCGGCGCAGGGGCGCGCGCAAATCGACGACCCGGCCGCCGCCGATGGTGCGCCGGGCCGATATGTCGCGCAGAATGAAACGGTCGCCCACATTGGCGGCGATGGGATGATCCAGCGCGATCTGGGCCAGCCCCGCCCCGCCGGGCAGCAACGGCCCGTCCAGCGCGATCACCCGCGCGCTGGTTTCGGCCGCGCCCAGATGCAGGTGGACCGGTTGCCAGGGTTGCAGCGCCCGCGCCTCGGTCGCCAGCAGCCGCAGCTCGACATCCATGCGCTGGGTGGGCGCATGCAGGGCCGGATCCAGCGCCACCTGACCGCGCGAGATCGCATCGCGGCTGATCCCGTCGCCGGTCAGGTTCAGCGCACAGCGCTGGCCGGCAAGCCCCTGTTCCGCCTTGCGATTCTGGGCATGAATGCCGCGCACCCGCGCCGACAGGCCCGAGGGGCTGATCAGGATCTGATCCCCCAGCGCCACCTGTCCCGAGAGCACCGTTCCGGTGACCACGGTCCCGGCACCGGTCAGGGTAAAGCTGCGATCCACCGCCAGCCGGAAGCGGCCATCGCTGGCGCGGCGGATCGCCTGTGCCTCGGCCTGCGCCAGCGCATCGCGCAGATCGCCGATCCCCGCCCCGCTCAGCGCCGAGACCGGCAGCACCGGCGCCCCCGCCAGCGTGGTCGGCGCCAGCAGCGCCGCGATCTCGGCGCCAAGCGTCGCGATACGCGCGGCATCGGCCAGATCGGATTTGGTCAACGCGACAATGCCCCGCCCGATCCCCAGCAGATCGAGGATCGCCAGATGTTCGCGGGTCTGCGGCATGATCCCGTCATCGGCGGCAATGACCAACAACGCAAGATCGATACCGCCCGCCCCCGCCAGCATCGTATGCACAAAGCGTTCATGCCCCGGCACATCGACAAAGCCAGTCACCGCGCCGGCGCCCAGATCGGCATAGGCAAAGCCCAACTCGATGGTGATGCCGCGGGCCTTTTCCTCGGCCAGGCGGTCGGCATCGGTGCCGGTCAGCGCCTTGACCAGCGCGGTCTTGCCATGGTCGATATGGCCGGCCGTGCCGACGATCATGCGCCCAGGGCGTCCAGAAGCGCCGCGTCATCGGGCAGACAGCGCAGGTCCAGGATCAGCGCGCCGTCATGGATGCGGCCAATGACCGGGGTGGCCAGCCCGCGCAGGCGCGCGCTCAGCGCCTCGGCGCCCGGGGTCAGGGCCAGACCGGCGCTGGCGATGTTTTCCGTGGGCAGCGCGCCCGATCCGATCTGGCTGGCGCAATCGCGCACCGCCACCTGACAGTTCAGCAGCGTCGCGACGCGCGGGGCCAGACGCTCGGCCTGGGCGCGGATTTCGGCCTGCGGGCGGGCCAGCATGCGCAGCGTCGGCAGACGTTCGGCCAGCCGGTCGGGGTCGCGATAAAGCCGCAGCGTCGCCTCGGTCGCGGCAATGCGGATCTTGTCCATGCGCAGCGCGCGTTTCAGCGGATTGGCGTTGATTTTCGCAATGATCTCGCGCCGGCCGACGATGAAACCGGCCTGCGGCCCGCCCAAAAGCTTGTCGCCCGAAAAGGTCACCACATCCGCGCCCTCGGCCACGGCCTCGGCGACGGTGGGTTCGGGCGAAAGCCCCCAGCGCCGCAGATCGACCAGCGTCCCCGAGCCCAGATCGTTGACCAAAGGCAGCCCCGCCTGATGCGCGATTTCGGCAAGTTCGGGGGCCAGAACCTCTTTGGTAAAGCCCTCGATCCGGTAGTTCGAGGTATGCACCTTCATCAACAGGCCGGTTTCGGGGCCGATCGCGGCGCGGTAATCCTTGGCATGGGTGCGGTTGGTGGTCCCCACCTCGCGCAGGCGGCAGCCGGCCTGTTCCATGATCGCGGGCATGCGGAATGCGCCGCCGATCTCGATCAGCTCACCGCGCGACACCACCGCCTCGCGGCCAAGGGCCAGCGTGTTCAGCACGATCAGCACGGCGGCGGCGTTGTTGTTGACGATGGTGGCGTCCTCGGCCCCGGTCAGCTCGCAAAGCAGTCCGCGCAGATGATCGTCACGCTGACCGCGGCCGCCGCCATCCAGATCGAATTCCAGCGCGGCGGGCGCCCGCATGGCGGCAATCGCGGCATCAACGGCGTCATCGGCCAGCAGCGCGCGGCCCAGATTGGTGTGCAGCACCGTCCCGGTCAGGTTCAGCACCGGCCGCAGGGCGGAACGCGCCCGATCCTCCAACGCCGCCGATACGCGGGCCAGAATGCCCGCCATATCGGGCAGGGGGTCGGGACGGGTGGCCCGGATCGCCGCCAGCTCGGCGCGCAGCGCATCCGTCACCGCCGCACGGCCATGCCGGTCCAAGATCGGCCCGCCGGCGGCCAGCAGCCGGTCGACCGAGGGCAGCCCCCGCAAATCGCCCATCAATACCCCATCAGGAACGGGTTATAGCCGCCGCGTTCCCATTCCGTGTCCCGCATCAGCATGTCCAGCCCAAGGCTGGCGACATCGTCGGCAATGGGTTCCAGCGTCGGGTTCTTGTTCTGATACAGGATCTTGACCCATTTGCCGCATTCGCGACAGCATTCCGCCTTGACCGTCGCCTCGCCGGTTTCGACCGAGCGATAGGTGATCCCCTTGGTCGAGCCGCAGCAGGTGCATTTCACCCGCACCTCGTTCCAGAGCGTCTGGCAGGTGGCGCAGGAACAATAGCGCGCGCCCTCGGCCCCGATGTTTTCGGTCACGAGCGAGGCGGCGGCACGACCGCCGCAGGCCGGGCAGATGCCGGTGCGGATCGGCACCAGCCGGTCCAGCGGCAGGGTGGCGGCGGCCATCGCGGCATGGACTTGCAGCGCGGCGGCGGCAAAGAGATGCGGCGCCACGCTGTCGGCGGGAATGGTGTCGGTCAAGACATTGGTCAGCACCCAGTCGCGATCCTCGGGCGTGGCGTCGCGCAGCGCGACCAGCGCAAGGCGCGCCGGCTCGGGCATGTCCAGACCCGCCAGCCGGTCCAGCAGCGCATCCAGCGTGGCCGAAAGCCCGGCCCGCATCTGATTGCGGTCCAGCGGCGGCATCCGGCTTGAACGCGCAAGTTCGATCCGTTCGGCCGGCAGCGGCGCGGGGGCGGGCAGATCGCGCACCAGCCCGGCCTGAACCCGGCTGATCGCGGCCAGAAATTCCAGATAGGGCGCAAGATTGGGGTTATAGCCGGCCAGAAAGGCAAAGCGTTCGGCGCGGGTTGCAAAGACCGCCTCGGGATCGGGCAGGCGCGCCAAGGGAACCTTGGCGACGCCACCGATGATCGAGGGGTCGGGTTTCAGACTTGCAGACATGTCATCCTTTGGGCCGACCGGCCACTTGTGGGTGTCGGGCGCTACTCTGCCGGGCCGCGTCCTTCGCGTCCAGCCAGTTCACGCAACCATTTGCGATGGTGCCGCCATGCCCAGCCACCGGTGACGGTGCCGCGCGTCATGGCGCGGATCGTGCCCCGGGTCCAGATCGCCGCATAGACATGCAGGATAAACACCAGGATGATCGCCACCGCCGCCAGCGAATGGACCAGAACCGCCCAGCGCCGGACCGGAATGGTGACCAGATCGGGGAAATACTGTTCCCAGATCATCACCCCCGAACCGATCAGGATCAGGATCAGCCCCGCCATCGCCCAAAAGATGAATTTCTGCCCGGCATTGTATTTGCCGATCTCGGGCAGCTTTTCCTCATCCCCCTTGATGACGTCGCCGATATTTTCGACCCAGGTCACATCCTCGGGCTTGGGCAGGTTCAGCCGCCAAAGCTGAAGGAACAGGATGAGGAAGCTGAAAAACAGCACGATGCCCACGATCGGATGCAGCCAGCGCGTCGTCTGGCCGCCACCGAACAACCCGGTCAGGAAATAGAGATAGGGCGAAAACAGCGCCATGCCCGACAGCAAAAGCACGATCAGGCTGGCCGCGGTGACCCAGTGATTGGCGCGGGTAAAGCCGCGATAGCGGCTGACGATCACCGGATCGATTTCCTCGATCCGGTCGCCGCTCTGGGAATAGTAGCGTTTGGCCATCACCCCCTCCTGTCTTCGGTTGGAAGGCTGTTTTCGACCAGCTCCTCGGCCTCGTGATCATCCTCGGCCGAGACGGTATTGGGGCGCGCAAACAGCCCGTGCAGCACCGATCCGATGGCCGCGACGCTAATCGCGGCAAGGCCGATGGTCTTGGCCGGCCCCTTCCAGCCCTCGACCACACCCGAAATCTTGGGATCGGCGGGCAGGTTGGAATAGAGCTGCGGCTTGTCGGCATGGGGCAGCACATAGAACACATGCGTCCCGCCCACGCCCTGGGGATCATAGATGCCGGCATTTCCATAGCCGCGCGATTTCAGATCCTCGACCCGGGTTTCGGCATGGGCGACCATGTCGTCCTTGGTGCCGAAAACGATGGCCTCGGTCGGGCAGGCCTTGGCGCAGGCCGGCCCCTGACCCACGGCGACCCGGTCCGAACAGAGCGTGCATTTCTTGCTGACATGCGCGGTCTTGCTGATGCGGGGGATGTCAAAGGGACAGCCGGTGACGCAATAGCCGCAGCCGATGCAATTGTCGGAAATGAAATCCACGATGCCGTTCGAATATTGCACGATGGCGCCGGGCGCCGGGCAGGCCTTGAGGCAGCCCGGATCGGCACAATGCATGCAGCCATCCTTGCGGATCAGCCATTCGAACTCCCCGGTTTCGGGGTTTTCGTATTCGTTGAACCGCATCAGCGTGAACATCTGGTCCGACAGGTCGGCCGGGTTCTGATAGCTGCCGACATTTTCGCCGATTTCGGGATGGGTGTCGTTCCATTCCGCACAGGCCGATTGGCAGGCCTTGCAGCCGATGCATTTGCTGACATCGATCAGCTTGGCGACCGGCGTCAGTTCCCGTTCCGGCGCCGGCAGATCGGGCATGGCCGAGGCGCGGACGACATCGCCCGGCCCCAGATTGGCCTTCATCGGCTGGATCGGCGGGTTCGATACCGCCGTGCGCGGGCTGTCAAGGTTCGGATCGGTGCTCATGATACCGCCTCCCCGGTGCTGGGTTCGATATTGATCAGGAACGCCTTGTATTCCGGCGTCTCGATATTGGCGTCACCCAGGAAGGGCGTCAGGCTGTTCGGCCCGAAGCCCTTTTTCGCCGCACCCATAAAGCCCCAATGCAGCGGGATGCCGACGACATGGACCAGCTTGTCACCGCATTGCAGCGGTTTGATCCGCCCCGTCACCAGCGCCTTTGCCTTGACCGATCCGCGCTTGGACCAGACCCGCACCCAGCCGCCATTGGTGATGCCGCGTTCCTCGGCCAGCTGATGGCTCAGCTCGACGAAGAATTGCGGCTGCAAGGCCGAGTTGATGCGGTTGTGCTTGGTCCAATAGTGGAAATGCTCGGTCAGCCGGTACGAGGTCGCGACAAAGGGGAACTCGGCGCTGCCGGTTTCGGCCAGCTGCGCGGCATCATCGGCAAAGACCCGGGCCACCGGGTTGCCGCGCAACTCGGGGTTAAGGGCATTGGCCAGCGGGCTTTCGAACGGCTCCATATGGGTCGGGAAGGGTCCGTCCCGCATCATGCCGCGCGTGAACAGCCGCGATACGCCCTCGGGGTTCATGATAAAGGGCATGACCTCTTCGGGTTTGGCGGTCACGGCGGTGTCGGGCACGTCGTAACCGACCCATTTTTCGCCGTTCCATTCGATCAGCTTGCGCGTCGGATCCCAGGGCTTGCCCTGCAAATCCGCCGAAGCGCGGTTATAGAGGATGCGCCGGTTCAGCGGCCAGGCAAAGGACCAGCCCAGATAGGCGCCGGTCTCATCGGGATCGGCGGTATCGCGGCGGGCCATGTTGTTGCCGTCTTCGTTCCAGCAGCCGGAAAAGATCCAGCAACCGGCCATGGTCGAGCCGTCATCGCGCAGCTGGCTGAAATTCAGAAGCTGCTTGCCACTGGCGGCGACGACCTTGGTCGCATCCTTGGGATCATAGACATCCGAAAGCGCGCGGCCGTTCATTTCCTTGGCCAGTTCCTCGGCCGTGGGTTCATGGGGATCGGCATAATCCCAGGTCAGATTCAGGATCGGATCCGGGAAAACCCCGCCCTCGTCCTGATACAGTTTTTTGACCCGGTTAAAGATGCCGGCCATGATCCAGGTGTCGCGCTGTGCCTGACCCGGGGGGGTTCCCGCAGCCCAGTGCCATTGCATCCAGCGGCCCGAATTGACCAGCGAGCCGTCATCCTCGGCAAAGCTGGTGGTGGGCAGCTCGATCACCTCGGTCTGGATCGAGGCCGAATCCACGTCGTTGAATTCGCCGTGGTTTTCCCAGAAATGCGCGGTCTCGGTTTCCAGCGGATCCATGACGACCAGCAGCTTCAGCTTGCTCAGCGCCGAGGTCAGCTTGCCCCGGTTCGGGAAAGACAGAAGCGGGTTGAAGCCCTGACAGAAGTACAGGTTCACCTCGCCCTTGGCCATCATGTCGAACATGCGCAGGATGTCATAGCTGGGCACGTCCAGCTTGGGCAGGTAATGATAGGCCCAGTCGTTTTCGACGGTTGCCGCATCGCCCCACATGGCCTTCATGAAGCTGACCATGAATTTGGGATAGTTCTGCCAATAGCTGATCTGACCGGGCCGCAGCGGCTTATAGGTCCGGCTGGCCATATAGGTCGTCCAGTCGGCTTCCTTTTCGGTCGGGATGTTCAGATAGCCCGGGATCAGGTTCGACATCAGGCCAAGATCGGTCAGGCCCTGAATGTTGGAATGCCCGCGCAGCGCGTTCATGCCGCCGCCACGCACCCCGATATTGCCCAGGATCAGCTGCAACATCGCCATGCCGCGAATGTTCTGCGAACCCTTGGAATGCTGGGTCCATCCCAGCGCATACATCGAGGTCATGGTCTTGTCGGGCGCCGAGCATTCGCCGATCATTTCGGCGATATGCAGGAACTTGTCCCTGGGCGTGCCGCAGATCTGTTCGACCAGCTCGGGCGTATAGCGCGAGACATGCTCTTTCAGCAGGTTCCAGACACAGCGCGGATGCTGCAATGTCGGGTCGACCTGGGCAAAGCCATCCGCGCCGATGACGTAATCCCAGCTGGATTTGTCGTAATCGCGCTTTTCGGCGTCATAGCCGGAAAACAGCCCGTCGCTCCAACCGAATTCGTCTTTCACGATGAACGACGCATTGGTGTAGTTGCGGACATAGTCCCACTGCACCTTGTCGTTCTGGATCATCCAGTTGATCATCCCCATCAGGAAGGCGATGTCCGAGCCGGGGCGGATCGGGGCATAGTAATCCGACACCGCGGCCGTCCGCGTGAACCGCGGGTCGACGACGATCAGCTTGGCACCGCGATGGGCCTTGGCCTCGGTCACCCATTTGAAGCCGCAAGGATGGGCCTCGGCGGCATTGCCGCCCATGACGATCACAAGGTCGGTATTCTTGATATCAGTCCAGGAATTCGTCATCGCGCCGCGACCGAACGTAGGAGCCAAACTGGCCACCGTAGGTCCGTGTCAAACGCGTGCCTGGTTATCGAAACCGACGATCCCCATGGACCGGACCGCTTTATAGGTCAGCCATGCGGTTTCGTTGGTGGTTGCCGATGCTGCCAGAAAGCCCGTCGTGGTCCAGCGGTTGACGGTCACGCCCGCCTCGTTCTGCTGGATCAGGTTGGCGTCGCGGTCATCCTTGAGGGCGCGGGCGATCTTGTCGAGCGCCTCTTCCCAGGTGATTTCCTCGAACCGGTCGGAACCGGGCCGGCGGATGCGCGGCTGGGTCAGACGGGTCTGCGAATGCACCGTATCTTTCAGCGCCGCACCCTTGGGGCACAGCGTGCCACGGTTCGTCGGGTGATCGGCATCGCCTTCGATATGGACGATCTGGGCGGTCTCGCCGGCGGCAAGATCGCCGTCGGAATAGATCAGGATGCCGCAGGCGACAGAACAATATGTGCAGGTGTTGCGCGTTTCCGTGGTGTTGAACAGCTTGAAGGCGCGCACATGCGCCTGTTCCGCCGCCTCAGCCCCGCCGAAGCCCAAGGCCCCCAGCGATGTCGCCGCAACCCCCGCACCCGCAAGCCTTAGAAAGCCGCGCCGCGAGAGGTCAATGTTCATCATGCCCTCCTGCTGCCTGTCAAAAAGATAGGTACGCGGAAAGGATGCGCCGTGCTGCGACATCTTGTCAAGCAGCCAGATCGGCGCATCAATCACATCTTTGCGGTTAGAACTTTATGATTTTCTTTGTTTTTAACGGATCACACCTCGACCGCGACCGCACCGATCGGGTGCGAACAACAGGCCAGGATATAGCCTTCCTCGATATCCTCGTCCGAGATGCCGCCGTTATGGACCATATGCACCTCGCCGCCGGTTTTGCGGATCTTGCAGGTCCCGCAAAGCCCGAAGGTACAGCCCGAGGGGATGTTCAGCCCATTGGCCTTGGCCACGGCCAGAACGGTATCGGTTTCATGGCATTTCGCCGTCACGCCCGAGACGGCAAAGGTGATTTCGGCGCGCGTATCCTCATCGGGGACGACATCCTCGATCACCGGGGCCTCGGCCTCGTTGCGAATCGGGGCGCCAAAGCTTTCCTGGTGATAGTGCTCCATATCGAAGCCCAGCGCGACCAGCATGTCGCGCACCGCCTGCATGAAGGGTTCGGGCCCGCAGCAGAACACCTCGCGTTCCAGATAGTCGGGCGCCATCAGGCCCAGCATGATCTGGTTCAACCGGCCCTGATAGCCGTGCCAGGTGCGAAAGGGATCGCCCTCTTCGACGGTAAAGCGCAGTTGCAGGCCGGGCACGCGGTCGGCCATCCCCTCAAGCCGCTGGCGAAAGATGATGTCGCTGGGCGTGCGCGCGGCATGGACGAAAACGATGTCGGGCATTTCGCCCGAATCCCAGGCCCAGGTGGTCATCGACATCAGGGGCGTCACCCCCGACCCGGCCGAGATGAACAGGTATTTCGGCGCCTCGTGCCGGACAAAGCTGAAAATCCCCGCAGGACCGTAAGCTTTCAGCCGCATGCCGGGGCGCAGATGGTCGATCATCCAGCGGCCGCCCACGCTGCCCGGCTGGGCCTTGACCGTGACCGAAATCGACAGCGGCCGCGACGGGCTGGAACTGATCGTATAGGTGCGCTGCACATTTCCGCCGGGCGTGGGCAGGTCCAGCGTGATGAACTGTCCGGGTTGATAGTCGAACCATGCCCCCGAGGGCGCGCGGAATGTGAAGGTGGCGGTGTCCGTCGTTTCGGGCACCACCATCGCGCATTCCAGCGGCTCGTCATCCTTCCAGGGCGTATCGCCAAAGGCCTTGATCAGCGTCGCCATTATTCCGCCGCCATCGCCGGACGCGGGGAAAGGCGGTCCTGCATGGTGCGCACATACCAGTCCACGAAATGGATCACGCCCTCTTCCTGATTGGGGGAATAGGGGCCGGGCTCATAGGCAGGCGAGCGGATGCCCTTCTGGTTTTCCTCGACCACGCGGCGATCTTCGTCATTGGTGTTGATCCAGACCTCGGTCAGGGCCTTCAGGTCGTAATCCTTGCCCTCGACGGCATCCTTGTGGACCAGCCATTTGCTGGTCACCTCGGTCTGGGTCGGGCTGATCGGCAGCAGGCGGAAGACGATGGCGTGATCAGGCAGGAAGTGGTTCCAGCTCGACGGGAAGTGATAGAACATCAGGCTGCCGGCATCGTTCCACGGGATCGTGCCCATACGCCGGTTCACCGCCGCCTTGGTCGACATGGTAAAGCTTTCGGCATTGTTCAAAAGCGGCACCCGCGCGAACCGCCATTGCATGCCCGGATCGTTGACGAAACGCGCCGCCAGCCCGGCCTTGTCGCAGCGGTCCCAATGGGAAAGGATTTCCGGCGAGGCGGCATTCGGCCCCTCCATCACCGTCATCAGCGGGTTGTCGGAATAGGTCCGGCAAAGCGAGGGGTGAGAGCCGCCGCAATGATAGCATTCGCGGTTGTTTTCGATCACCAGCTTCCAGTTGCCCTGTTCGACGATGGTCGAGGTAAAGGCGACCTTGGCATTCGACAGGTCAGAGGCGCCGACATAATCGTCCATGAAGCCGCCGAGACGGTCGAATGCCGGCGGATCCTCGGCCAGACAGACATAGACCAGCCCGCCCCGGTCCTGAACGTGAACCGGTTTGAGGCTGAATTGCGAGGCGTCGAAATCCGCGCCCATGTCGCGCGCGAACAAAAGCCGGCCGTCCAGATCATAGGTCCACTGATGATAAGGACAGACCAGCTTGGGCGAGGATCCGTTCTCTTTGGGGCAAAGCCGCTGGCCGCGATGGCGGCAAACATTGTGGAATGCCCGGATCTGGCCGTCGGCGCCGCGCACGATCACGATGGGATAGGCGCCGATCTGCAAGGTGGCATGGTTGCCGGTCTTGGGAATGTCGCAAGACGGGATCGCGAACACCCATTCGCGATACCACAGGTTTTCAAGATCGGCCTGATAGACGCCTTCGTCGCAATAAAGATCGCGGCTCAGCGAATAGTTGCGGCGACGCTGGTCAAGTTGGGTCAGGATATCGGCAGTGTTCAGCATGGCTGGGGTTCCGGTGGCTGTCTGGGTCCGCTTTCATGCAGGATTGCACGCGTTTGGCCCCGCACAATCCTTCAAATGCGACGCTCGGATGACGGAAACGAACCTTGTCTGTCACAGCGGTGCGACCACGCGCGTCAGGGCAAAGGCAAAGCGAAAGATCGTACAAGGTTGTCTTGTGGGCGCAGCAATGTCTAACCTGCCCCAGAAGAGCAAAGCAAAAAGGGGAGTAATCCATGTTCTCGAAACGCATTCTTGGTATCGCGGCCGCGATCGCCGTCACCGTGGGCGGATTTGCCAATGCCCAGGAAATGAGCTTTTTCCGCATCGGCACGGGCGGCACGGCGGGCACCTATTATCCCATCGGCGGCCTTCTGGCCAATGCGATCTCGGCGCCGCCCGGCTCGCGCGCCTGCGAAGATGGCGGAGCCTGCGGGGTGCCGGGTCTGGTTGCATCGGCGCTGGCCTCGAACGGATCGGTTGCCAATGTGAACGCAATCGAGGGTGGAACGCTGGAATCCGGCTTTGTTCAGGGCGACGTCGCCGCATGGGCACAGACCGGCACCGGCATCTGGGACGGCAAGCCCGCGGCGGAAAAGCTGCGCGCCATCGCCAACCTTTATCCTGAATCGATCCATCTGGTGGCCAGCAAGGAATCCGGCATCGCCTCGGTCGCCGATCTCAAGGGCAAGCGGGTCTCGCTGGACGAGCCGGGCTCGGGCACGCTGGTCGATGCGCAGATCATCCTGCAAGGTGCGGGCCTGACGGAAAAGGACATCACCGCCGAATATCTCAAGCCCGATCAGGCGGCCGACCGCATGAAAGACGGCGCCATGGACGCCTTTTTCTTTGTCGGCGGCTATCCGGCCGGCGCCATTGCCGAACTGGCCAGCCAGCATGAGGTGACGATCGTCCCGATCGACGGCGCAATCGCCGACAAGATCACCGGCGATTACAAGTTCTTTGCCAAGGACGTGGTCCCCGCCGGCACCTATGAGGGGCAAGAAGGCGACGTGAACACCATTTCGGTCGGCGCGCAGTGGATCACCTCGGCCGATCAGCCCGAAGAGCTGATCTATGGCATCACCAAGGCGCTGTGGAACGACAATACCCGCAAACAGCTGGATGCCGGCCACGCCAAGGGCAAGGTCATCGTCAAGGAACACGCGCTGGACGGGCTGGGCCTGCCGCTGCATCCGGGCGCCGAGCGATTTTACAAGGAAGCAGGGCTTCTGAAGTAACGATCAACGGGGGCGCGGCGCATGAGCCGCGCCCCTTCCATCAGCAGGGACAACAATAATGGCTGAAAACAAGCGACCTGAACATTACGATGAGCCCGATCTGCTGAGCGCCGATCAGCTTCAGGAAATCGAGGAGAAATTCGATCCCGAACTGCGGTTCCGGGATTTGCTGCGGCCGGTCGCCATTCTGGCCGGGGCCTTGCTGTTTCTGCTGTCGTGCTATCACTTCTATACTGCGGGCTTCGGCATTCCGCAGGCGGTGGTGCATCGCGGGCTGCATCTGGCGGTGACGCTGTTTGTCGTCTTTCTGTCCTTTTCCGCCTTTGGCCGTTCCGAGGTGGCGCGCGGGCCGCTGGCCTTTCTGGGGCTGCCGCTGGGCGACTGGGCGCTGGCATTCGCCGGTGCGATCACCGCGCTTTATGTGCCCTATATCTATGATCAGCTGGCGTTCCGGGTCGGCAATCCGATGACCATCGACATCATCATGGGCACGATCCTGATCGTCGTCCTGTTGGAGGCGGTGCGCCGTTCGATGGGCTGGCCCTTGCCGGTCATCGCCATTCTGTTCATGGCCTATGCCTATTTCGGGCAATACATGCCCAGCATCTTTGTCCATCCGGGCGCCAGCTGGTCCAATATCGTCAACCACCTCTATCTGACCAGCCAGGGCATCTATGGCACCGCGCTGGGGGTGATTGCGACCTATGTGTTCCATTTCGTGCTGTTCGGCGTCATGGCCACGCGCATCGGGTTGGGACAGCTGTTCATCGACGTGGCCAGTGCACTGGCCGGGCGTTATGCGGGCGGGCCGGCCAAGGTTTCGGTCCTGTCCTCGGCGCTGCTGGGGTCGATCTCGGGGTCGTCCATCGCCAATACGGTCACGACCGGCGCGCTGACCATCCCCGCGATGATCCGCGTGGGATATCCGCGCCATTTCGCGGCGGCTGTCGAGGCCGCGTCATCCACCGGCGGACAGATCACACCCCCGGTCATGGGCGCCGTCGCGTTCCTGATGATCGAATATCTGGGGGTGCCGCTGACCACGATCCTGACCGCCGCGCTGGTCCCGGCCTTCATGCATTTCTTTGGCGTGCTGGTGCAGGTCCATCTTGAGGCAAAGCGTCTGGGTCTGCGCGGTCTGCATCCCAGCGAATTGCCCAATGCCTGGCGGGTGTTCAAGGCCGGCTGGCTGTCGGTCCTGCCGTTGATCATTCTGGTTGCGGTGCTGGTGTCGGGCTATACGCCCTTTGCCGCCGCCTTCTATTCGATCACCGCCTGTATCGTCGTGCTGTTGATCCAGGAGGTCATCGCCCGTGGCATTCCCGAAGGGATCAAGGCCGCCGCCCATGGCGTCTATGAGGGCTTTGTCCTTGGCGCCAAGCAATCGCTGTCGGTGACGGCGGCGGCGGCGCTGGTCGGCGTGGTGATCGGCGTGGTGACGCTGACGGGTGTCGGCTTCAAGATCGCCTATATGGTCACCGGACTGGCCGCCGGCTGGGCGGAATCGGTCCATGCGGCGCTGGCTTTCCTGCCCTTTGAGGTGATGACGATCCCGAACTGGACGCTGCTTTTCACGCTGTTGCTGACGGCGGTGGTCTGCGTGCTGATGGGTTGCGGCATTCCGACGACCGCGAACTATATCATCATGGTCGCGGTGGCGGCGCCGATCCTGGGGCTTTTGGGCGTGCAGGACATCGTCGCGCATTTCTTCGTCTTCTATTACGGCGTGCTGGCGGATGTGACACCGCCCGTGGCACTGGCGGCCTATGCCGCGGCGGGGATTGCCAATGCCAATGCCTTCAACGCCGGCAATACCGCATTCCGGCTGTCCATGGGCAAGGCGCTGGTGCCATTCGTCTTTGCCTTCCAGCCGGCGCTGTTGCTGGTCACCGACGGCTTTACCTGGTCGGCCTTTTTCCTAGCGGCCGGGGGCGCGGTTCTGGGCATCTGGGCGCTGTCCGCGGCCATCACCGGCTGGCTTTTCGGGCCGCTATGGCGGACCGAACGCGCGGCATTGGTGATCGCGGCGGTTCTTTTGGTGGCGCCGCAGCTGATCGCGACATTGATCGGCATCGCCATCATGGCCCCCATCGCGGCACGTCAGCTGATGGGGGAACGGCGCAGCACTGCATAACTCTGTGGATAAACAGGGGCGACTCAGGGGGCGGGATCTGTGGGGATCCCGCCCCCTTTTTCATGCCTGTGGACGAGCCCCCGGAACAGGTCAGGAACGCGGACCACTCTTCCACATGTCCAAAACTGCGACAATCTTGCCCACAGGCTGTGGACGAATCATCACTCCACAAACTTATCCACAGAGGATGTTCCTATATTCATTTGAAACACATGAGAAAATTCAGATTCTGAATAATTCGCGAATCTTATGCACAGATGGGGTCAGTCGTGGATTTCATGGCTGAAACCGGGTTTTCCAGTCATCCACAGGCCCAACAACAACATCATCCTTCTTTATCTTCATCTTATTTTAAGAGAGGTAAGGCACAGAGGTGCCCATGAGCGATTTCCTGAGCCTGTCCTATCCCTGGATCAAAGCCTTTCATGTGATGGCGGTGATTTCCTGGATGGCGGGGCTGTTCTATCTGCCCAGATTGTTCGTCTATCACGCCGAACGCGGACAAAAGGGCGCTGAACCCGCAGAGTCGTTCCAGATCATGGAAGACAAGCTTCTGCGCCTGATCATGAACCCGGCCATGATCGCGACCTGGCTGGCCGGTCTGGCGCTGGTGATGACGCCGGGGATCGTCGACTGGTCGCAGATCTGGCCCTGGACCAAGGCGGTGGGTGTCCTTGGCATGACCTGGTTTCACATGTGGCTTGCCGGACAGCGCAGGGCGCTGCGTGACGGGCGCGGGCTTGGCGGGCGGCAATACCGGATGATGAACGAGGTGCCGACGCTGTTGATGGCGGTGATCGTGCTGTCGGTGATCGTACGCTGGTAGGGCGTCTGGATCATGAAACCGGCTTGGAATTGACTCGGGCGCTGGAAATCCCTATCTGATGCGCACCCGCCGTCCGGCGAGGTTTTTCCTGATACAGTTTCCCGCGCGATCCGAACCTGTCGGAGCATTGCGCCCATAGGTCCAAGCATGAGCGAAGAACGCCTTAACCTGTCCGATCTGAAAGCCAAGAGCCCGGCCGACCTGCTGGCCATGGCCGAGGAATGGGAAGTCGAGAACGCATCAACCATGCGCAAGGGCGAGATGATGTTCTCGCTGCTCAAGGAACATGCCGAAGACGGCTGGGACATTGGCGGCGACGGCGTTCTTGAGGTGGTGCAGGACGGTTTCGGTTTCCTGCGCTCGACCGAGGCGAATTACCTGCCCGGCCCGGACGACATCTATGTCAGCCCCGACATGATCCGTCAGCACAGCCTGCGCACCGGCGACACGGTCGAGGGTGTGATCCGCGCGCCCGGCGAGAATGAGCGTTATTTCGCCCTGACCAAGGTCGAAAAGATCAATTTCGAGGACCCGGAAAAGGCCCGCCACAAGGTCGCCTTTGACAACCTGACGCCGCTTTATCCCAATGAGCGGCTTAAGATGGAAATCGAGGATCCGACCATCAAGGACCGCTCGGCCCGGATCATCGATCTGGTCGCGCCCATCGGCAAGGGTCAGCGTTCGCTGATCGTGGCGCCGCCGCGCACGGGTAAGACGGTGCTGTTGCAAAACATCGCCCATTCGATCGAAAAGAACCATCCCGAATGCTATCTGATCGTTCTGTTGATCGACGAGCGCCCGGAAGAGGTGACGGACATGCAGCGCAGCGTGAAGGGCGAGGTGATTTCCTCGACCTTCGACGAACCCGCCAGCCGTCACGTCGCCGTTTCGGAAATGGTCATCGAAAAGGCCAAGCGTCTGGTTGAGCATAAACGAGATGTGGTTATCTTGCTGGATTCGATCACAAGACTTGGTAGGGCCTTTAATACCGTGGTGCCGAGCTCGGGCAAGGTGTTGACAGGTGGTGTCGATGCGAATGCGTTGCAGCGTCCCAAGCGGTTCTTCGGTGCGGCCCGCAACATCGAAGAGGGAGGATCGCTGACCATCATCGCGACCGCCCTGATCGATACCGGATCGCGCATGGATGAGGTGATCTTTGAAGAATTCAAAGGCACCGGCAATAGCGAGATCGTTCTGGATCGCAAAGTCGCCGATAAGCGCGTGTTCCCGGCCATGGACATTCTGAAATCCGGCACCCGGAAAGAGGAACTGCTGGTCGATGCCAAGGATCTGCAAAAGACCTATCTGCTGCGTCGGATTCTGAACCCGATGGGCACGACCGATGCGATCGAATTCCTGCTGTCCAAGCTGAAACAGACCAAGACAAACTCGGAATTCTTCGATTCCATGAACGCCTGACGGCGCGGGGGATGCGATGGATACCATCTTTGCCGAGGCGACGCCCCCCGGACGCGGGGGCGTTTCAGTAATCCGGCTGAGCGGGCCGCAATCGCGGCAGATTCTGGAACAGCTCGCCGGCCCTGTGCCAGAAGCTCGAAAAGGCCACCTCCGCGCCCTTCGCGATGAGGGGGATCTTATCGATCATGCCTTGGTTCTGTGGTTTGAGGCCGGACACAGCTTTACCGGCGAAGAGGTCGCGGAATTTCAGCTTCATGGCGCGCCGGTGATTGTGAACCGGCTGTCCGATGCGCTGCTTTCTCATGGCTTGCGCCGTGCTGAGGCGGGCGAATTCACGCGCCGCGCCTTTTTGAACGGGCGGATGGATCTGGCCGAGGCCGAGGGGCTGGCTGATCTGTTATCCGCCGAAACCGAAGCCCAGCGAAAGCTTGCCATGCAAGCGACCAATGGTGCGCTTGGCCGCAAATCGGAATCGCTGCGCGCGATGCTGATCCGCGCAGGCGCGCTGATCGAGGCCAGCATCGATTTCGCCGATGAAGACGTTCCCGAGGATGTACCGGCCGAGGTCTTTGCCCTTGTTGCCAAGGTTCGGGATGAAATCGGCGAGATGTTGGCCCGCTATCCCGCGACGGAACGGCTTCGCCAGGGCTATGAGGTGGCGATCATCGGCCCCCCGAATGCGGGAAAATCGACCCTGCTCAACCGCATTGGACAAAGAGAGGTGGCGCTTGTGTCGGACATCGCGGGTACGACGCGCGATATTCTTGAACTGCGCACCGATCTGCGTGGCCTTCCGGTGACCTTTCTCGACACCGCCGGGTTGCGTGAAAGCCATGATCCCGTTGAAGCAATGGGCGTCGCGCGCGCGATGGAACGTGCCGGGAATGCCGACCTGCGGATTTATTTGTCCGAAACAGGCAACTTTTCGGGTATGGAACACGCAGAGGATATCCACGTCCGTTCCAAGGCCGATCTCGGTGAGGGGCAAGGCATCGCGATTTCGGCCAAGACCGGGGCAGGGGTCGCGGCGTTGCTGGATATGGTTTATGATCGGTTGCGACTCAGGGCCGCTGGTTCCGGTTTGGTTGGTCACCAGCGACAGGCCGAGGCACTGGCCAGGGCGCGAGATGTCCTGGAAATCGATGCGACGATGCCGCCCGAGTTTCTGGCAGAATCGTTGCGACAGGCTGCGCAGTCATTGGCGATGATGGTGGGACGTGTCGGGGCCGAGGATTATCTGGACGAGATCTTTGCCTCATTCTGCATCGGGAAATAAGGGTTTCACGTGAAACATTACGATGTGATTGTTGTTGGCGGCGGGCATGCGGGCGTTGAGGCCGCGATGGTATCCGCGCGCATGGGGGCCAACACCGCGCTGGTCACGCTGAGCCGTGACGATTTGGGAACCATGTCCTGCAACCCGGCAATTGGCGGGCTGGGAAAGGGGCATCTGGTTCGTGAAATCGATGCCTTGGACGGTGTCATGGGGCGGCTGGCGGATGAGGCTGGGATCCAATTTCGCTTGCTGAACCGCCGCAAAGGACCAGCCGTACAAGGCCCCCGTGCCCAGGCGGATCGCGCGCTTTATCGAGGTGCCGCGCAGCAGGTGGTTGATGCGCAGCACGGGCTGGAGGTTGTTCTTGGCGAGGTCGCTGCGGTTCTGCACGATGGCGGCCGGGTTCATGGAATCAGACTTGCCGACGGGAATGAATTGTCCGGGACTCAGGTCGTTCTGACCACCGGCACCTTTCTCAATGGTGTCATCCATATTGGCGATGTCAGTCGTCGAGCCGGGCGTTGGGGCGCCGCCGCCTCGGTTAGCCTGGCCGAGTCTCTGCGGCCTTTGAATCTGCCTTTGGGGCGTCTGAAGACCGGAACGCCCCCAAGAATCCTGCGTTCAAGCATCGACTGGGATAGTCTGGAAAAGCAACCGGGCGACGAGGATCCGGTGATGTTTTCCTATTTGAACACCGCACCGCAAGCGCGGCAGATCAGCTGCGCTATCGCCTATACCAACCAGACAACGCATGGAATTATCAGGGATAATCTATCCCGTTCGGCGATGTACGGCGGCCATATCGATGGAGTAGGGCCGCGCTACTGCCCCTCGATCGAGGATAAGATCGTTCGCTTTGCCGATAAGGAACAACATCAGATCTTTCTTGAGCCTGAGGGGTTGGAAAGCGATCTGATCTATCCGAATGGTATTTCCACCTCACTGCCCGAGGATGTCCAGCTGGCCTATGTTCGCTCCATCCGCGGCCTGGAAGAGGCGATTATCCAGCAGCCGGGCTATGCGGTCGAATATGACTATGTCGATCCGCGCGCTTTGACACCATCGCTCGAGGTGAAAAGTCTTTCCGGGCTGTTTCTGGCTGGTCAGATCAACGGCACCACCGGCTATGAAGAGGCCGCGGCGCAGGGGTTGGTTGCTGGCATGAATGCCGCGCTAAGGGCGCAGGGTCGTCCGGCAACGCATTTCAGTCGGTCGCAAAGCTATATCGGCGTGATGATCGACGATCTGGTGACGCGGGGCGTCAGTGAGCCCTATCGAATGTTCACCTCGCGAGCGGAATTCAGGCTCTCACTGCGTGCCGATAATGCGGATCAGCGCTTGACGCCGCTTGGTATTGAGCTGGGCTGCGTCGGCACAGAGCGCAAGGATATGTTTGCGGCAAAGATGACTAGGTACCGGGCGGCAAGGGATCGCGCAGAATCGGTCACATTCACGCCAAATGACCTGGGCAAGGTCGGGATCGAAGTCCGGCAGGATGGAGCCCGGCGCAGCCTGTTCGCGTTGTTGGCCCAGGCCGATGGGAACAGGGACAAGATCCTGTCTTTGGATTCAGAGCTTGCTGGTTTTGATGATCAGGTCATCAACCAGTTGAGTATAGATGCGCTCTATCAACAATATACAGATCGGCAAAGCCGCGATGCCGAGCTTCTGCGTAAGGAAGAGGCTGTCGCGATTCCGGCCAATTTCGACTATCAAAGCCTTTCCGGCCTTTCGAACGAGTTGAAATCGAAACTTGAACACCTTCGACCCGCGAACATTGCCGCCGCCGCCACGATCGAGGGGATGACCCCTGCGGCGCTAACCCTTCTGCTTGCGGTGATTCGGGCTGGAAAGCGTGCCAGCGCATGATTGATGTTTCACGTGAAACAGAGGCGCTGGCGGCTTATGCGGCGCTTCTGAGAAAATGGAATCCCGCGATCAATCTGGTTTCACCAAAGACACTTGATCAATTGGAACTTCGCCACATCGCCGATAGTCGCGCTTTGGTGGAGGTTTCTCGTTTCGCAAATGATACATGGGTCGATCTGGGGAGTGGGGGCGGGTTACCGGGCGTGGTTGTGGCGATTTTACGCCCCGATCTGGCCGTGACCATGGTTGAAAGCGATCAGCGCAAGGCCAGTTTTCTGCGTTCCGTGATACGTGAGCTCTCGCTTGGCAATGCAAATGTCGTCACCGGACGCATCGAACAGATTTCTGGGCTGAATGCCGCCAATGTTAGCGCGCGAGCGCTTGCCCCGCTTCCGCAGCTCATGGCATATGTTGTGCAGCATCTGGATCATGCTGGAAAGGCTTGGCTGATGAAGGGCCGAAACTGGCAAAACGAGGTCGCGGAAGCGCGCCGCGATTGGGTTTTCGACCTTCGGACACATCCAAGCACCACCGACCCTGATGCCGCCATTCTGGAAATCACGGGGATCCGTCATGTCTGAGACACGCGTTATTGCAGTCGCAAACCAGAAGGGGGGGGTCGGAAAAACGACGACCGCGATCAATCTTGGTGCGGCACTGGCCGAAAGTGGTCGTCGCGTTGCGATCATCGATCTGGATCCACAGGGGAATGCCTCAACCGGGCTAGGTGTGCCGCCCGAAGAACGCAATTTGACCTCTTATGACCTTTTGGCCGGTGAGCAGGGGTTGGCGGAAACGCTGCAAAAGACGGCTATCGACAATCTCTGGATCGTGCCTTCCAACAGCGATCTGTCCTCGGCGGATTTCCAGTTGTCGTCCCGGGCCGGGCGGACGCAGTTGCTGCGCCGCAAGCTTACAGCGGAAAAGGGTTTCGACTATATTCTGATCGACTGTCCGCCGGCATTGGGGCTTTTGACCATCAATGCGATGGTCGCATCGGACAGCGTTCTGGTGCCGCTTCAGGCGGAATTCTATGCGCTGGAAGGCCTGTCGCAGCTTTTGATGACTGTGCGCGAGGTGCGCCAGACCGCAAATCCCGACCTGCGCATTGACGGAGTGCTGCTGACCATGTCGGACAACCGCAACAACCTGTCCCAGCAGGTCGAGGCAGATGCCCGCAGCACCCTAGCCGGGCTGGTTTACCGTACGGTGATCCCCCGCAACGTCCGCCTGTCCGAAGCGCCGTCGCATGCGATGCCGGTCCTGCAATATGATCCGCTGTCCAAGGGCAGTGCGGCCTATCGCGATCTGGCCGAGGAATTTCTGTCACGTCAAATGGCGCCCGCCTGAGGAGAGCATCAATGTCAGAGAACAAACTGGAAAAGCGCGGGCTTGGGCGGGGCTTGTCGGCCCTGATGGCGGATGTCGATCTTATCCCTTCGGAACGCCCGGCGCCGCGACAGGTTCTGCCTGTCGAGCAGATGACGCCCAATCCCGATCAGCCGCGGCGCAGTTTTGCCCCTGAAGCCTTGCAGGAACTGGCGGATTCGCTGCGCAGTCGCGGCATGTTGCAGCCGCTGATCGTGCGCCCCCATCCCAGTGACAAGGGACTTTATCAGATTGTCGCGGGCGAACGGCGTTGGCGTGCCGCACAGATCGCGCAACTGCACGAAGTGCCGGTGATCGTTCGCGAACTGAGCGATACCGAGGTTCTGGAAGTCGCGATTGTCGAGAATATCCAGCGCGCCGATCTGAACGCGATCGAGGAGGCAGCCTCATATCGGCAGTTGATGGATCGTTTCGGCCACACGCAAGAACGACTGGCGGACGCGCTGAACAAAAGCCGCAGCCATATCGCGAACCTGTTGCGCCTGCTGAACCTGCCCGATCAGGTTCAGATCTGGTTGAAAGAGGGCAAGCTGACCGCCGGCCATGCGCGGGCGCTGATCACGGCCCCGAATGCGGTTGAGCTGGCGCGCAAGGTGATCGAAAAGAACCTGTCCGTCCGCGAAACCGAGGAATTGGTGCGCCGGCAGGCCGAGGCCAGGCAAGCCAAACAGACCAGCCGCCGGCCGGAAAAGGATGCCGATACCCGCGCCCTTGAAAGCGACCTAGCCGCGCATCTCAAGATGAAGGTGGCGATCAATCACTCGGGCAAGGATGGCGGCCAGCTGGTGATTTCCTATCGCGATCTGGAACAGTTGGATCAGCTGTGCCAGATCCTGGCGGTGGATCGCTGATCACAAGATTTGGTGGATAATAATTGCTCCACCACAACCGTTTGATCCAACAGGCCATCAACACGCCAATAAAAAACCCCGGGCAGGCCGGGGTTTTTTCATGCCTTGGCCGGAAAATCCCGGTCTCAGCTGGCCGGGGTCGAGCTGACGCCGACCTTGGCGGGACGCAGCAGCCGGTCATGCAGCATAAAGCCGTTATCCATGACCTGAATGATATTGCCGGCGATGGTGCCCGGCACCGGGGCCTCGAACATGGCCTCATGCAGCTGGGGATCGAATTTCTCGCCAATGGCGGGGGTGATGACGGTGATGCCATGCTTGGCAAAGACGTTCTTCAACTCGCGCAGCGTCAGTTCGACCCCCTCGATCAGGGCCGAGGTCGCGGCGCGCTGTTCGTCGGTCACGGTGGCCACGGCGCGGCTTAGCGCGTCATAGACCGGCAACAGATCGCGCGCGAGCCGCGAGCCACCATATTGCTCGGCATCGCGGCGCTCTTTGTCGGCGCGTTTGCGGGCGTTTTCGGCATCGGCCAGCGCGCGCATGAAACGGTCGCGATAATCGTCGCGTTCGGCCACAAGGGCCTCGACTTCGGGCGAGGGCACATCCTCGGCAAGCGGGTCAATGAAAGCGTCTTGGTCCATGGAGCTGCCGTTTGGGTTATCCTTCGTCATCATCCTCATCCTTTCCGGCCAGAAATGATCCGGCCGACAAGCTGCGCGGTATAGTCGACAATCGGCACGATGCGCCCGTAATTGAGCCGCGTCGGACCAATGACGCCAACCGCGCCTACAATCTTTCGGTCGGCATTCATATAGGGTGAAACCACCAGAGAGGAACCGGAAAGTGAAAAAAGCTTGTTCTCGGATCCTATGAAAATCCGCACGCCTTCGCCTTGCTCGGCCAGTTCCAGGAATTCGGCGATGTCGCGCTTGCGTTCCAGATCGTCAAAGAGCGTGCGGATACGGTCCAGATCGGCCAGCTCGTCGGCCAGCAGATTGGCGCGGCCCCGCACGATCAGCCGGTCATTGGCATCGCCGTCCCACATGGCAAGACCGGCGGCGATCAGGGCGGCGGCGACATCGTCCAGCTGACGGCGGGCGGTCTGGACCTCGTGGTCGATGCGCCCGCGCAGATCGGCCAGCGTGCGCCCCTCGGCCATGGCGTTCAGAAAATTCGCGGCCTCGCGCATCGAGCTGGCGGTGTGGCCGGGGGGCGGGGTAAAGACCCGGTTCTCGACCCGGCCATCGGCAAAGACCAGCACGACCAGCGCCCGGTCGGGGGCCAGACCGACAAATTCGATATGGCGCAGGGGCGCCTCTTGCTTGGGCATCAGGACCAGCGACGCGCCATGCGTCAGCGCCGAAAGCGCCATGCTGACCCGGCCCATCATCGCCCCGGTATCGTGGCTGTCATGGCCCAGCGTCTCGTCGATCATTTCGCGGTCGGTGGCCGAAACCGGGCCCGCCTCCATCAGCCCGTCGACAAAAAGCCGCAGCCCCAGCTGCGTTGGCATCCGCCCGGCCGAGACATGCGGATGATCCAGCAGGCCCAGATGCTCAAGATCCTGCATCACGTTGCGGATGGTGGCGGCGCTGACCTTTTGGGACATGTCGCGCGTCAGGGTGCGCGAGCCGACCGGCTCACCCGTGGTCAGATAGGCCTCGACCACACGGCGGAAAACCTCGCGCGAGCGGTCGTTCAGGTCGGAAAGCAGGGCGTTCTCGGTCATGGGTGACGCTCGCGGCACTCTCGGGTTGCGAAATGGGGTCCTGCACCTGTATCTGGACAACAAAACCCCGGAAAGGAATGAATGATGCGCCCCTCTGGCCGGAATTTAAGTGATATGCGCCCGATTTCAATCGAAACGGGCGTGATGCGCCATGCCGAGGGCTCGTGCCTGATCGCCTGTGGCGACACCCGCGTGCTGTGCTCGGCTAGCATCGAGGACAAGGCCCCGCCATTCCTGAAAGGCTCGGGACAGGGCTGGGTGACGGCGGAATATGGCATGCTGCCCCGCGCGACCAATACCCGCAACCGGCGCGAGGCGGCGGCCGGCAAGCAATCGGGCCGCACCCAGGAAATTCAGCGCCTGATCGGCCGCGCGCTGCGGGCGGGCGTTGACCGCCGCGCCCTTGGCGAACGTCAGATCGTCGTCGATTGCGACGTCATTCAGGCCGATGGCGGCACGCGCTGCGCCTCGATCACCGGCGGCTGGGTCGCGCTGCGGCTGGCGGTGAACAAGCTTCTGAAGGCCGGGATCATCACGACCGATCCGATCATGGATCACGTCGCCGCCGTATCCTGTGGCGTCTATGCCGGCCAGCCGGTGCTGGATCTGGACTATGCCGAGGACAGCGAGGCCGGGACCGACGGCAATTTCATCATGACCGGCAGTGGCCGCCTGATCGAGGTGCAGATGTCGGCCGAGGGCGCGACCTTTTCGCGCCCCGAGATGAACCAGCTCATGGATCTGGCCGAAGGCGGCATCGCCGAACTGGTCCGCGCCCAGAAAGAGGCCCTTGTATGAGGAAACTCACCGAAAAGCGTCTGTTGGTCGCGACCCATAACAAGGGCAAGCTCGACGAGATCCGCGCCATGATGGCGCCCTATGGGATCGAGGTGACATCCGCGGGCGAAATGAACCTGCCCGAGCCGGTCGAGACCGAAGACAGCTTTATCGGCAATGCCCGCATCAAGGCCCGTGCCGCGATGCTGGCGACCGGCCTGCCGGTGCTGGCCGATGACAGCGGCATCACCGTGGACGGGCTGGACGGGGCGCCGGGCGTCTATACCGCCGATTGGGCGGAAACGCCCAATGGCCGCGATTTCATGCAGGCCATGAACCGCACCTGGGCCGAGCTTGATGCGCGCGGCGCGCCCGAACCCCGCACCGCCCAGTTCCGCGCCACGCTGATCCTGATGTGGCCCGACGGGCATGAGGAAATCTTTGAGGGCGTCGCGCCCGGCCATCTGGTCTGGCCGCCGCGCGGGGAATTGGGGCATGGCTATGACCCGATTTTCATCCCCGACGGCCATGACCTGACCTATGCCCAGATGGACCCGGCGGAAAAGAACCGCATCAGCCACCGCGCCCGCGCGTTCCACAAGCTGGAGTCGGTTTTTGCATAGGATCTCGTCCGGGTCGCCGTTTGAATCGGCGCTGGGTTACAGCCGGGCGGTGGTCAAGGGGCCGTGGTGTTTCGTGTCGGGCACCACGGGCTATGACTATGCGGCCATGGTGATGCCCGAAAGCGCCGCCGATCAGGCCCGCAATGCATTCGCCACCATCTTTGCCACGCTGGCCAAGGCGGGTTTCGCGCCCGCCGATATCGTGCGGGTGCAATACACCGTCACCGATGCCGCGCTGGTCGATGAAATCGCCCCGGTTCTGAGCGCGGCGATGAAAGATGCGTTACCGGCCGCGACCATGGTTGTCGCCGGCCTGATCCGACCCGAAATGAAGGTCGAGATCGAAGTCACCGCGTTCAGGGAATGATGCCCGACCAGCCCGCCACCACCGCCGCCCTGACCGATGACTGGCGGGCAGGGGGATTTGCGCTTTACGTCCATTGGCCGTTCTGCGCCGCGAAATGCCCCTATTGCGATTTCAACAGCCATGTTGCGGCGGCAATCGACCAGCCGCGCTGGCTGGCTGCCTATCGCACTGAGATCGCGCGTCTGGGAGCGGAATTGCCGGGCAGGGTGCTCAACAGCATCTTTTTCGGCGGCGGCACGCCCAGCCTGATGGCGCCCGAAACCGTCGCCGGCGTGATCGAGGCGGCGCGCGCGGCATGGCCCTTTGCCAATGACATCGAAATCACGCTTGAGGCCAATCCGACCAGCATCGAGACGGGGCGTTTCCGCGCCTATGCCGAGGCGGGTGTGAACCGCGTCTCGATGGGGATGCAGGCGCTGAACGATGACGATCTGCGCCGGCTGGGCCGCATGCATTCCGTGGCCGAGGGGCGCGCGGCCTTTGACATCGCCCGCGACTGTTTCGCGCGGGTCAGTTTCGACCTGATCTATGCCCGGCAGGATCAGGACCGCGCACATTGGCGGCGCGAGTTGACCGAGGCGCTGGCCATGGCCGTCGACCACCTGTCCGCCTATCAGCTGACCATTGAGCCGGGCACCGCCTTTGGCGCGCGCCATGCCAAAGGCGGCCTCAGGGGCCTGCCCGATGACGATCTGTCGGCCGATATGTATCTCGACACGCAAGAGATCTGTGCGGCGGCGGGGATGCCCACCTATGAGATTTCAAACCACGCCCGCCCCGGCGCCGAAAGCCGGCATAATCTGGTCTATTGGCGACAGGGCGATTGGGCGGCGGTCGGCCCCGGTGCGCATGGCCGCCTTAGCCTGTCTTCGGGCCGCTGGGCGACCGAGGCGCATCTGGCGCCCGGGGCATGGCTGACGGCGGTCGAGACGCGCGGCACCGGCGACAGCCTGCGCGAGGCGCTGACGCTGTCGGATCGGGCGATGGAATACCTGCTGATGTCGATGCGCCTGACCGAGGGGATGGAGATCGCGCGCTATCTTGCCCATGGCGCGGAATTGCCGCAGCGTGGGGTGGCGGATCTGACCGCGCTGGGTCTGGTTCGCCGGGAAAACGGGCGGCTGATCGCAACCGAACAGGGGCGGCCGGTGTTGAATGCGATCCTGCGCGAATTGGCGACCTGAAACTTGGCGGATTGAAATGCGGTTATTGTGGTTGATCCTTGGCTGGGTCGCGGCGATTCTGGGTGCGATCGGGTTGTTTTTGCCGGTCGTGCCCACCGTCCCCTTTCTGCTGGTCGCGGTCTTTTCCTTTGCGCGATCTTCCCCGCGGCTGGCGGCGCGCATCATGCGCGATCCGCGTTTCGGCCCGCCGATCCGCGCATGGCGCAAGCGCGGCGTGATCGGGCGCACGGCCAAGATCTGGGCTATCGCTGCGATGGCGACGGGGGTCGGCTGGACGCTGTGGCTGGGTCTGGATCCGCGCATCATCATCTTTCAGGCGCTGACCTGCGCCATCGTCGGGGCCTGGCTGATCACCCGTCCCGAAACCTGACGCGGCCGGCGGTTACAACCTTTTGCCCACTTGTCCGCCGCCACGCGCGGCGCGAACCTTGCCGCAATCGCTCTTTTGGGGAGGGGAGGATCATGGCAAATACATCCGGGGTGAAAATTCATCCCGCAGTCGATGACGGGGTCAGGCCGGGCAAAGCCGGTTTTTCCGGCGGGACGCTGCAATATCATTGCAGCAGCAACCCGGTGCGCGTGGCGGTCAAGGCCCAGACCGCGCATAACCATGTCTGCGGCTGCACCAAATGCTGGAAGCCCGCAGGCGCCATCTTCAGCCAGGTCGCCGTCGTCGGCCGTGACGCGGTCGAGGTGCTGCAAGGCGCCGAAAAGCTTGAAATCGTCAACAAGGACGCGCCGATTCAGCGCCATCGCTGCAAGGAATGCGGCGTGCACATGTATGGCCGCATCGAAAACAAGGACCATCCTTTCTATGGCCTCGATTTCGTCCATACCGAGCTTTCGGGCGATGACGGCTGGTCGGCGCCGGAATTCGCCGCCTTTGTCAGCTCGGTCATCGAATCGGGCGTCGATCCCAGCCGTATGGACGGCATCCGCGCCCGCCTGCGCGAGCTTGGATTGCAGCCTTATGACGCGTTGTCGCCGCCGTTGATGGATGCCATTGCGACGCATATCGCCAAGCGAACTGGCGCATTGCCGGCTTGACCTGCCGGCCATGACATGGATCAGCTGAGGGGGCCGGTTATCCGGCCCCTGCGCCGTATCAAAAGACCCGATCAAAAGACCCGGCCGAACGGCCCAATGCCAAGGAGAGCACATCATGAGAACCCGCGCCGCCGTCGCTATGGAAGCCGGAAAACCGCTGGAGGTCATGGAGGTCAACCTGGAGGGCCCCAAGGCCGGCGAGGTGATGGTCGAGATCAAGGCCACCGGCATCTGCCACACCGACGACTTTACCCGTTCGGGCGCCGACCCCGAGGGGTTGTTTCCCGCCATCCTGGGCCATGAGGGCGCGGGCGTGGTGGTCGAGGTCGGCCCCGGCGTCACCTCGGTCAAGGTGGGCGATCATGTGATCCCGCTTTACACCCCCGAATGCCGTCAATGCGCGTCTTGCCTGTCGGGCAAGACGAACCTCTGCACCGCCATCCGTAACACCCAGGGACAGGGGCTGATGCCGGACGGGACCAGCCGTTTCAGCATGCTCGACGGCACGCCGATCCACCACTACATGGGCTGCTCGACCTTTTCGAACTATACGGTTCTGCCGGAAATTGCCGTGGCCAAGGTCCGCGAGGACGCGCCCTTTGACAAGATCTGCTATATCGGGTGCGGCGTGACCACCGGTATCGGCGCGGTCATCAATACCGCCAAGGTGGAAATCGGCGCGAAAGCCGTGGTCTTCGGTCTGGGCGGCATCGGGCTGAACGTGCTCCAGGGCCTGCGTCTGGCCGGGGCCGACATGATCATCGGCGTCGATCTGAACGACGACAAGAAGCCGATGGCCGAACATTTCGGTATGACCCATTTCATCAACCCCAAGAACACCGAAAACGTGGTTCAGGAAATCATCAACCTGACCAAGACGCCCTTCGACCAGATCGGCGGCGCCGATTACAGCTTTGACTGCACCGGCAACGTCAATGTCATGCGGCAGGCGCTGGAATGCACCCATCGCGGCTGGGGCCAGTCGATCGTCATCGGCGTGGCGCCGGCGGGGGCGGAAATCAGCACGCGTCCGTTCCAGCTGGTTACCGGCCGGGTCTGGAAGGGATCGGCCTTTGGCGGCGCGCGCGGCCGCACCGACGTGCCCAAGATCGTCGACTGGTACATGGACGGCAAAATCGAGATCGACCCGATGATCACCCACCTTTTGACGCTGGACGATATCAACAAGGGCTTTGATCTGATGCATTCGGGCGAATCCATTCGCTCGGTCGTCCTTTACTGATCGTAAAGGCCTGCTTAGTTAAAAGGACGGCGGAGGCGGGCGACCGTTTCCGCCGTCAACCTGAAAGGACCGATGAATGGCTAAGCATTTTCACCTGGACGACGATGATGACGACGATGACGACGAGCCCCGGCGTCCGGATTCGCCCAAGGACGAAGGGCTGGGCCTTCCCGAAGGGGACAAGATCGGCAAGCTGTATTTCAAATCCCGCACGGTAATTGTCGCCGGCCCGATCAACGACAGGCTGGCGCAGCGCACCGTCGCCCATCTTCTTGCCCTGGCCGAGGACAGCGACGATCCGATCAACATGCTGATTTCCTCGCCCGGGGGGCATGTGGAATCGGGCGACATGATCCATGACGTGATCAAGTTCATCCGCCCGACCGTGCGCACCATCGGCTCGGGCTGGGTCGCATCGGCGGGCGCGCTGATCTTTGTCGGTGCGGACAAGGAAAACCGCTACTGCCTGCCCAATACCCGCTTTCTGATCCACCAGCCCTCGGGCGGGATCGGCGGCACGTCCTCGGACATGATGATCCAGGCCGAACAGGTGCGCCAGATGCGCGACCGGCTGAACCAGATCTTTGCCGAGGCCACCGGCCAGAGCATCGAACGGATCGAGGCCGACACCCATCGCGATTTCTGGCTGAACACGCAACAGGCGCTGGATTACGGCCTTCTGGGCAAGGTGATCCGTTCCGTGGACGAATTGAAATGAGCACCGGCGGGACGACAGAAATCGTGATCCGTCCCGCCACGTCCACCGACCACGCGGCGATCTGGACGATCCTTGAGCCGGTCTATCGCGCGGGCGAAACCTATTGCATCCCGCCCGATATTTCGCGCGACGCGGCGCTGGCGGACTGGTTCGCCGCGCCCTTTACCGCCTTTGTGGCGGAACTCGATGGCCGCGTGCTGGGCATCAGCCATGTTGGCCGCAACCGGCCCGGCCCGGCGGCGCATGTCGCCAATGCAAGCTTTGCCACCCACCCGGATGCGCGCGGCAAGGGCATTGCCCGCGCGCTGGTCGCCCATGCCAAGGATTGGGCGCGGGATCAGGGCTTTCGCGCGATGCAGTTCAATTTCGTCGTCTCGACCAATGCCGATGCCGTCCATTCGTGGCAAAAGGCCGGGTTCGACATTGTCGGCCGGCTGCCCGGCGCGTTTCTTCACCCCCAGCATGGCTATGTCGACGCTCTGGTCATGTTCCACGATCTGACAAAAGGGAATCAGCCATGACCCTGGCCTATGAAACCGTGTCCGAAAACCGCAGCTTTGGCGGCGTGCAGGGCGTCTATCGCCATCAGTCGCAAGCCACCGGCACCCCGATGACCTTTGCCATCTATATGCCGCCGGCGGCCGAACATGGCCGGGTGCCGGTGCTGTGGTATCTGTCGGGGCTGACCTGCACGCATGAAAACGCCATGACCAAGGCCGGGGCGCAGGAATGGGCCTCGGAATACGGGATGGCGGTGATCTTTCCCGATACCAGCCCCCGCGGCGAAGGCGTCGCCGATGACGAGGCCTATGATCTGGGCCAGGGCGCGGGCTTTTACGTCGATGCGACCCAGGCGCCCTGGGCGCCGCATTTCAGGATGTGGCATTACATCACCCATGAACTGCCCGAGCTGGTCTTTGGCAATTTCGCGCTGGATCGCGATGCACAGGGCATCACCGGCCATTCCATGGGCGGGCACGGCGCGCTGACCATCGCGCTGACCATGCCGCATGTCTATCGCTCGGTTTCGGCCTTTGCGCCGATCGCCAATCCGACCGAATCCGACTGGGGCCGCAAACAGCTTTCGGCCTATCTGGGCGAGGATCGCGCCGCCTGGGCCGGGCATGACGCGACGCTTTTGATGCGCGAACGCGGCTATCCGCGCGAAATTCTGATCGATCAGGGGTCGGCCGACCAGTTCCTGCACCTGCTCAAGCCCGAGGCGCTGGCCCATGCGATGACCGAACGCCGCCAGCCCGGCACCTTCCGCATGCAACAGGGCTATGACCACAGCTATTTCTTCGTGCAGACCTTTATGGGCGATCACATGCGCTGGCACGCCGAACAGCTGGCCTAGGGCGCGCGGGTCGCGCGAACCCATACCTAAGGCCGAAGCCCATCAGACTTTAGTCCCAAGGTCCGGGCAGTTGCGTTGACGCATCCGTGAGCGGGGCCGAACCTTCCCAGCGGAGGACGGGCGCCTTGATGCGCCCATCTGCGATGGGAGGAAATTTCATGAGACAACTGATGAAGGGCTTCGGCATCGCGTTGCTGATGTCGGGCGGTTCGGCCTTGGCCAATGACAGCGTGATGGCCGAGATCGGAAAGCCGCAGCAATGGGCGATCCAGACCGGCGATTACGCGAATTCGCGCTATTCGTCGCTGGATCAGATCAATCGCGACAACGTCAAGGACATGCGCGTGGCATGGACCTTTTCGACCGGCGTTCTGCGCGGGCACGAGGGGTCGCCCCTGGTGATCGGGGACATCATGTATGTCCACACGCCGTTCCCGAACAATGTCTATGCGCTGGACCTGAACGATGGCGGCAAGATCCTGTGGAAATACACGCCCCAACAGGATCCCAACGTCATCGCGGTGATGTGCTGCGACACCGTTTATCGCGGCGTCGCCTATGCGGACGGCATGATCCTGTTGCATCAGGCCGATACCACGCTGGTGGCGCTGGACGCCAAGACCGGCGCCGAGAAATGGAAGATCAAGACCGGCGATCCCGCCATCGGCGAGACGAACACCGCCACCGTGCTGCCGGTCAAGGACAAGGTGATCGTCGGCGTTTCGGGCGGCGAATATGGCGTGCGCGGCCGGGTGACGGCCTATAGCCTCGCCGACGGCAAAGAGCTGTGGAAGGCCTATTCCACCGGGCCCGACGCCGAAATGCTGGTCGATCCCGAAAAGACCACGCATCTGGGCAAGCCGATCGGCAAGGACAGCTCGCTGAGCAGCTGGGAAGGGGATCAGTGGAAGATCGGCGGCGGCACCACCTGGGGCTGGTATTCCTATGACCCGGAACTGAACCTGATCTATTACGGGACCGGCAACCCCTCGACCTGGAACCCCGGCCAGCGGCCCGGCGACAACAAATGGTCGATGACGATCATGGCCCGCGACGCCGATACCGGCATGGCCAAGTGGTTCTATCAGATGACGCCCCATGACGAATGGGATTACGATGGCGTCAACGAAATGATCCTGACCAATCAGACCATCGACGGCAAGGATCGCAAGCTGCTGACCCATTTCGACCGCAATGGCATCGGCTATACGCTGGACCGCGAAACCGGCGAGCTGCTGGTGGCCAAGAAATACGATCCGGCGGTGAACTGGACCACCGGCGTCGACATGGATCCCAATTCCGAAACCTATGGCCGTCCGGCCGTGGTGGCGCAATATTCGACCGAACAGAATGGCGAGGACACGAACTCGACCGGGATCTGTCCCTCGGCGCTGGGCACCAAAGACCAGCAGCCGGCGGCCTTCTCGCCCAAGACCAACATGTTCTATGTGCCGACGAACCACGTCTGCATGGATTACGAACCCTTCCGTGTCGCCTATACGGCCGGTCAACCCTATGTCGGCGCCACGCTGTCGATGTATCCGGCCCCCAACAGCCATGGCGGCATGGGCAACTTCATCGCCTGGGACAACACCACCGGCGAAATCAAATGGTCGCTGCCCGAACAGTTCTCGGTCTGGTCGGGGGCGCTGGCGACTGCGGGGGACGTGGTCTTTTACGGCACGCTGGAAGGTTACCTCAAGGCCGTCGATGCCGAAACCGGGGCCGAGCTTTACAAGTTCAAGACGCCCTCGGGGATCATCGGCAACGTGATGACCTATGAGCATGCCGGCAAGCAATATATCGGCGTGCTGTCGGGTGTCGGCGGCTGGGCCGGCATCGGGCTTGCGGCCGGCCTGACCAACCCGAGCGAGGGTCTGGGCGCGGTCGGCGGCTATGCGGCGCTGTCGGATTACACCGCGCTTGGCGGTCAGCTGACGGTGTTCGAACTGCCGGGCGAGGTTGCGGCCGCCAAACCGGCCGCGCCGGCCACCGGCAGCGGCGGCTGACGTCATCGCTGCATGCAGGTGCAGCCGAAACAGCAGGAATTCGCCCCAGCGACTGGCTGGGGCGGTTCCGTCTGAAAAAACGAGCAGCGGAGGAATACATGAAATCCATCACTAGCCTTGCGGTGCTGAGCATGTGTCTTGGCCTGGCGGGTACGGCCGGCGCACAGGACGCGGCCAAGCCCGATGCCGCCAAAGACGCCCCACCGGCAGAGGCCGCGCCCGCGGCGGGCGGCCATGTTCTGG
Source organism: Paracoccus mangrovi (assembly GCF_042648425.1). Classification (NCBI taxonomy): domain Bacteria; kingdom Pseudomonadati; phylum Pseudomonadota; class Alphaproteobacteria; order Rhodobacterales; family Paracoccaceae; genus Paracoccus; species Paracoccus mangrovi. The sequence goes on along the minus strand of NZ_JBHRXJ010000003.1, from coordinate 51,054 downwards.
CCAATGGCATGGACACCACCGCCGACCATATGGAAAATGGGCGCTGGTATAACGCCGATGGCGTTCCGACCTTCAAGGTCGAGAACGGGGTGGTCGATTACGCGGTATTTTCCGGCTATCGGCGGTATCATTCCGAATGCCATGTCTGCCATGGGCCGGATGGCGAGGGCTCGACCTATGCGCCGGCGCTGAAGGATTCGGTGCTGCGGATGGATTACTACGACTTTCAACAGATCGTCGCCTCGGGCAAACAGGACGTGAACGCGGCCCAGAACCAGGTGATGCCGGCCTTTGGCACCAACAAGAACGTCTGGTGCTATATCGATGACATCTATGTCTATCTGCTGGCGCGTGGCACCGATGCCATCCCGCGCGGGCGCCCGGCGAACAAGGAAGCGAAATCCCCCGAATTCACCACGCAGGAAAATTCCTGCATGGACGGATGACGGGCCGCATCGCCATCGCGGCGGCGCTTGCCTGTCTTGGCGGCGCGGCCCAGGCGCAGGTCGCCGATCTGCGCGCCCATGACGCGTTGCGGGTCTGTGCCGATCCGGCGGCGGTGCCGATGTCGTCACAGGATGGCACCGGCTTTGAAAACCGCATCGCCGAACTGATCGCGGAAAAGCTGGGCGTGCCGGTGGCCTATACATGGTTCCCGCAAGGGCCGGGTTTCATCCGCAAGACCCTGCGCGCCGGGCTGTGCGACGTGGTGATCGGCTATGCCCAGGGCGACGAGATGGTTCAGAACACGAACCACTATTACACCTCGGCCTATGGGATCGTGACCCGCCGCGACAGCCCTCTGGCGGGGGTCGACCTGCTTGAGGATCCGGCGCTGAAGGGTCATCCCATCGGCGTCGTCGCCGGCACGCCGCCCGCGACCAATATGGCCCGGGCGGGGCTGGCCAAGGATATGCGCGGCTGGGACCTGTTCGTGGACCGGCGCGTTGAAAACCCGGTGGGCGACATGCTGGCGCAGGTGAAGTCGGGGGACCTGGCGGCGGCGGTGATCTGGGGCCCGCTGGCCGGGCCGCTGGTCAAGGCCGATCCCGAATTGCAGTTCACGCCCCTGCTGCACGAAACCACCGGCCCGCGCATGTTTTACCGCATCACCATGGGCGTGCGCCCCGGCGAACAGGAATGGAAGCGACAGCTCAACAGCCTGATCCGCCGCCATCAGGATGAAATCGACGCCATCCTGCGCGATGCCGGGGTGCCGATTCTGGACGATTACGGCAAAGAGCCAAAGACATGAAACCCGCCGCCGTCCTGATCGCGATCCTTTTGGCGGCGCCCGCGCATGGGCAAACGGTGGCCGAACCGGATGGCTATCGCGGCGAACCTTACCGCGCGCCGGTGCCGGCGACGCTGGCCGGGGCGCAGGTAATCGACACCGCGCGGGCGATGGATCTGCATGGGCAGGGGGTGCCGTTTCTGGATGTGCTGCCGCGCAAGAAACGGCCCGAGAACCTGCCCCCCGGCACGCTTTGGGTCGAAGAGGTGCATCGCACCATCCCCGGCGCGGTCTGGCTTTACGATACCGGCTATCAAGAGCTTGCGCCGGCCGAGACGGCGCGCCTGACCGAGGGGCTGGCGGCCGCGACCCATGGCGATCCGTCCGCGCCCGTGGTGATTTTCTGCAAGGCCAATTGCTGGATGAGCTGGAACGCCGCCCGACGCGCCGTCGCGCTGGGTTACAGCGCCGTCAACTGGTATCCCGAAGGGGTCGATGGCTGGACCGCCGGGGGCGGCGAATTGGTGGTTGCGACACCCGATCCGCTGCCCTGATCGGATCGGCGCATATCATACATTGGTGGCACAAATCCGCGTCTGCACCCCCTCGGGCTTGGCGGCGCGGCCTTCCTTGGTCATGATGCCCCGCGGAGGAGGCTGTCCATGCATCATGGAATCATCAGCAATCTTGCAGGGTTAGGCGCGGCGATGCTGTTGCTTGTCCAGCCTGCATGGGCCCAGCAGGCCCCGCCCCAGACCGTGCGGGCCGCCGTGCTGCGCGTCGATGTGCCCGCGCTGCCGCCGATCTCGCGGCTGGATGCGCCGCCCGTCGATCTGGGCTTTGCCGGGGCAAGGCTCGCGATTCAGGACAATGACACCACCGGCCGCTTCATGGGTCAGGATTTCGAGGCGCTCGAAATCGTCGCCGGTCCCGATACGGCCGCCGCCGAGATGCAAAAGCTGCTGGATCAGGGCATTCCCTTTATCGTCACCCTGGCCGATGCGGATCAGACGCTGGCGCTGGCCGATCAGGCGGGCGACCGGGCGCTGATCCTGAATGCGAAAGCGCGCGGCGACCGGCTGCGCGGCGTCGATTGCCGCGCCAATACCGTTCATGTCGCCCCCAGCCAGGCGATGCTGGCCGATGCGCTGGCGCAGTTTCTGATGTGGAAGAAATGGCCGGAATGGATGCTGGTCGAGGGCAGCCACCCCCAGGACACCGCGCTGGCCGATGCATACCGCCGCGCGGCGACAAAATTCGGGGCCGAGATCGTGGAAACCCGCATCTATGAGGATACCGGCGGCGGTCGCCGCACCGATACCGGCCATGTACAGGTTCAGGCACAGATGCCGGTCTTTACCCAGCGCGCGCCCGATCATGACGTGCTGATCGCCGCCGATGAAACCGGCGTTTTCGCGCAATGGCTGCCCTATCAGACCTGGGATGCGCGCCCCGTCGCCGGCTCGGCCGGACTGGTGCCGCGCAGCTGGCATCCCGCGCTTGAGGCATGGGGCGCGACCCAGTTCCAGAACCGGTTCGAGGAACTGGCCCATCGCCGCATGTGGGAAGAGGATTATCAGACCTGGCTGGCCCTGCGCATGATCGGCGAGGCCGCGACCCGCGCCCAAAGCACCGATCCGGCGGCCCTGCGCGATTTCATGCTGTCGCCGAATTTCGAGATCGCCGGCTTCAAGGGACAGAAACTGACCCTGCGCGACTGGGACCATCAGCTGCGCCAGCCGATCCTGCTGACCACCGGGGATGTGACCGCCTCGGTCAGTCCGCAGGATCAGTATCTGCATCAAAGCTCGGCGCTGGATACGCTGGGCATCGACCGCCCCGAAACCGAATGCAAGTTCTGAGGCCAAGGATGACCCGTCTGAGCATATTTTCCGCCCTTGCGCTGTTGCTGGCGGCGGCACCCGCGCTGGCCAATCGCGTCTTTGTCAGCAATGAACGCGGCAACGATGTCACCGTGCTGGACAGCGACACGTTGGAGGTGATCGGCCATTATCCGGTCGGTGCCCGCCCGCGCGGCATCGCCATCAGCCCGGATGGCAAGGAGTTGTATGTCTGTGCCTCGGATGACGATCTGGTGCGGGTTTTCGATCCGCAGACCATGCAGGAAACCCATACCCTGCCTTCGGGGCCGGACCCGGAACTTTTCGTGCTGCACCCGTCCGGCAACCCGCTTTACATCGCGAACGAAGACGACAATCTGGTCACCGTGGTCGACACGAAGACCCACAAGATGCTGGCCGAAATTCCCGTGGGCGTCGAACCCGAGGGCATGGGCATCAGCCCCGATGGCAAGGTGGTCATCAACACCAGCGAGACCACCAATATGGCCCATTTCATTGACAGCGAAAGCTTTGAAATCGTTGCCAATGTTCTGGTCGATTCGCGCCCCCGCTTTGCCCAGTACAACGATCAGGGCACAAAGCTTTATGTCAGTTCCGAAATCGGCGGCTCGATCAGTGTGATCGACCCCGCCACCCAGCAGATCACGAAAAAGATCGGCTTCGAAATCCCCGGCGTCCTGCCCGAGGCGATTCAGCCGGTGGGCGTGCGCGTGACCGCCGATGGCAAGCGCGTGTTCGTCGCGCTGGGCCCGGCGAACCGGGTCGCGGTGATCGATGGCGAAACCGACGAGGTGCTGGATTACCTGCTGGTCGGTCAGCGCGTCTGGCAGCTGGGCTTTACGCCGGATCAGAAATACCTGTTCACCACCAACGGCAATTCCAACGATGTTTCGGTGATCGATGTCGCGGCGATGAAGGTCGTCAAATCCATCCCCGTGGGCCAACAGCCCTGGGGCGTGGTGGTGGCCCCGAACTGAACGACCGAAAGGAAAAGACGATGACCCGCCTTGTGACCGTGCTCATGCTGATCCTTGGGCTGTCTGTGCCCGCAGCCCTTGTCGCGCAAGAGGCCGCGCCCGATCCGGCGCCCGCCGCCCCAAAGGGCGAAGACGGCGGTGACGATGCCGCCGCGGCGGATGCGGGCGTACATGAGGCCGGCGCAAAATTCGATTACGGCTTTTCGGGGATGCTGGCGCGGGATAACCGCACCCAGCTTGCGCCGCTGACGCTGGCCTCGGGCAAGGCGGTGGCCAGCGCGGAATACAAGCTGAAATCGGGTGGATATTACCGCATGGACATCAATGCCGATGGCAGTGCCGAACTGGCGTTGTCGGGGGGCGATTTCTTTCGCGCCATCTGGGTCGATGAAATCATCATCAACGATATCGAGATCCGGCCCATGGGCGTGCACAGCCTGGAATTCGACGATGCCGGCACCGCCACGATCAGCTTTGTCGCCATCGTGCCGGGACGCTATACATTGTCGATCCCGGGCAGTTCCGGGGCAACCCAACAGGCCATTTTCAACATCCAGTAATCACCGTGACCGCCGCGCTTGAAATCGACCGGGTCAGCCACAGTTTCGGCCGCGTTCAGGCATTGGATCAGGTGTCGCTGGTGGTGCCGCGCGGTGGTTTCACCGCGCTTTTGGGGGTGAACGGGGCGGGCAAGACGACGCTCTTTTCGCTGATCACCCGGCTTTACGACAATCGTTCGGGCCATATCCGCGTTGCCGGCCACGACCTGCGCCAGACGCCCGGCGCGGCCCTGGCGCAGCTCGGCGTGGTGTTTCAGTCGCGCGCGCTCGACGCCGATCTGACGGTGGCGCAGAACCTGACCTATCATGCCGCCTTGCATGGCATCCCCCGGCAACAGGCCCTGATCCGCGCCGCCGAGGTGCTGGCGCAGGTCGGCCTGTCCGAGCGGATCCATGACCCTGTCTCGGCGCTGTCGGGGGGGCAAAGCCGGCGCGCCGAAATCGCCCGCGCGCTGATCCATCGCCCCCGGATCCTGCTTCTGGACGAGGCGACGGTGGGGCTGGACGTGAAATCCCGGGCCGAGGTGCTGGCCCTGACCCGCGATCTGACCGGGCAGGGGGTGTCGGTCCTGTGGGCCACGCATATTCTGGATGAAATCGCCCCGGGCGACGGGCTGGTGATCCTGCATCGGGGCCGGGTGCTGGCGCAGGGTGTGACCCGCGACATTGCCGGGGGCGATCTGACGGGCGCGTTTCTGCGTCTGACCGGGGGCGCGGCATGAGTGACGCGCGGGTCCCCGAAATTGTTCCCCGCCTGACCGCCCGGATGTGGCTGACCGCGTTTCTGGGCATCACCCGGCGCGAGGCGCTGCGCTTTGTGCGTCAGCGCGGCCGGTTTCTGGCGGCGCTGGTGCGGCCCTTGGTCTGGCTTTTCATCTTTGCCGCCGGGTTCCGGGCGGTGCTGGGCCTGTCGATCACGCCCCCCTATCAGACCTATGTTCTTTACGAGGTCTATGTGACCCCCGGCCTTTGCGCGATGATCCAGCTGTTCAACGGCATGCAATCGTCGCTTTCCATGGTCTATGACCGCGAAACCGGGGCGATGCGCACGCTTTTGGTCAGCCCGTTTCCGCGCTGGTTCCTGTTGGGATCCAAGCTGGTGGCGGGCGTGGTCGTGTCGATCATTCAGGTCTATGTGTTTCTGGCCATTGCCTGGCTCTGGGACGTCGATCCGCCGGTCTGGGGTTATGTGACGGTGCTGCCGGCGCTGGTCCTGTCGGGGCTGATGCTGGGGGCGATGGGGCTTTTCCTCAGCTCGGCGATCCGGCAGCTGGAAAACTTTGCCGGGGTGATGAATTTTGTCATTTTCCCGATGTTTTTCGCCTCGACCGCGCTTTATCCGCTGTGGCGTATGGCCGAAAGCTCGACCCTTTTGCATGATATCTGCGCGGTCAATCCCTTTACCCATGCGGTCGAACTGATCCGTTTCGCGCTTTACGGACAGGTCAATTTCCTGTCGCTGGCGGTGGTGTCGGGCTGTCTGATCGCGTTTTTTGCCGGGGCGGTTTTCATGTATGATCCCGCCAAGGGGCTGTGGATGCGACGACGGGGGGATGCATGAAATACCTGCTTCTGGGGATGGCATTGCTGGCCGGTGCGGCACAGGCACAGGACCATGCCGATCCCGACTGGCCCTGTGTTCAACGCAAGCAGCCGCATCTGTCGCTGGGCCAGATGTGGTCCGGCCCCGCCCCGGACGAGGCCGTGCAGGCGCTGGCGCAGAGCCCCGAGATCGCCGCCCTTGCCGACCGGCTGGAACAGCGCCGCCTGCCCGTGGCCGAGGCCGAGGCCGAGATCGCGGCCTTTGCGCAGGGCGCGGACAATGCGCGGCTGACCGCGTTGATGGTCGCGATCTTTGACCGGGTCGAGCCGGATCGCAGCGCCCTGATCGAGGGCATCGCGCGTTATGGCCACAAGCAGGTGGCGCTGGCCGCCCGGATCGAGGATGATCGCCACAAGATGGCCGCGCTCGAGGCGGCCGCGACACCCGATTTCGACGCCATCGACGCCCAAGAGGAACAATTGGACTGGAACACCCGCATCTTTCAGGACCGCCAGCAGGCGTTGACCTATGTCTGTGAAACCCCGGTCCTGCTGGAACAGCGCGTATTCGCGCTGGCCCGGGCCATTGCCGCGGGGTTGAAATGAAAAGACCGATTCCGGCCGTCATTCTGGCCGGCGGATTGTCGCGGCGCATGGGGGGCGGCAACAAGGCGCTGAGCCTTTTGGCGGGCGAGACGCTGTTGACCCATGTGCTGCGCCGGCTGCGGCCGCAATGCGGCGCCATCGCCATCAACGCCAATGGTGACGCCGAACAGTTCGGGGAATACGGCCTGCCGGTCATCGCCGATGGGTTTACCGGCTATGCCGGGCCGCTGGCCGGGGTGCTGGCGGGCATGGAATGGGCCGCCGGGCAGGGCGCGGATCGGGTGATCAGCGTCAGCGTCGATACCCCGTTTCTGCCCGATGACCTGGTCTGGCGGCTGCGCGAGGCCGAGGGCCGTTCGGGCATCGCGCTGGCCGCCAGCCCGGATGAGGGGGGGCGGCTGCGCGATCATCCGACCTGTGCGCTGTGGCCGGTGGCGATGGCCGGGGCGTTGCGCGCCGCGCTGGAATCCGGGCAGCACCGGATCGGGCAATTCGCGGCCAGTCACGATCCGGGCCGCGCCGTCTATGACAGCCAGCCATTCGATCCGTTTCTGAACATGAACACGCCGCAGGATCTGGGCCGTGCCGCCCACCTGATCTGAACGCCTCAGACCCCGTAGCGCCGCCAGATCCGCCGCACCGCCAGCGCCACCCCCTGGGCAAACAGTACCGTCATCAGCGACAGGACGACCAGCGCGGCAAAGACCAGATCGGTTTTCATCCGCCCGTTGGCGTGGATCATCAAGGCGCCAAGCCCGCGCGCGCCGCCGACCCATTCGCCGATCACCGCGCCGATCGGGGCATAGACCGCCGCCAGTTTCAGCCCGGTGGCCAGCTGCGGCAGCGCGGCGGGGATGCGCAGATGCCACATGATCCGCGACCGGCTGGCGCCCATGACCTGTGCCAGATCCAGCGTCGCCTGGGGTGTGCGGCCCAGCCCGTCAAGAAATGCGCTGGCCACCGGAAAGAACACGATGAGCACTGTCATCGCGATCTTGGGCGCCATGCCAAAGCCCAGCCAAAGGGTCAGGATCGGCGCAAGCGCAAAGACCGGGATGGTCTGGCTAAAGGTCAGGATCGGCCGCAGGACGCCGGTCAGCCGGGCCGAAAACCCCATGGCGACCGCCAGCCCCGCGCCGATCCCCGCGCCAAGGACAAAGCCAAGCGCGACCTCGGTCAGGGTAAAGCCGGTATGGGTCGCGATCTCGGCGCGGTTGATCCAGAGCGAGCGGGCGACGGATATGGGCGAAGGCAGCAGAAAGCCCGGCATATCCGCAAGCCAGATCACCCCCTGCCACAGAATGAGGATGGTGGCGATCAGCGCGAGGATGGTTTTCATGCCATCATCCCCCGCATGAGATCGGCCTGAAGCGCCAGTACCTCGGGCGCGTCATAGGGACGGGTGGCGGCGGTCGGACGCGGCGGCGGGGCCGGCCATTCGGTCAGCCCGTTTTCGCGCAAAAGCAGGATCCGGTCGCCGAGGCGGGCGGCCTCGGCCGGGTCATGGGTGACCAGAAGCACGGCGCGGTCGGCCAGAAGATGGGCGGAAAGGTCCTGCATCTGCGCCCGGGTCCGGGCGTCGAGCGCCGAGAAGGGTTCGTCAAGCAGCACGAGCGGGTGGTTTTCGAACAGGGTGCGGGCCAATGCCGCGCGCTGGCGTTGACCGCCGGACAGGTTGTCGGGGCGGTGATGGGCGCGGTCGGCAAGGCCCACCGCCGCAATCAGGGCATCGGCGCGTGCGGCGGGGTCGGCCGGGGGCTCTGCCCCCCGCCGCGCCGACCCCTTGATGGGGTCAGCGCGGCGTCCCCCGGGATATTTGGGCATGAAAGATGTGGGAAGTTCGCCGCGCAGCCGCGCGCCAAGGGTGACATTGTCCGTCACGTCGAGCCATGGGATCAGCCCCGGATCCTGTGCCATCAGCGCGACAGGTTGGTGGCATTCGACCCGGCCTTGAAAGCGGGCGCCGGTTTCCAGCCCCGCGATCAGCCGCAGGATCGTCGATTTGCCGACGCCCGAGGGGCCAAGCAGGCAGGTCCAGCCCTCGCTGTCGAGCACCAGATCGACGGGGGCGAATAGCGGCTGGTCGCCAACCCAGGCGCGGCCGCTGAGGCTGGCGATGACGCTCATGCCCGGCCGAGGCCCCAGAAGCCGACCTCAAGCCGGGTGGCGGTGGCGAAGCGGTCGCCGAGCGTGGCCCAGCGGGGGCTGGATTGCGGGGCGTTGCCAAGCCGTTTGGCGATGGCGCGGTCCAGCAATTCGCCCGCCGAATGGCAGGCGGCCTGATATTCCGGGCCGGCATAGGTGTCGATCCAGTCGCGATAGGGGGTGTCGGGCGCCGCCTCGGCCGCCAGACGGCTGCCGATTTCGCCATAGCCCAGCACACAGGGCATCAGCGCCGCCAGCAGGTCGAGGAAATCACCCGAAAGCCCGGCATCCAGCACATAGCGGGTATAGGCGATATTGGTCAGCGCCTCGGGCGTCGCCAGCATCGCATTCGTGTCGATCCCGGCCGCCGCGCAGGTTTCGACATGCAGCGCCATTTCATGGTCGATGAGCGTATGCACCACCGCCGAACAGGCGCGCATTTCATCCAGATCGCCGGCCTTGACCACCGCCAGCGCCCAGGCGCGGGCGAAATGGATCAGGAACAGATAATCCTGAACCAGATAGTTCAGAAAGGCATCGCGGGGCAGGCTGCCATCGGCCATGCCCTGGACAAAGGGGTGGCGGGTATAGGCATCCCAATCGGGTGCCTGTGCCCGCCATTCGGTGAAGGTGCGGCCATAGCTCATGGTTGCGCGCCAAGGTCGATCGCGATGTCCGAGACCGGCCGGACCTTGTCGATCAGCCCGGCTTTGAGCAGGAATTCCTCGAACTTGGCATAGCGGCCCTGATCCAGCGCGGCGGGGCTTTGGGCAAAGCGGGGCAGTGTGTCTTTCCACGCCTGGCTGTTCAGTTCGTCCTGCAAATCGGGGGCGGTGGCGGAAAAGATCTGCCATGCCTCATCGGGGTGGTTGACCATGTATTGCGCGCCGCGTTCGACCGCATGCAGGAAGCGGCGGCTGCGCTCGGGGTCGAGATTGGCGGGATTGGCGACAAAGATCAGCTCGTCATAGGTCGGCACGCCCTGTTCCTCGACAAAGAAACAGCGACCTTCGGAGCCTTCGAGCCGCATCTGGGTCAGCTCGAAATTGCGATAGCCGCCGATGGTGGCGTCGACCTGGCCGGCGATCAGCGCGGGCGACAGCGACCAGTTCACATTGATCATCTCGACATCGTCAAGGCCCAGCCCGGCATCGGCCAGCATGGCGCCGACCAGTGCGGTTTCGACACCCGACACCGAATAGCCGATCTTTTTGCCCTTGAGATCGGCGATCTTCTGGATCGGGCCGTCGGCCTTGACCATCAGGCAGTTCAGGGGCGTCGCGATCAGCGTGCCGATGCGTTTCAGCGGCAGGCCCTCATGGACCTGAAGATGCAACTGCGGCTGATAGGTGATGGCGTAATCGGCCTTGCCTGCGGCGACCAGCTTGGGCGGATCGGCGGGGTCGGCGGGGGCGATCACCTCGACCTCAAGGCCTTCGTCGGTGAAAAAGCCCTTTTCCTGGGCGATGATGATGGGCGCATGATCGGGGTTCACGAACCAGTCGAGGATCAGCGAAACCTTGTCTTGTACCAGCGTAGGTTGGGCCAGCGCGGGCTGGGCCAGCAGGGCGAATGCCGCGGCCAGGGTAAAGCGGGTCATCAGTCGTCTCCTAGTGCCAAAAGGGTGATTTCGCCGTCCCAGCGGCGCGAAAGCCGGTCCGCCGCCCGCCACGCGCGCAGCCCCGACCGGCAGGTCAGCACCACCCGCTGACCGGGATCGGGCAACGGGCCGATATCGCCATAGCCGGGCATGCGCAGCGCGCCGGGCGTGGCCTTGCGCGGCGCCTCGTCCTTGGGGCGCAGGTCGATGACCATGTCGCGGGGGGTGATATCCTCGGGTGCGATGAAACGGGGGCCGGGGGTTTCGGGGGCGGTGTCAAAGCGGAACTGGGTAAAGCGGCCGCCATCAAAGCGGGTGAACTGACCCAGCGACGAGGGGCTGAGGCCCAGCACCACCGCCAGCGCCATCTGCGCCTGAAGACAGCCGAGCATGCCGACCACGGGGCCCAGCACGCCCGCCGTGGCGCAGGTCTGGCCGCCATCGGGCGCGTCGGGGAAAAGCGCCCGCAGGCTGGGCGCGCCGCCCCGATCCGGGTCGCCGCAGAACCCGCCGACATAGCCCCCCAGCCCCAGCGCCGAAGCCGAAATCAGCGGCGTTCGCGCCGTCAGGCAGGCGTCGGACAGGGTATAGCTGGCGGCGTAGCTATCGGCGCAATCCAGAACAAGATCGGCATTGTCGATCAGCGCCGGCGCATTGGCGGGCGTGAGCCGGTCCACCAGCGCCTCGATTTCGACCGCCGGGTTCAGCCGCGCCACGGCCATGGCGGCGGCGCGGACCTTGGGCATGCCCAGATCCTTCATGCGATAGATCGGCTGGCGGTGCAGGTTCGTTTCCTCGACCGTGTCGGGATCGATCAGGGTGATATGTCCGATCCCCGCGCCGGCCAGATATTGCAGCACCGGCACACCCAGCCCGCCGGCGCCAACGATCAGCACCCGCGCGGCGGCAATGCGGTCCTGACCCTCGGCGCCGAGTTCCGGCAGGACCATCTGGCGGATATAGCGGTTCATTGCGTGACCCGCAGCCATTCGCGGATGCGGCCTTCGGGGTCGGGGTTCAGCGTGATATCGGTCACCGCCGAGGCGATGTCGGCCCCCGCCGCGAATGCCTGCAAGGCGCGTTCCGGGGTCACGCCGCCGATGGCCACCAGGGGCGTCGTGCCGACCAGCTTGCGCCATTCGGTCACCCGCTCAAGCCCCTGCTGGTCCCATTTCATCTTTTTCAGGATCGTCGGCCAGACCGGCCCCAGCGCGATATAATCGGGCTTCAACGCCAGCGCCCGGTCCAGTTCGTCATGATCATGGGTCGAAACGCCAAGCCGCATCCCCGCACGGCGGATCGCGGCGACATCCGCGCGGTCCAGATCCTCTTGGCCCAGATGCACGAAATCACAGCCCAGATCGATGGCGGCGCGCCAGTGATCGTTGACGACCAGCGTCGCGCCATGTTCGCGGCATAATTCCTGGCACAGGGCCAGCTCACCCATCAACAGGGGCGGCGGCATGTCCTTGATGCGGACCTGAACCAGCCGCACCCCCAAAGGCAGCGCACGGCGCAGCCAGTCGGCGCTGTCAAAGATCGGGTAGAATCGGGGAAATGTCGTCATCAGAGCATCGCCATGCCAAAGATGGGGGTGGACGGCGCGGCCATGTCGCGCGCCTCGATCGCGCCGGCGCGATGGGCCAGCTGGCCGGCGCGAATGGCCTGTGCCATGGCATCGGCCATGGCGACCGGGTCGCCGGCCTTGGCCACGGCGGTGTTCAAAAGCACCGCGTCAAAGCCCAGCTCCATCGCCGCCGCCGCATGGCTGGGCAGGCCGATCCCGGCATCGACGACAAGCGTGACATCCGGGAAATGCGCCCGGACCGAACGCAGGCCATAGGGGTTGTTCAGCCCCCGGCCCGAGCCGATGGGCGCCCCCCATGGCATCAGCACCTGACAGCCCGCATCCAGCAAACGGCCACAGACCGACAGATCCTCGGTGCAATAGGGAAAGACCTGAAAGCCGTCATCGCTGAGGATCCGGGCCGCTTCGATCAGCGCCACCACGTCGGGGCAAAGCGTGTCGTCGTCACGGATGACCTCAAGCTTGATCCAGGGCGTGCCGAACAGCTCACGCGCCATCTGGGCCGTGGTCACCGCCTCGCGCACGGAATGACAACCGGCGGTGTTGGGCAGGATGCGCACCGACAGGCTGTTGATCAGGTTGAAGAAATCCTGACCCGCCCCGCCTTCGCGGCGCAGCGATACGGTGGCGATGCCCGCATCCGAGGCGCGGAACGCCTCGGCCATGATCGCGGGTGAGGGGTATTGCGCCGTGCCCAGCATCAGCGGGCTTTCGACATGGGTTCCGTAAAAGACCGGCATCTCAACCCCCCTGCATGGGCGCCACGACCTCAAGCGCGTCGCCATCCTTTAGCGTGGTGGCGGCGCGTGTGGCGGCGGGCAGGAAATTGCCGTTCAGCGCGGTGGCGACCTTGGCCGTGCCCAGCCCGATCTCGCTCAGGACGTCCTGCACGCTGGGGCCGGTCAGCTCGCGCGCCGCGCCGTTAAGGGTGATCTTCATCCATGAACTCCGGTTTCTGGCCCGTTTGCAGATAGTCGGCGGTCATCCGGGCCACGGCGGGGGCCAGAAGATAGCCGTGGCGGTAAAGACCGTTGGCGTAAAGCGTGTTCCCGCGCCGGCGCAGGCGTGGCAGATTGTCGGGAAAAGCCGGCCGCGCGTCGGATCCAAGTTCCAGAATCTCGGCCTCGGCAAAGCCGGGATGCAGGGCATAGGCGGCGTTCAGCATTTCGACGGCGGAACGCACGGTGACCCGGTACTTGCCCCCGGTTTCCAACATCGTGGCCCCGATCATGTAGATACCCTCACCACGAGGCACAATATATAGCGGTATCCGCGGATGCAGCATCCGCACGGTGCGGGTCAGGTTCACCTCGGGACAGCGCAGGACCAGCATTTCGCCGCGCACGCCGCGCAGATCCTTCAGCTCGTCGCGGGCGCCATAGCCGCGCGCGTCGATGGTCAGGCCGGTGGGCGTGCCCTCGGGTTCGATGACGATGTCCTGTTCGGCCAGCCGGTCGCGCAGCGTCTGCAACGCCGCGCGCGGGTTCAGATGCGCCTCGGTCTCAAAGAACAGCCCGCGCGGAAAGCGGCCCTGCAATTCGGGTTCGAGCGCGGCGATTTCGTCGCCGTCAAGGCTGCGATGGGTCTGGGTCATGCGGGCAAAGCGGTCCAGATCGGCGCGGTCGCGCGCCGGCGCCAGCACCAGCGTGCCGCGACGCGTGACCTCGGCGCCGTTTCCCTGCCACCAGTCGGCGGCGTCCTGACCCAGACGCAGGACGACGGGTTCGGCGCTTTCCGCCTCGCACCAAGGGGCCAGCATCCCGCCGGCCCGCCAGCTACAGGCATGGGCGCCGGGCTTGCCGGCCGGGTCGATGATGCGTGGCCGGAACCCGCGCGCCACCAGTTCGGTCGCAATGCTCAGGCCCATGACGCCTGCACCAAGGATAGTTGCTTGGGTCATTTCTGCCCCCATATTTTGTGGAAATGATGGACCGGCCCATGGCCCAGCCCGACCGACAGGTCATCTGCGGCGGCAATCGCCCCTTGCAGCCAGTCATGGGCGCGTGTCGTGGCCTGCGCCACGGTCAGGCCGGCGGCCAGCCCCGCCGCGATGGCCGATGACAGCGAACAGCCGGTGCCATGGGTGTTGCGGGTGTGCTGGCGCCGCGCGCTCAGCGTCAGGCGCTCTGGCCCGACCAGATGATCGGTGCAGACCGAATCCGCACCATGGCCGTCCTTCATCAGAACGTAATCCGGGCCAAGCGCGCACAGATCCAGCCCCTGCCGGATCATGTCGCCGGGTTCGGCAGGCGCGCGGTTCAAAAGCCGCGCCGCCTCGGGCAGGTTGGGCGTGAGGACGGTGGCCAGCGGCAGCAATTCGTCGCGCAGCGCGGCGACCGCGCCGTCATCAAGCAGCGCGTCGCCCGACTTGGCCACCATCACCGGATCCAGCACCACCGGGATCGGATTGGCCGAAAGCGCCGCCCGCAGCCGCTCGGCCACGGTTGTGATCACATCCGCGCCGCCGACCATCCCGATCTTGATCGCGCGCACGTCCAGATCGCCGAGAACCGCGTCGATCTGGGCCGCGACCATGGCCGGGCTGACCATTTCCACCGCCGCGACCGTGCGGGTGTTCTGGGCGGTGATTGCTGTGATCACAGAGGCGCCATAGACCCCCAGCGCGGAAAATGTCTTGAGATCGGCCTGAATGCCGGCCCCGCCGCCGCTGTCCGAGCCGGCGATGGTCAGGGCGATGGGATGGGACATGGCCGGCCTTTCACGTCGGACGGGCCAGCGGCATCGGGTGGGGGTGAGGGGTTGCGATCCGGTCGGACGGTCGCGACACTCTACCCTTCCCTACGCCGGTATGACCCGGATCAGGTTCGATGGGTCGGTGCCTGGCACCTCTCAGCCCCGTACGAGGCCCCCCAAGTGTATGAGTTCGTGGCGACAAGATTAGGCCGGTCGCCCCCGGCTTTCAAGAGCTAGAGATAATAGCTGCGGAACCAGTCCACATATTCGGCCACGCCCTTTTGCACCGGGGTCTGCGGGGCATAGCCGGTCAGGCGGCTGAGCAGTGCGGTATCGGCCCAGGTGGCGGGTACGTCGCCGGGCTGCATCGGCAGCATCTGTTTGATTGCGGGCTTGCCGGTCGCGGCCTCGATGGCGGCGATGAAATCCAACAGCTCGACCGGCGCGCCATTGCCGATATTGACCACCCGAAACGGTGCGACGGGGGACAGGCTGTCCTTGGGGCCCACGGGCGTATCGCCGGGTGCGGCATCCATCAACAGCCGGATCGCGCGCACGAGGTCGGTCACATAGGTGAAATCGCGGCGCATGTCGCCGTGGTTGAACACCTTGATCGGCTGGCCGGCCATGATCGCGCTGGTGAACAGCCACGGCGCCATGTCGGGCCGCCCCCATGGGCCATAGACGGTAAAGAACCGAAACATCGTCACCGGCAGGTGGAACAGATGCGCATAGCTATGCGCCATCGCCTCGGTCGATTTCTTGGTCGCGGCGTAAAAGGACATCTGGGCATCGGCCTTGTCCGTTTCGCGATAGGGCATTTCGGTGTTCGCGCCATAGGCCGAGCTGGTCGAGGCCAGAAGCAGATGCCGGGGCGGATGGGCGCGCGCGGCCTCAAGCAATTCGAAGGTGCCGATCAGGTTCGATTCCAGATAGGCGCGCGGATTTTCGATCGAATAGCGCACGCCCGCCTGCGCGGCCAGATGCACCACGATGTCGGGTTTGTGGCTGGCGAAAAGCCCGGCCAGAACGCCCGCATCCTCGACCCGCGCACGGATGGGGGTAAAGCCTGGATGGGCGCGCAGCCGCGCCTCGCGCGCCTCTTTCAGCGCCGGATCGTAATAGGCGTCATGGGCATCAAGGCCGATCACCTCGGCGCCTTCGGCCAGCAGAAGTTCGCACAGATGATAGCCGATGAACCCGGCCGAGCCGGTGACCAGAACGCGCATCAGTCGACTCCGAACAGGTCGCGGGTAAAGACCTTGTCGGCCACATCCGCCAGCTCGGCCGTCTGGCGGTTGGTGATGATCAGATCGGCCTGTGCCTTGAAATCGGCAAGGTCGCGGACGACCGGGCTGTGAAAGAAATGATCCTCGGTCAGGACGGGTTCATAGACGATGCAGGGGATGCCCTTGGCCTTGATCCGTTTCATGATGCCCTGAATCGAGCTGTCGCGGAAATTGTCGGATCCGGCCTTCATCACCAGCCGATAGACGCCGACCAGCTTTGGCCGGCGGGCGATGATCTGATCGGCGATGAAATCCTTGCGGGTGCGGTTCGATTCCACCACCGCCGCGATCAGCTGCTGGGGCACCTGATCGTAATTCGCCAGCAATTGCTTGGTGTCCTTGGGCAGGCAATAGCCGCCATAGCCAAAGCTCGGGTTGTTGTAATGTTCGCCGATCCGGGGGTCGAGGCCGACACCGTCGATGATCTCGCGCGTGTTCAGCCCGCGCGCCACCGAATAGCTGTCGAGTTCGTTGAAATAGGCCACGCGCATGGCAAGATAAGTGTTGGAAAACAGCTTGATCGCCTCGGCCTCGACGGGGCCGGTGAACAGGATCGGCATATCCTTGCGGATCGCGCCCTCGGCCAACAGATCGGCCAGACGTTTCGCCGCCGGGCTGTGATCGCCGACCACGATGCGCGAGGGGTGAAGGTTGTCGTAAAGCGCGCGCCCCTCGCGCAGGAATTCCGGGGAAAACAGGATGCCGTCATAGCCGGTTTCGGCCCGCATCTGGGTGGTAAAGCCGACCGGGACGGTGGATTTCACCACGATGGTGGCCTCGGGCGCGTATTGGCGGGCCTGGTGGATGACGGCTTCGACGCTGGATGTGTCGAAATGATTGCTTCGCGCGTCGTAATTCGTGGGCGTCGCGATGATGACGAATTCGGCCCCGGTCAGCGCCTCGGCCGCGTCGGTGGTGGCCTTCAGGTCCAGCGGCTTTTCGGCCAGCCAGCGGGTGATTTCGGCATCCTCGATGGGCGAGCGGCGGTCATTGACCTGCGCGACGCGCTGGGCGCTGATGTCGAGGGCGCGGACCTGATTGTGCTGGGCCAGCAGAACGGCGATGGACATGCCGACATAGCCCAGGCCTGCAACTGCGATTGTCATGTGACACCTGCCGGTTCTTTACGGTTGCGCCCGGCTTAGCACGGCTTGCGCGGCGGCAGAAGAACCGAGCCGCGTTATTTCCAGCCGCTGGCCGCCTGCGGGATGGCCGCGTCCCGCACCTGTCGCAACAGGGCGATCATGCCCGCGACCTGATGCGCGGCGGTGGCGCGGCCCTTGTCGGCGGTGGCCAGATGCGCCTCGCCGGCCACGCCCGCAGGGTTCAGGTCCGCGGAAATCCAGCCATAGCTGAGCGGCCCGACGGGCGGGATCGCCGCATCCTCGGCCGAGGAACGGAAATCGCGCGCGGCCGCCATGTCCACGCAGTCGGGATGAAATTCCAGCATCAGCGAGGTTTCGACATCGCCGCCATGAATGCCAAAGCTGCGTTCCTGTGCGGAATACATGCCCACGGGCAGGCCAAAGCCCATCCATTGGCATTTCACGGCCAGCATTCCCGCCTGTACCCGCAATTCGCGCGACAGGATCGAAACAAGGTCCAGATTGCCGCCATGGCTGTTGACGATGACGATTTTCCGCACGCCCGCGCGCGCCACCGACAGCCCGATCTGGGTCCATGCCGCCAGCGCCGTGGGCGCGTCCAGCGTCAGCGTGCCGGCGGCCCAAAGATGTTCGGTCGACTTGCCGACCGCCTGCACCGGCAGGATGCGGATATCCAGATCGTCGGGACAGTTCCGGCGCAGCGTGGCAAGCATCCCCTCGGCGATCATGGTGTCGGTGCCGACGGGCAGATGCGGCCCGTGCTGTTCCACCGCCGCCGTGGGCAGGATGGCGATGGTGCGCGCGGGGTCGATCGCGGCATATTCCGGGGCGCGATATTCGGCCCAGTCCAGTCGGCGGGTCATGGCACATCCTTTCGCGGGACCGGTTTCCGCGCAAAGCCCGTCACAGCGGCGCCAGAAGCTTGTCCATCTTGCGCTCGACATGATCCAGATGCCGGTCGCGGGTTTCAGGGGTCGAGCTGTCCATCAGGTAATGCGCGGCGAATACGCTGCGCCGGTTCGGGGCGCAGAGATAGCCCACCCCGCGCAGCAGCGTGCGCTTGCCCGGCGCCCCGATCAGCGAGGTCAGCCAATAGCTGGCGCCGCAGGTCGTGAACACGCCCAGACGGGTGATCTGTTGCAGGGCGGGGCGGATGGTGACGTTGTCGGGATCGGGCATCAGAAAGGCGACATCGGGCAACATGACCCTGTCAAGCCACCCTTTCAGCATCGCCGGCGGCCCGTACCACCATGTCGGATAGACAAAGATCAGCGTGTCGCACCAGCGCAGCGCCTCGGCATCCCATGCCACCGGCTTGGCGTTGTGTTCGGGGTCGAGATAGTTTTCCAGCTCTTGCTGGGTCAGGATCGGCTGAAACCCTTCGGCATAAAGATCGCGCAGCCGCACCTCGGACCCGGCCTCGCGCAGCTTGGCGCAAACCACGTCGCGGACCGCCGAATTGAAGCTGCCCGGCGAAGGATGACAATAAATGACCAGCGCACGCATCAGCGGCGCATCCCGGCATAGTCATAGGCGCGGCTGTAATCCCAGTCCGGCCTGTCCCATGCGATCATCTTTCCGGGGTTCAGCAAGCCCTTGGGATCGGCCTGGCGTTTGAATTCCAACTGTCTGTCGTCCACCGTCTGACGCCCCCCTTCTTCCAAAGTATAGCGATGCGGGTTGAAGACCATGCAGCCCATATCCTCGTGAATGCGGATGATTTCGTCCAGTCGCGCCTCGGTCGTGTAATGCACCAGCGTCAGGCCGGCGGCGGTCATTACGCCATTTTCGCGCAAAAATTCAAGATGTTGTATCAATTCGTCGCCAAAACGGGCGCGGATCGCCGCCACCTTGTCCAGAAGATCGGGCCCGGCATAGCGCACTTGCAGATAGGTGATCGCGGGATCCACCTTGATCGCGCGCAGCGTGGTGTGGTTCCAGCCATATTCATAGGCCGGGCCGGGATCGCGCGGCCAGTCATTGGCGTCGCTGCGATAGATCAGCCGCGCCATGGGTTCCTGGGCCAGAAACGACAGAAAGCCGTCCATGGAATGGGGCGCGACCATCAATGCGACCACGCTGTCCTGATCGGTGACATATCCCCTGAACCGCTGGAAATATCGCGCGGCGGTCGGCGCCTCGCAGACGGTGGCCAGCTTGAGCAAAAGACCGTCCTGCAGGGCCAGATCCTGTGCCAGTCTGGCGGCGCGGGTGAAATCGGGCAGGCTCAGGAAAATATGAACCCAGTCATAGGCCGGGGCCAGCGGCATCTCGATTTCGGTCACCACGCCATTGGTGCCGTAAGCGTGGCTGACCCGGGCCAGATCGGCGCCGGTGAAATCCAGGATGCGCGGCTCGGCCTCCATGGTGGCGACGCGGATGCGCAGGATATTGCCGTAATCGCGCAGAAACCCCCAGCGGACCGAGCCGACCCCGCCCGAGCCGCCGCAGACAAAGCCGCCGATCGTCGCCGTCCCCGCCGTCGAGGGCATCATCCGCAACTCTTGCCGCGACTCCTCGCGGGTGATGCGGTCCAGCTCGCGGATGATGATGCCGGGCTGGGCGGTGACGCGTCCGGGGGCGATGCCGACCACCTCGGCCATGTTCTGCATATGCAGGATGCAGCCCCCGGCCAGCGGCATGGCCTGACCGTAATTCCCGGTCCCCGAACCGCGCACGGTCACCGGCACGTCATGGGCGTGACAGGCGCGCAGGATCTGGATCACCTCGTCCTGATTGCGGGGCATGGCGACGAAATCGGCGCTGACATGTTCCAGCCGGTCCTTGAGCACCGGCGAGTACCAAAAGAAATCCCGGCTTTTCGCCCGAACGGCGGCGGGGTTGTCGTCGATCTCAAGGTGTTTCAGCGCGGTTTTGGCGGCGGCGATGTCCATGGTCACCTCATCAGGTGGTCGAGTTCGGCGTAATCGGGCAGGCTGCGGTCGATCTGGCGACCCGCGCGCAGCACGATCCGGTCGGATTGCGGCCGGGCGAAAAGCTCGGTCCAGTCGCGCGCCCGGCAGATGACCAGATCGGCCGGCGCACCGGGAACAAGGCCGGGTGCGTCAAAGCCGCAGGCCCGCGCCGGACTGGTCAGAAAGGCATTGGTCCAGTCGGTCCGGGAATGGTCCAGATGGGCGATGCGCGTGGCCTCGCGCATGACCTCGATCATGTCCAGATCGCCATAGGCATAGAACGGGTCGCGGGTATTGTCCGAAGCAAAGCTGACATTGATCCCGCGCGCGGCCATTTCATGGACCAATGTCACCCCGCGCCAGCGGGGCGTGCGGCCCCCCACGCGGTCCTGAAGATACTGGTTGCACATGGGCAGGCTGACGATGTTGATCCCGGCCCGTGCCACCAGATCCAGTGTATGCCGCCATTCCGCGTCCGGCTGCATGGCCAGCGAACAGCAATGGCCCACGGTGACCGGCGCGTCAAAGCCGGTTTCCAGCACGGTTTCGGCGATTACGCGCAGGCTGGCGCTGTCGGGATCGCCGGTCTCGTCGCTGTGGAAATCGGTCTCAAGCCCGCGACGGCCGGCATGGTCGAAAAATGCCCGCAGCCGGTCGCGCAGCCGCGCGTCGGGAAAGGTCACGCAGCCCAGCACACCCCGGCTTTGCGCGACCAGATCGACCAGATCGGCGAATTCGCCGCCGCCATCCGGGTCGATGCGGTCAATAAGCGTCAGGCAGGCGGCCTGCAATTCGATGCGCCCGGCCCATTCGTCGCGCAGCCGGGTGAATTCGGGAAAGCTGATGGCGGCCTGCGGGCCGATGCTGTCCAGATGCGTGCGGATGGCGCGGGTGCCATGCGCCCAGGCACAGCGCAGCGCGAAATCCATGCGCGCCCGTATGTCGGACCCGGACCAGTTGGCGGTCCGGTCGGCCTCGACCGCCGCCAGCGCGCCGTCGAAGGTGCCATCGGGATTGGGCGCGCGGCGCCAGATATGGCCCTTGTCCAGATGGGTGTGCATGTCGACAAAGGCCGGAAACACCATGGCGCCGCGCATATCCACCGCGGGCAGATCGGCGGCCGGCGCGCAAAGCATGCCGTCCCGGATGCCCAGTGAAATCGTGCTCAGATCGGTGTCGTCCCCGCACAGACAGCCCGGCGCGGTCAGATTGGTCAGGGTCAGGTTGCCGCTGGGCAGAACGCGAAAATCCAAGCCATCAGTTCTCTCTTTTCAAGGCGCTTTCGTGCCAGCGCCGCAATGCCAGATGCGATACAAGCGACAGGACCGCAAAGATCAGAACGCCAAGCGCCGCAATCAGCGCCAGCGCCGCGAACATGCGCGGGATGTTCAGCCGGTACCCCGCCTCAAGGATGCGGAAGGCCAGCCCCGAACCGATCCCGGCCGTGCCCGCGACATATTCGGCGACCACCGCCCCGATCAGCGACAGCCCGCCCGCGATCCGCAGCCCGCCCAGAAAATAAGGCAGCGCCGAGGGCAGTTGCAGATGGATCAGCCTTTGCCAGCGGCTGGCCCCATAGATGCGGTAAAGATCCGCCAGATTGCGATCGACCGAGCGCAGCCCCAGCGAGGTATTCGACAGGATCGGAAAGAACGCCACGATCCACGCGCAAAGCAAAAGCCCGACCGTGCGGTTTTCCACATAGATAAAGATCAGCGGCGCGATGGCCACGACCGGCGTCACCTGCAAGATCACCGCAAAGGGATAAAACGACATCTCGGCCCAACGCGACAGGCTGAACAGCACGGCAAGACCGACCCCGCCAATCACCGCCACGGTCAGCGCCATCATCGCGATTTTCAGCGTGACCCAGGTGGCGGGGCCCAGAATCGACCAGTCCTTGACCAGCGTCTTTGCCACCAGACCGGGGCCGGGCAGGATGTAATGCGGGATCTGGTTCCAGACCACGATCCGGTCCCAGATCACCAGCGCAGCCACCACGGTCAGCATCGGCATCAGCCAGCGCCCGATGCGTTCGGCGCGGGCGCGGCGCAGGCGGCTTGTTTCTTCGGCATCAAGGGCTTGGGTCATGCATCCCCCGTGGCGCGGTGCAGCGCGGCCGAGACGGCGCGGCATTGGGCGGCATATTCGGCCGAGGTGCGGAATTCCTCGTCCCGCATGGGCGCGGTGACGGTCATTTCCTCGGCCACGCGGCCGGGGCGCGGGGCCATGACCACGATCCGGTCGGACAGATAGACGCTTTCAAAGACCGAATGGGTGACAAAGATCACCGTACATCCCAGCCGGTCGCGCAGCGCCAGCAGGTCGTCGTTCATGCGGTTGCGGGTGATTTCGTCCAGCGCGGCAAAGGGTTCGTCCATGAGGATCATCCGCGGCTGGGTGACCAGCGCGCGGGCGATGGACACCCGCATCTTCATGCCGCCCGACAATTCGCGCGGATAGGCATGGGCAAAGCTGCCCAACCCGACCATGTCCAGCGCCTGCACGATCTGCGGACGGGATTCGGTCAGGCGTTCACCGCGCAGGCGCAGCGGCAACCAGACATTCTGTTCCACCGTGGCCCAGGGCATGAGCGTCGGTTCCTGAAACACCACGCCCAGATCGCCGGTATCGTGATCGCCATGCCATATGACCTTGCCGGTGGTCGGCTGCATCAGCCCCGCGATCAGCCGCAGCGCCGTCGATTTGCCGCAGCCCGACGGACCCAGCAATGACACGAACTCGCCCCCCGCCACGCGCAGGTCCATGCCCTGCAACGCGGTGACGCCGCCGGCAAAGACCTTGCCGACGGCCTCCATGCGCAGCAGTTCGCGCGTCGTGCCCACGCTTATTTCTTAAGATCCATACCGACGCCCTTGCCCACGAAATCCAGCGTATAGGCGCTGGAATAATCCAGATCGGGCGCGATCGCACCCGCATCGGCCATGGACTTGAAGAAGGCGTCGATATGTTCCTTGGTCATCACGCCGATACCCTTTTCCAGCGCGTCACCCGAATCGACGATGCCATAGGCTTTCAGCTGCTCGCGCGCGAAGGCCAGCTGTTCGTCGGTGATGTCGGGGTTGTCGGCCTTGATCCGGGCATCGGCCTTGCTGGAATCGCCGTAAAGGTAATTGTACCAACCCTTGGCCGAGCCATCGACAAAGCACTGCACCACCTCGGGGCGGGTGGCGACGGTATCGGCCATGGTCTCGATCAGCGTCGAATAGGTGGCGTAACCGGCATCCGCCAGAAGCAGCGCGTCGGGTTTCCAGCCGGCCTCTTTTTCGACCATCAGCGGCTCGGACGAGACATAACCCTGAATGGCGGTGTTCTCGTCGGCGATGAATGGCGCCATGTTGAAGGTATAGACCTCGCGCTGTTCGTCGGTGAAGCCGTAGGCCGACTTCATCCACAGATAATACGAGGCGAAACCTTCGTCGCTGACATAGATTTTCAGCTTTTTCAGGTCGTCGAAGGTCTTGCCCTTGCCGGGATGGGTCAGAAAGACCTGCGGTTCCTTTTGAAAGCTGGCGGCGACGGCGACGACCGGCACGCCCTCGGCGGCGGCGTTGAAGGTGGAAAGCAGGTTGCCCGCCATGTTGAAGTCGATCTTGCCGGCCAGCATCATGGCGCGGTTGTTCACCTGTGGCCCGCCGGGCACGATGGTGACGTCAAGGCCGCATTCCTTGTAGGACCCGTCCTCGACGGCCTGATAATAGCCGCCATGTTCACCCTGTGCGACCCAGTTGGTGCCGAACTTCACGGCCGTTTCGGCCATGGCTGCGGGCGCAAGGCAAATGCCTGCCGCCGAAGCGATCATCAGTCGTTTCATGGATACTCCTGTTGGCGCGTGAACTTGTGGTTCGATTTCGCGTCATGGTGCAATGGACCGGACAGTATCGCAATCACAAGTTTCGTAAGAAAGCACGGATTTGGCCGTCTGCTTATCTTGACCGCATCGGGGTGCTGGATCAGGATCGCGGCCATGCAGGCCCTGAACCCCAGATTGATCGCGGCGCCTTTCGGTCGCTATTCGCATGGCGTGGCAGTGCCCGTGTCCGGGCGGCTGGTGCTGACCTCGGGGCAGCTGGGGGTGCGGCCCGATGGCAGCCTGCCCGAGGGAGCGCTGGATCAGGCGCGGCAATGCTTTGCCAATTGCGCCGCCATCCTGGCCGAGGCGGGCCTTGGTCCGGGTCATGTGCTGCGCGTCAACGGCTTTGTCACCGAACGTGCGCATTTTCCCGATTACATGGCGGCGCGGGACGAATTTCTGGCCGGGGTCGCGGTCTTGCCGGCATCGACGCTGGTGATCGTTTCGGGCTTTACCCAGCCGGAATTTCTGGTCGAGGTGGAATTGACGGCAATGGAAAACACCTGATGAAAAACGTGATTTTCGACCTTGGCGCGGTGCTGATCGAATGGGACGCGCCGCTGGCATTCGCGGATGCCTTTACCACCCGCGAGGCGGCCGAGGACTGGATGGCGCGCATCGATTTTCACGCATGGAACCGGTTGCAGGATGGCGGCCGCAGCTTTCAGGACGGGCTGACCGCCGCGCGCGAACAGCATGGCGACGCGGCGCGCCATCTTGCCGGCTATCTTGCGGCCTTTGCGCTGACCATCGACCGGCCGGTGCCCGGGACATGGGAAATCGCCGAGGCGCTTCTGGCGCGGGGCGTGCCGATGTATGCGATCACCAACTGGTCGGCCGATACCTGGCCGCATGCGCTTGAGCTTTATCCCCGGCTGACGGCGCTGTTTGGCGATATCGTCGTATCGGGGCAGGTCCGCCAGCTGAAACCCGAGCCGGCGATCTATCGGCTCTTGATGGACCGCAACGGGCTTTCGCCGCAGGATTGCATCTTTATCGACGACAGCCTCGCCAATGTCGAAGGTGCCCGCGCGCTGGGCATGGACGGCATCCATTTCACCGGTGCCGGGGCATTGGCCCGGGAATTGACCCTGCGGGGGCTGTTCTAGCGATTCGTTTCGGGCGGTCCGGGCCGGCGCGCCCGGCATCGGGCCCGATTTTTTTCGCGGATGGCGACGTTTTCACGCTTTTGCGGCGATCCGATTCACGAATTGATCACGAAGACCGTGCTAGCTTGATCCCATGGCGCGATCAGCCGCACCCGGCAACGATGCGCAGACGGTTCGGTTCACGAGGTGTCGCAATGTTTATCAGTTTGAATCCTGTGAGCGTCCATAGCGAGAAGCCGGCGGGTCAGGGCGGTGTCCTGCCCCTCCCGGAACTGGTCAGGGTATCGCGTGGCGGCACGCGCCCCGACCCGGTGATCGACGGGAACGGCCCCGGTCTGGGCCGGGTCGTCGTCGCCGATCTGATCGGCTCGCTTTTGCCGGGTCCGATGATCAAGGCCGGCGCGGGCAGCCGACGATATCCGTTGCCCCCGCCTTCGCCGGGCTGAAACGGACCGGCCTTATCCCCCTTTGGCGGGTCGGGTTATCTGGAAGCGGCCATGCCCCTCCCCCCGCGACGTCGCAAACCCTGCCGACCCGCCATCGCGCACCGCCGTCCCCAGCCCCGGGGGCGGCGGTCTCGTTGCGGCCTGTCGCGCCCGGGCCGTCAGGTGATCAGCCGCGCCGCGTGGCGCAGCGCCAGCGCATAGCCATGGGTGCCAAACCCCGCCATCACCGCATCGGCGCGCAGGCTGACATAGGAATGATGGCGAAACGATTCGCGCTTGTGGACGTTCGAGATGTGAACCTCGATCACCGGGCCGTCAAAGGTGTTCAGCGCATCCATGATCGCAACCGAGGTATGGGTATAGGCGGCCGGATTGATGATGATGGCCTGGGCCTTGGTCCGCGCCTCGTGGATCTGATCGATGATCGTGCCTTCGTGGTTCGACTGGTAAAAGCCCAGCTCGACCCCGAGCGTGCCGGCCAGCGCGCGGCATTCGGCCTCGATATCGGCCAGGGTGGTGCTGCCATAGATTTCCGGCTGGCGCTGACCCAGCAGGTTCAGGTTGGGGCCGTTCAGGATATAGACCGTGGGCATCGCATCCTCGCATCGTCATGGGCCGGGCGGGGGACCGCCCGGCGATGGCTAAGGGGTTACTGCCCGGCCCGGGCCTTTTCAACAAAAGCATTGGTATAGGTCCGGGATAGGTCGATATTGGCCGCCGCCACATCGGGCGAGCCGGCGCTGAACACCGCAAGCACGGTTTCGGCGCCCTTGGGGTCCATCAGCCCGGTTTCCGAATACATCGGGATCGAACTGGTCAGCGCCGCCAGATAGGCCTCTTTCTCGGCGCCGATCATTTCGGCGGGCATTTGGGCCATGATCTCTTCGGGGGTGTGGCTGTGGATATAGTCCAGCGTTTCGGTGATGGCCGCGGCCAGACCCTGCACCGCCTCGGGATTGTCGTCGATCCAGCTTTGCAGCGTGTAAAGCGCGCCGCCGGGATAGCCGCTGCCGAACAAGGCCTCGGTATCGGCGGCGCTGCGGGTATCGGCCAGAAGCCGCAGATCGGGGTGACGCGCTTTCAGGACCGTCACCGCCGGGTCCAGCGTGACCACGGCGTCGACCTGGCCCTGTTCGATGGCGGCGACCGCGGTGGCGCCCAGCCCGACACCCACGACGGCGGCGGAATCGGGCGCCTGTCCGGCCTTGCCCAGCAGGTATTTCAGAAAGAAATCGGTCGATGATCCGGGCGCGCTGACGCCCACGGTCTTGCCGGCCAGGTCGGCGATGGTCTTGATGTTTTCGGTCTCATCGGGGGCGACGGCGATGACGATGCCCGGAAACTGGTCATAGGTCACGAATGCCGCCAGCTGCTGTTTCTTGGCGGCAAGGTTGATCGTGTGTTCGTAATAGCCCGAAACCACGTCCGCGCTGCCGCCGACCACGGCCTTCAGCGCCTGCGAGCCGCCCTTGAAATCGATCAGCTCGACATCGACGCCGTGCTTTTCGTAATTGCCCAGCTGTTTGGCCAGCACGGTCGGCAGATAGCACAGACAGGCGGCCCCGCCGATGGCGATCTTGACCGTTTCGGCCAGCGCCGCCCCCGGCAGCGCCGTCAGCGTGACTGCGGCGACCAGCGCCAGTTTGCGGATGTTCATGTCGTTTCCTCCCCTTCGCAGAATGCGCTATTCCTGACGGCTGGTGGCGGGTTGCCAGCGCAAGAGCCGGCGTTCGGTCAGCGTCACCAGACCGTCGATGATCAGCACGAATGCCGACAGCACGAACATGCCGGCAAAGACCCCCGCGATGTCGAACATGCCCTCGGCCTGCGCGATCAGATAGCCAAGCCCGGCGGCCGAGCCGAGATATTCGCCCACCACCGCGCCCACGACGGCAAATCCGATCGAGGTGTGCAGCGACGAGAACACCCAGCTCAGCGCCGAGGGCAGATAGACATGGCGCAAAAGCTGGCGTTCCGACATGCCCAGCATGCGGGCGTTTTCCAGCACGGTCCGGTTCACCTCTTTCACGCCCTGATAGACGTTGAAAAAGACGATAAAGAACACCAGCGTGAAGCCCAGCGCCACCTTGGACCAGATGCCAAGCCCGAACCACAGCGTGAAGATCGGCGCAAGCACCACCCGGGGCAGGGCGTTCGCCGCCTTGATATAGGGGTCGAACACCGCCGCCAGACGCGGCTGGCGCGCGAACCAGAAGCCCAGCACGATGGCCGCCACCGCGCCGATGACAAAGGCCAGGATCGCCTCGCTCAGCGTGATCCAGAGGTGATACCAGATCGAGCCATTGGCGAACCACGCCCAGATCTGGCGCGCGACGTCGACCGGCGTGGAAAAGAAGAATTGCAGCCGGTCCGGATCGCCGATCAGCGTCGTCGTGGTCAGGATATGCCAGATCGCGACGATTGCGACCGCGACACCGATTTGCAGGAGCAGCAGCAGGGTGCGGTTCATGCGCCGGCCCCCGCTTGCAGGCCATAGGTCTTTAGCACCTGTTCCTTGAGCAGGTGCCAGATTTCGCGGTGCAGCGACTGAAATTCCGGGGTCAGCCTGATTTCGGCAATGTCGCGCGGACGTTTCAGCGGGATCGGAAAATCGCCGATGATGCGCGCCTCGGGTCCGGTGGACATGATGACGACGCGATCCGACAGCGCGATCGCCTCTTCGAGGTCATGGGTCACGAACAGCACCGCCTTGCGGTCCTGCGACCACAGCCGCAGCAACAATTCGTGCATGATCAGCCGGGTCTGCGCATCCAGCGGGCCGAAGGGTTCGTCCATCAACAGGATATCGGGATCGCGGATCAGCACCTGCGCCAGCGCGACCCGCTTGCGTTGACCGCCCGACAGCATATGCGGATAGCGGTCGGTAAAGCCGCGCAACCCGACCCGGGTCAGCCATTCATGCGCGCGGGACAGCGCCTCGCGCCGGGGGATGCCGGCGATTTCCAGCCCGATGGCGACATTGTCGCCGGCGGTTTTCCACGGCATCAGGGCATTCGACTGAAACAGGTAGCCCGCGCGCGCGTTCAGCCCGCTGAGCGTCGCGCCCTCGATGCGCACATCGCCGGCGCTGGGCCGCAAAAGGCCCGCCGCCGCATTCAGCAGCGTGGATTTGCCGCAGCCCGTCGGCCCGACGATGGACAGAAACTCGCCCGGACCCACCGCAAGCTCGGCCCCCGATACGGCGCGAAAGGGCGGCTTTCCCGGCACGGCAAAGCTGATATCGACGGATCGCAGATGCACGGCCGGCTCCACGCGCCCCTCCCTGGTTTTGGTATACAATTCCGGGAAAGGATAACCGCCAAGCCCCTCATCGCAAGCCTTTAGGCCGCCGGATCAGGCGATTTCGGCCAGAAAGATATAGCCGGCACCGTATATCGTCTTGATAAGACGGGGGTTTTTCGGATCCTCGCCCAGCTTGGTCCGCAACCGTGAGATGCGCACATCCATGGCCCGGTCAAAGCTTTCCCCCGCCGTGCCGCCCAGCGTTTCCAGCATCTGCGCGCGCGAGATCAGGCGCCGGGGATTGTCCAGAAACATGCGCAGCACCTCGGCCTCGGCGTGGCTGATCGGGGTCTGCGCGCCCTCGGGCGAGGTTAGGGAGTAACGGTCGAAATCGGCCAGCCAGCCGGCAAAGCGGATCTGTTGGCGGCCGGCGCCGGCATCGCGCTGTGGCTTGCGCAGGCGGGCGCGGATGCGGGCCACGACCTCGGCGGGTTCAAAGGGTTTGATGATATAATCGTCGGCGCCCAGTTCCAGCCCGGTGACGCGGTCCTGTACCTGGGCCCGCCCCGAGATGATGATGATCGCCGCCCCGCTGTCGCGCGCCAGCCGGTGAACCAGCGCCAGCCCGTCGCGGTCGGGCAGGCCAAGGTCGATCAGACAGGCCTCGGGCTGAATGCGGCGCAGCGCGGCCTCGAATTCGGTGGCGCGGGCGAAAGAGGTGGTGCGAAAGCCCGCCTCTTCCAGCGCCGCAGAGAGCAGGCGACGGATTTCGGGCTCGTCATCGAGAATGGCGATCAGCGGCGCATCAGTCATTGATGCCAGCCAATGCCACGGCGAACTCGGTTTCGTCAAAAGGTTTGGTCAAGACCGGGCAATTCAGACCCGCACGCCGCGGATCGCCCGGCGGCAGCGCCGTCATCAGCACCGCCGGCAAGCCCAGATCCACCAGCGCGTCGCCGGTGCCATCGCCCAGTTGCAGATCCGACAGGATCAGCGTGAGGCCGGGCAGGTCGGTCAGCCCGCGCGCCTCGCCAAGCGATGCGGCCTCGATCACGGAATGGCCCTGCGCGGTCAGGAATTCGCGGGTATGGGTGCGGATGGCGTCGTCGTCCTCGACCAGCAGGATCAGATGCGGCCGCGCCACGCGCAGCGGCAGACGGATCGCGATGCAGGCCCCGGTCGCGCCATTGCCCAGCCGCAGCGTGCCGCCAGCCAGCTTGATCTGGTCATAGACCATCGGCAGGCCCAGCCCGGTGCCGCGGCTGCCCTTGGTGGTGAAAAACGGTTCCGTCGCGCGGGCCAGCGCCTCGGGCGAAAAGCCGGGGCCGGTATCGGCGACGATGATTTCCAGCCAGCGCCCCGCCGGCCGCGCCCGGATCGAGATGCGCCCGCGCCGCCCGTCGGGACCGGGCGCGGTCCCCTGCATGGCGTCGCGCGCGTTCAGCACCAGATTGAGCAGGGCATCCTGCAACGCGCCGGGATCCAGCATGATCCGGCACGAGAGTTCCGTCACCTCGGTTTCAAGGGCGAAATCCGCGCCCAGCGTGGGCCGGGTCATCGCCGCCAGCTCGTCCAGAAGCGTCCGCAGATCGACGGGCTGCGGGTGCTGTTCGCGCTTCTCGGTCAGCGCCGCGATCCCGTCCAAAAGCGTGACCCCGCGCCGCACGGCGGCCAGCGTGGCCTGCACATCCTCGGCCTGTTGGGGGGGCAGACCGGCGCGGGCCAGCCGCCCTTGCAGGCCCAGAATGATGGTCAGCAGATTGCCGAAATCATGCGCCAGCCCCGATGTCATCTGCGTCGCCAAGGCGCGCTTGGCGGCATGGGTCAGCGCCTCGCGGGCCTGTACCTCGGCGGTGACGTCGGTCGACAGGATATAGGCGCCGCGCCCGCTTTCATCCGGGGTCAGCGCCACCCGGATGCGCCGCCCGGACGGGGTATGGGTGATCTCGAACACCTGCGGCTGGCCGGCAAAGGTGCGTTCCATATGCGGGCGGATGCGGTCGAACGTGTCGCTGCCCAGCACCTTTTCACCGTCCTGGCCGACGATATCGGCGGCGGCACCGGGAAAGACCGCCGAAAGCTGGTTGTTGGAAAAGGTATAGCGATAGTCGCGGTCCATATGGGCGATATGGGCGGGAACCATGGCGGTGACCTGCCGGGTGCGGGCCTCGGATTCGGTCAGGATGCGCTTGGCCTCTTCCAGCGCGGCATTGGTCGCGGCCAGCGCGCGGTTGGCCGCCGCCAGCCGCTCGGCATGATCCAGCGCCAGCTCTGACAGCTCTGCCGAGCGGGCGCGCAGCAGCTGTTCCTGACGCTTGATCTGGGTGATGTCGGTATAGACCGCGACCCAGCCGCCGCCGCCCAAAGGCGCGCCCTCGACGGAAATCCAGCGGCCATCGGGGCGCTGGCGTTCCATGTAATGGGGCTGAAAGGCGCGGGCCTGTTCGACGCGTTCGCGCACGGCGGCCTCTGGGTCGGGCTGGGGGCCGTACTCGCCGCGCTGGACCAGATAGCGGATCGTATCCTCGAATGTGGTGCCGGGCCGGGTCAGCGCATCGGGCAGGTCGAACATGATCTGATAGGGGCGGTTCACCACCGCCAGCCGCAGATCGGCGTCGAAAATCGAAATCGCCTGCTGAATCAGATTCAGCCCGGACAGGGTCAGCTCGGCGTGGCGGGCATCGGACATGCCTTGGATTAGCATTGCCTTGTCGTCGTAACAATTCGTAGGATTCAGGAAAAATTAAGGAAAGAATTGCCGCCATAAGCTGCACATGCCGAAGGGAAGAGGAGCCCGAAGGCAAAGGGGGGATATATGCAGAACGTGCAGGCGGCCGAAACCGGATTGCAGTCGATTCCGGCGCTTTTGGCGCGCAATGCCGACCGGTTCGGCAATATGCCCGCCTATCGCGAAAAGGAATTCGGGATCTGGCAAAGCTGGACCTGGGCGGACACCGCGCGCCAGATCCGCGATCTTGCGCTGGGCTTTCTGGTGCTGGGTCTGCGCCCGGGCGATCACGTCGCCATCATCGGCCGCAACCGTCCCGCGCATTACTGGTCGATGATTGCCGCCCAGATGTGCGGCGCGGTGCCGGTCCCGCTGTATCAGGACGCGGTGGCCGACGAGATGGCCTATGTGCTGGAAAACTGTGGCGCGCGCTTCGTGGTCTGCGGCGATCAGGAACAGGTCGACAAGGTGCTTGAGGTGGGCGACCGCGCCCCGGCCGTCGAACATATCATCTATACCGACAAGCGCGGAATGCGGAAATACGACCATGCCCGCATGAACGCGCTGGCCGATGTTCAGTCCGAGGGCCGCGCCGCCGAGGCGCGTCTGGGCGCGGCACTGGACAGCCTTGTCGCGGGCCTTGGCTATGACGATACCTGTGTGATGCTGTATACCAGCGGCACCACCGGCAAGCCCAAGGGCGTGGTGCTGTCCAATCGCAACATCATCGAGACCGCCCGCAACACCGCCGGTTTCGACGATCTGCGCCAGCGCGAAGAGGTGCTGGCCTATCTGCCCATGGCATGGGTCGGCGATTTCATCTTTTCCGTCGGACAGGCCTATTGGACCGGCTTTACCGTGAACTGTCCCGAGGGCGCGCAGACGATGATGACCGACCTGCGCGAGATCGGCCCGACCTATTTCTTTGCCCCGCCCCGCGTCTTTGAAGGCCAGCTGACCAATGTGATGATCCGCATGGAGGATGCCGGGCCGGTGAAACGCTGGCTGTTTCGCCATTACATGGATCTGGCCCGCCGCATCGGCCCCCGCATCCTTGAGCGCAAGCCCGTGGGCCTTCTGGACCGGCTGCGCTATGCCTTGGGCGATCTGCTGATCTATGGTCCGCTGAAAAACACCCTTGGCTATTCGCGCATCCGCGTCGGCTATACGGCGGGCGAGGCGATCGGCCCCGAGATTTTCGATTTCTATCGCAGCCTCGGCATCAACCTGAAACAGCTTTACGGCCAGACCGAGGCATCGGTCTTTATCACCCAACAGCCCGATGGCGAGGTCAGGTCCGACACAGTCGGCGTACCATCGCCGGGGGTCGAGGTCCGCATCGCCGAAAATGGCGAGGTGTTCTATCGCAGCCCCGGCACTTTCGTCGAATATTTCCGCAATCCCGACAGCACCGCCTCGACCAAGGACGCACAGGGCTGGGTGGCGACGGGCGATGCCGGCTTCTTTGAAGAGGCGACCGGGCATCTGCGCATCATTGACCGCGCCAAGGATGTCGGCAAGATGGCGGACGGTCGGATGTTCGCGCCCAAATATGTCGAGAACAAGCTGAAATTCTATCCCAACATCCTTGAGGCGGTGGTTTTTGGCGCCGGGCGCGGGTTCTGCACCGCTTTCATCAATATCGACCTGAACGCGGTCGGAAACTGGGCCGAGCGCAACAATATCGCCTATGCCAGCTATCAGGAACTTGCCGGCCACCCACAGGTCTATGAGACCATCCGCCAGCATGTCGAGGCGGTGAACGAATCCGTCGCCCGCGATCCGATGCTGTCGGGGTGCCAGATCAGCCGCTTTCTGGTCCTGCACAAGGAACTGGACCCCGATGACGGCGAGATGACCCGCACCCGCAAGGTCCGTCGCAATATCATCGCCGAGAAATATGCCGATCTGATCACCGCGCTCTATGACGGTTCGGCCAGCGTCTATACCGAAACCGAGGTCACCTATGAGGATGGCCGCAAGGGCGCGATCAAGGCCACCTTGCAGATCGCGGATGCGCAGGTCTTTGGCGATGCGGCCCAGCAGAAGGTGGCGGCGGAATGAGCATGCAGGATGGCTATATCACCCCCGACGGCCGCCAGATCGGCCCGGTGCTGCTGGATCTGAAAAACATCACCCTGCGCTTTGGCGGCGTGACGGCGATCAAGGATATCAGCTTTGACATCCGCGAGGGCGAGATCCGGGCGATCATCGGGCCGAACGGCGCCGGCAAATCCTCGATGCTGAACGTCATCTCGGGCTTTTATGTCCCGCAAGAGGGCGAGATCTGGTTCAAGGGCTATAAGCGCGGCCCGATGAAACCCTATGAGGTGGCGCGTCTGGGCATGGCGCGCACCTTTCAGAACATCGCCTTGTTCGAGGGCATGTCGGTTCTGGACAATATCATGACCGGGCGGCTGAACATGATGAAGGCCCCGATCTGGAGCCAGGCGCTGTGGTGGGGCCGTGCCGAGCGCGAAGAGGTCGCGAACCGCGAACAGGTCGAAAAGATCATCGACTTTCTGGAAATCCAGAACATCCGCAAGACCCCGGTCGGCCGGCTGCCTTACGGCTTGAAAAAGCGGGTCGAGCTGGCCCGCGCGCTTGCGGCCGAACCGCGGATCCTGCTTTTGGATGAACCCATGGCCGGCATGAATGTCGAGGAAAAAGAGGACATGTGCCGCTTTATCCTCGATGTGAATGACGAATTCGGCACCACCATCGCGCTGATCGAACACGATATGGGCGTGGTCATGGATCTGTCGGACCGGGTGGTGGTGATGGATTACGGTCGCAAGATCGGCGACGGCACCCCCGACGAGGTGCGCAGCAATCCCGAGGTCATCGACGCCTATCTGGGCGTGGCGCACGAATAGGGGGCGGCGATGGAATTTCTTTACGCAAGCGAGGTTCTGGTCAACGGGCTGATGGCCGGGGTGATGTATTCGCTGGTCGCGCTGGGCTTCGTGCTTATCTACAAGGCGTCGGGCGTCTTCAACTATGCCCAGGGGGTGATGGCGCTTTTCGCCGCGATGACGCTGGTGGGCATCATGGAGGGGCGCGTGCCCTTTGCCCATCTGCTGAACGCGGCCTTTGGTTTGCATGCCGATAGCTTTGGCTGGACGGTGCCGGCGGCTCTGGCCATCGCGCTGACGGCGCTGGTGATGGTCGGCCTTGCCGTCGCCATCGAAAAGCTGGTGCTGAAACATCTGGTCGGGCAAGAGCCAATCATCCTGTTCATGGCCACCATCGGACTGGCCTGGTTCCTCGAAGGGCTGGGCGATGTGATGTGGGGCGCCGATGTCAAGGTTCTGGACGTTGGCCTGCCGCAGGGGATTTCCGAAACGGTCGAGACGGCGACCAACAACTGGTTCGGCTATGGCTTTTTCGTCGACCGGCTGGATATCTGGGCGGCGGTGATCGCGGCGGCTCTGGTCGCGGCCCTGGTCGGGTTTTCGCAATATACCAAACAGGGCCGGGCCATGCGCGCGGTGGCCGACGACCATCAGGCGGCGCTGTCGGTGGGCATCAGCCTGCAATTCATCTGGATCATGGTCTGGTCGATCGCGGGCTTCGTGGCGCTTGTCGCGGGCATAATGTGGGGCACGAAATCGGGCGTGCAGTTCAGCCTGTCGCTGATCGCGCTCAAGGCGCTGCCGGTCCTGATGCTGGGCGGCTTCACCTCGATCCCCGGCGCCATCGTCGGCGGGCTGATCATCGGCATGGGCGAGAAACTGTTCGAATATTTCGTCGGCCCCATGGTCGGCGGCGCGACCGAAAACTGGTTCGCCTATGTGCTGGCGCTGCTTTTCCTCGTCTTCCGGCCGCAGGGCCTGTTTGGCGAACGCATCATCGAGCGGGTCTGACGATGAAAGGATTCTATGCCTCCGGCGGGGATATTTGGACATGGAAGACGAGGGCGCGTCGCTCTTCATCTTCCATGGGAAAATATCCCGCGGGGGTGTGGGGGCGCGAAGCCCCCACGGCAAGGGTGATCGGGGGAGAATACGATGTTCTATCGTGAGGCGGGCGATTTCAAGACAAGCTATCGCGACGATGGCCAGACATTCCCGATCCGGCTGGATCGCTGGGGCTATTACGCGGTCCTTGCCGTGGCCTTTCTGGTCGTGCCCTTTGTCATCGACAGCTATTGGGCCAATGCGGTTCTGGTGCCGCTTCTGATCTATGCCATCGCGGCCATCGGGCTGAACATCCTGACGGGATATGCGGGACAGGTCAGTCTGGGGACGGGGGGCTTCATGGCTGTGGGCGCCTATGCCGTCTATAAGCTGATGACCGCCTTTCCCGGGGTGCCCATCGTCATTCATATCGTTCTGGCCGGGGCGATCACCGCCATGGTGGGGGTGCTTTTCGGCCTGCCCAGCCTGCGCATCAAGGGGTTCTATCTGGCGGTGGCCACGCTTGCCGCGCAGTTCTTTCTGGTCTGGCTGTTCAACAAGGTGCCGTGGTTTTACAACTATTCGGCCTCGGGTCAGATCAATGCCCCGGAACGCACCATGTTCGGCTGGGCGGTGACGGGTCCGGCGACCACCGCGCCGGCGAAATATCTGACCTGTCTGGTCTTTGCGGTCGTTCTGGCCTGGATCGCGCGCAATCTGACGCGCGGCACGCTGGGTCGCAAATGGATGGCGATCCGCGACATGGACATCGCGGCGGAAATCATCGGGGTGAACCCCCTGACCGCGAAACTGTCCGCATTCGCCGTTTCCAGCTTTTTCGTCGGCATTGCCGGGGCGCTGCTGTTTTCGGTCTATCTGGGCGCGGCCGAGGCCAGCGAGGCTTTCGGCATCAACAAAAGCTTTCTGATCCTGTTCATGATCATCATCGGCGGTCTGGGCAGCATCTTTGGCAGCTTTGCCGGCGCGGCATTTCTGGTCCTGTTGCCGGTGCTGTTGAAGAATCTGTTGGTCGCGCAGCTGGGCTGGCCGACCGATCTGGCCGCCCATATCGAGCTGATGATCGTGGGCGCATTGATCATCTTTTTCCTGATCGTCGAGCCGCATGGGCTGGCCCGGCTTTGGGCGCTGACAAAGGAAAAGCTGCGGCTTTGGCCATTCCCGCATTGAACGACCGGCGAACCGGCACATCACCCTTGGGAGGAGAACCAGGATGAAACTGAAACTTGCAAGCATCGCGTTGGGGGCCGTGATGGCCGCAGCGCCGGCCATGGCCGATCTGGTCGTGCCGAACCTTTCCTATCGCACCGGCCCTTACGGCGCGAACGGCACGCAATATGCCGATGGGTTCAACGACTATTTCACCCTGCTCAATGAACGCGATGGCGGGATCGGCGGCGAAAAGATCCTAACCCCGGAATGCGAGACCGCCTATAACACCGAAAAGGGCGTCGAATGCTATGAGGCGACCAAAGGCGACGGCGCACTGGTCTATAACCCCCTGTCTACCGGCATCACCTATCAGCTGATCCCCAAGGTTTCGGCCGACAAGATCCCGCTTTACACGCCGGGCTATGGGCGGACCTCGGCCAAGAACGGCAAGGTGTTCGAATGGGTCTTCAACGCGCCCGCGAACTATTGGGACGGGGCCTCGGTCGCGATCAAATACCTGCTTGAGCAGAATGGCGGCGATCTGAACGGCAAAAAGATCGCGCTCGTCTATCACAACAGCGCCTATGGCAAGGAACCGATCCGCACCTTGCAGGAGCTGTCGAAAAAGCACGGCTTTACCCTGAGTGAGCTGCCGGTCGATCCGCCGGGGCAGGAACAGAAAAGCCAATGGCTGCAAATCCGCCGCGACAAGCCCGATTATGTGATCATGTGGGGCTGGGGTGTGATGAACCAGACCGCGATTCAGGAAGCCGCCAATATCCGCTTTCCGATGGAAAACATGATCGGCATCTGGTGGTCGGGATCCGAGGTCGACGTGTTGCCGGTGGGTGCGGCC
Organism: Paracoccus mangrovi; assembly: GCF_042648425.1. Classification (NCBI taxonomy): domain Bacteria; kingdom Pseudomonadati; phylum Pseudomonadota; class Alphaproteobacteria; order Rhodobacterales; family Paracoccaceae; genus Paracoccus; species Paracoccus mangrovi. The sequence continues at coordinate 13,611 of NZ_JBHRXJ010000003.1, read as the reverse complement.
GCCAATGGCTACAAGGCGCTGACCTTTCACGGCGTCGGCATGGACTATCCGGTCTATGAGGACATGAAGAAATTCGTCATCGAGCCGGGCAAGGCGTCGCAGGGCGGGCCGCATGTCGGTTCGGTTCTGTATTCGCGCGGCATGTATGCGGCCGTCGTCATCGCCGAGGCGATCAGAAAGGCGCAGGAACTGGCCGGCACCTCGGCGATCACCGCCGCTCAGCTGCGCGACGGGTTCGAGGCGCTGGACATCACCCCCGAGCGTCTGACCGAGCTGGGCCTGCCGGATTTCGGCCCCGAGGTAAAGATGACCTGCGACAACCATGGCGGAAGCGGCATGTCGCGCATGCAGCAATGGGATGCGGCCGCCGGCAAATGGACCCTGATTTCCGACTTTACCGAGCCGGATCAGGAAATCCTCGCCCCGCTGATCCTTGAGGACAGCGAAGCCTATGCCAAGGAAGCCGGCATCACGCCGCGCTGCTGAGACCTTTGACCCCGGCGGTGCGTGCCGCCGGGGCATCCGGGACAGGGGGAAGCCATGCTCGACACCGCGCAGGACCACGAGACCTTGCTGGAGGTCAACAATATCGAGGTGATCTATAATCACGTCATTCTGGTGCTGAAGGGGGTCAGCCTGTCGGTGCCCAAAGGCGGCATCACCGCGCTTTTGGGCGGCAATGGTGCGGGCAAGACCACCACGCTCAAGGCGATCTCGAACCTTCTGCATTCCGAGCGCGGCGAGGTGACCAAGGGATCGATCAGCTATCGCGGCGCACCGATCCAGAACATGGATCCGGCCAGTCTGGTGAAAAAGGGCGTCATCCAGGTGATGGAGGGCCGCCATTGCTTCGAGCACCTGACGATCGAGGAAAACCTGCTGACCGGCGCCTATACGCGGACCGATGGCGGCGCCGCGATCCGCCAGGATCTTGAGATGGTCTATACCTATTTCCCGCGCCTCAAGGAACGGCGCAGGTCGCAGGCGGGCTATACCTCGGGTGGGGAACAGCAGATGTGCGCCATGGGACGCGCGCTGATGTCGCGGCCCGAAACGATCCTTCTGGACGAGCCCAGCATGGGTCTTGCGCCGCAGCTGGTCGAACAGATCTTTGAAATCGTCAAGGCGGTGAACGAAGGCGAGGGGGTGACATTCCTTCTGGCCGAACAGAACACCAATATCGCCCTGCGCTATGCCCATTACGGCTATATCCTGGAAAGCGGCCGGGTGGTGATGGACGGCCCCGCCGACGCGCTGCGCGAAAACCCCGACGTCAAGGAATTCTATCTGGGCATGTCCGACGAGGGCCGCAAAAGCTTTCGCGACGTGCGCAGCTATCGCCGCCGCAAGCGCTGGCTGGCGTGAGGGGCGCGGCCCCTTTTTCGCCGGGTGCGGCTTCTTGAATAACAACAATCCGGAGCTTTCATGACCGGCCATTATGACGAGTTGGAAACCCGCAGCGGCGATGAGCGTTTTGCCGATCTGGCGCGCGATCTGCCCGATGCGATCGGACGGGCAAAGACCGCGCCGGCGCTGGCGCGCATTCTGCAAGGCGTCGATGCCGATCTGGTGACCAGCCGCGCGGCGCTGGCGGAACTGCCGGTGATCCGCAAATCCGAACTGTCCGAGGCACAGCGGAAATCGCCGCCCTTTGGCGGCTTTACCACCCGCCGTCCGCATGAATTCGAGCATGTCTTTCAAAGCCCCGGCCCGATCTATGAACCCGGGATGCGGGGGGGCGACTGGTGGCGGCTGGGGCGGTTTCTGTTCGCGGCGGGTGTGGGCGCGGGCGATATCGTGCAGAACTGCTTTGGCTATCACCTGACGCCGGCGGGGATGATGTTCGAATCCGCCGCCCGCGCCGTCGATGCCGCCGTCCTGCCCGCCGGCACCGGCCAGACCGAATTGCAGGTCCGCGCCGCCGTCGATATCGGCACCACGGTCTATGCCGGCACGCCCGATTACCTGAAGATCATCCTCGACAAGGCCGATGAGATGGGCGAGCGGCTGGTGCTGAACCGCGCCGTGGTTTCCGGCGGCGCGCTTTTTCCCGCCCTGCGCCAAGCCTACGCCGATCGCGGCATCGCCACGACGCAATGCTATGCCACCGCCGATCTGGGGCTGATCGCCTATGAATCCCCGGCCATGGAGGGGATGATCGTCGACGAGGGCGTGATCGTCGAAATCGTCCGCCCGGGCACCGGCATCCCGGTTCCCGATGGCGAGGTGGGCGAGGTCGTGGTGACCACGCTGAACGGGGATTATCCGCTGGTGCGCTTTGCCACCGGCGACATGTCGGCGGTCCTGCCCGGAACAAGCCCCTGTGGGCGCACCAATATGCGCATCAAGGGCTGGCTGGGGCGTGCCGACCAGACGACCAAGATCAAGGGCATGTTCGTCCGCCCCGAACAGGTGGCGGCACTGGTGGCCCGCCATCCCGAAATATCACGCGCTCGTGTCGTGGCGGAACGGGCTGGCGACATGGATGTGATGACGGTTCAACTGGAAACCGACGCGCAAGATGCGGCAAGGTATGCGGGAACGGTGTTGGACACACTGAAACTTCGCGGCCGGGTCGAACTGGTTGCGCCGGGGTCGCTGCCCAATGATGGCAAGGTGATCGAGGATCGGCGCAGCTACGATTGATTCCCGCCGCTTCGGCGGAATAGGAATTGATCATGCGCCTTATCCCGATCCTGCTGGCCGCCCTGATCGGCGCCACGCCCGTCTGGGCCGAAAAGCGTGCGGTCGTGATCGGCAATGCCGATTATCGCGATGCCCCCGATCTTGCCGGCTCCGATACGGCGGCGCTGGCGGCGGCGCTGCGCGAGGCGGGGTTTGACACCACCGACGGGATCGATCTTGCCGCCGACGCGCTGCGCGAGCGGCTGGCCGTGCTGGCCCGTCCCGACGCCGCGCCGGGCGCCCGTATCGTGACGCTGAACGGGCGGTTCCTGCGCGACGGGAACGAGACCTGGTTCATGGGCACGGATGCGCGCGACACCGACCGGCTGAACGCCGATCTGCAAGGCGTTCCCATGTCGCTGGTGCTGCGGCTGATTTCCGGCGCCCGGCCGGGGGCGGTGCTGCTTCTGGGGACGGATGGCCAGCAGATGCCCCATGGCGGCGGGCTGGATGACGGCATCGGGACCTTTCCGGTGCCGGCCGATATGGCGGTGATCTCTGGCACGCCCGAGGCCACGGCCCGCGCGCTGGCCGAATTGCTGCGCGGCAGTTCGGCGGCCCAGGCGGCAATGGTGGATCCGACGCTGCGGCTCATGGCCGGCAGCAAGGGCGATCTGGTGGCCCTGCCGCGCGATACGGGTGCCCAGCCGGCGGATCCGCTTGGCGATGACCGCGCGGCCTGGACCCAGGCGGCGCGCGCCAATACCGCCGCGGGCTATCGTGAATATCTGCGCCAATTCCCGCGCGGCATCTTTTCGGCGGCGGCGCGGGAACGTCAGGCGCGGATCGAACAGGGGCCGGCCCATGCGGGCAGGGCGGACGATCCGGCCGTTCCGGTCCCCGCGACCCGCCCGCAATCCACCCCCGAGGCACAGGCCGAGGCCGCGATGAACCTCGACGCCGCCGCGCGCGCGGGACTTCAGCGCAGCCTGTCGCGGCTGGGCCATGACAGCGGCACGGCGGACGGCATCTTTGGCCAGCGCACGCGCGCGGCGCTGATGGCATGGCAACGCGCCAACAAGCACGCCCCGACCGGCTATCTGACCCCGCCACAATTGAAATCGATCAACCAGCAGGTCGCCTATCTGGACGGCGACAATGGCAGCCGCGACCGCGACTATTGGCGCAGGACCGGCGCACAGCGGGATGCCAAGGGGCTGCAAACCTATCTGCGCCGCTATCCGAACGGCATCCATGCCGATACCGCACGACGCATGCTTGCCGAACTGACCGGCGCGGTGCCGCCCCAGGACGTGCCACGGGGCGACGATGCGACCTGGGCCTGGGCCCGGCGCCAGGGTTCGGCGGCGGCCTATGAAACCTATCTCGAACGCTATCCGCGCGGCCGCCACGCCGCCGAAGCCCGCACCGGATTAGAGACCCTGCGCGCCGGAACCGAGGCCGCCCGGCGCGAAGAATCGGCCCTGCGGCTGGATTCCTCGACCCGGCTCCTGATCGAGGAACGGTTGCGCGCCGCCGGCCTGCGCCCCGGCCCGGTCGATGGCGAATTCAACGCCGAAACGCGCTCGGCCCTGCGCCGCTATCAGGCGGCGCGCAACCTGCGCGTCACCGGTTATGTGACCCAGGAAACCGTGGGCCAGATGCTGCAAGACGTGCTGACCCCGTGATTCGCCGGGCTCTTGTCTTTCATGTCCAAATATCCACGGGGGGTGTCCAGCGGTCCCCGGACCGATGGACAGGGGGGCAGTCAGCCCCCCTTGCCGTGCCGGATGCCGGGCGCGGCGATCCGGCCCCGGAACGGGCCTAAAACCGCAACAGGGCCGGAAAAATGAAAAACGCCCGCATTGCGGGCGCTTTCGAACGTCGACTTTCCGATCTCTCAGCCCTGACGGGCCTTGAAACGCGGGTTGGTCTTGTTGATGACGTAGATGCGGCCTTTGCGGCGCACGATCTGGCAATCGCGGTGGCGGCTCTTGAGCGAGCGGAGCGAATTGCGAACCTTCATCGGTCTTCTCCTATCGCGGCGCATCGCAAGTCGCGCCTTGGAACTGAAATGCCCCCGGTTAAGCCCCGGGGGCGCGAAAAATGGTGGGCGGTACTGGGATCGAACCAGTGGCCACTACGATGTCAACGTAGTGCTCTACCGCTGAGCTAACCGCCCCTACCTGGTGATTCTGTCAGCAAAAGCTGGCGTCTCGCCGTGGTCCGCGTGTCTATATCCATGTCACCCGGGGGTTTCAAGCCCCCATTCGCCGGGTCTTGGCCCCAACTGAAGATGCTTTATAAACCTATCTGTTCTAGCCTGCCATGAACCGGCGCCCACCCGCGCCTGTGGAGCGTCGAATGACCGACATGGATCAGACCTTCGACCTGATCAGGCCGCCGCATTGGCGGAGCGGGGTGATTTTCGCCTCGCCGCATTCGGGACGGGTCTATCCTGACTGGTTTCTGGCCGAATCGCGGCTGGATCCGCTGTTGCTGCGCTCCTCCGAGGATGCCTTTGTCGACCGGCTGATCGCCCCGGCGCTGGATCATGGCGCGGTTCTGATGACGGCGCGGGTGCCGCGCTGTGTCGTCGATCTGAACCGCGGGCCTGATGAAATCGACCCGCTGGTGGTGTCGGGCGTGGCGCCGGCGGCGCTCAATCCGCGAATCATGGCCGGTCTGGGGGTGATTCCCCGCGTCGTGTCGCAGGGGCGCGCGATCTATGATCGTCCGATCCCGCTGGCCGTGGCCCAGCAGCGGATCGAACGTCTTTGGCACCCCTATCACCGTGCGCTGGCCGGGCTGATCGACGAAGCCGTGGCGCGGTTCGGGGGCGCCATCCTGATCGACATGCATTCCATGCCACGCGACGCGCTGGCGCATCTGCCGCGCCCGCGCCCGGATTTCGTGCTGGGCGACCGCAATGGCGGCTCGGCCTCGACGCGGATCACGTCCGAGATCGCCTCGGCCGTCCAGGCCGAGGGTTTCCGGCTGCGCCGCAACTCGCCCTTTTCGGGGGCCTATATCGCCACGACCTATGGCCGTCCGCGACAAAACGTCCATGTCGTGCAGCTGGAACTGGACCGTTCGCTCTATATGAATGAACGCATGGTCGAGCCGCGCGTCGATTTCGGCGCCTTTGCCCTGCGCCTTGAACGCATTCTGAAACGGCTGGCCGGCTTGCGCCCGGACGCCTGCGATAGTTCTATCGCGGCGGAATGACCGACGAAAGGAATAGCCATGCCGCCCGCCCTTATCGACCTGCTGAGCCGGAACCTCGCGCTGATTGTGCTGGCGGTGGTGATCTTTTACGCCATCAGCTCGGCCGTGCGCATCGTGCCGCAATCGGAAAAATATGTGGTCGAACGGTTTGGCCGGCTGCGCGCGGTTCTGGGGCCGGGGATCAATTTCATCGTGCCGTTTCTGGACCGGGTCGCGCATAAGATTTCGGTGCTGGAACGCCAGCTGCCGACCTCGCGTCAGGATGCGATCACCGCCGACAACGTGCTGGTGCAAGTCGAGACCTCGGTCTTTTACCGCATCATAGAACCGGAAAAGACCGTCTACCGGATTCGCGATGTCGATGCGGCGATCAGCACCACGGTCGCGGGGATCGTGCGGTCGGAAATCGGCACGATGGAGCTGGATCAGGTTCAGTCCAATCGCGCCCATCTGATCGAACGCATCCGCGAATCGCTGGCCAATATCGTCGACGATTGGGGGATCGAGGTGACGCGGGCCGAGATTCTGGACGTCAATCTGGACGAGGCCACGCGCGCCGCGATGCTGCAACAGCTGAATGCCGAGCGCGCCCGCCGTGCCCAGGTCACCGAGGCCGAGGGCCGCAAGCGCGCGGTCGAGCTGGCCGCCGATGGCGATCTTTACGCCGCCGAACAACAGGCCAAGGCCACGCGCGTGCTGGCCGATGCCGAAGCCTATGCCAACAATGCCATCGCCTCGGCCATCCGCGAAGGCGGGATCGAGGCCGCGCAGTATCAGATCGCCATGCGACAGGTCGACGTCCTGAACACCGTCGGCAAGGGGCAGGGCAAGCAGACCATCCTGTTGCCCACCGCCGCGATCGAGGCGTTCGGCGATGCCTTCAAGCTGCTCAGGGGCGGCAAATGAACCGGCCGGGCAAGGCGGCATCGGTGCAATGCAAGGGGGCGGAGGCATGATCTGGGCGAACGGTTGGCTCTGGATCATTGCCGCGCTGCTTTTGGCCGCGCTGGAACTGGCGATGCCGGGCTGGTTCTTTCTGGGCATGGCGGTTGCCGTGCTGGTGATGGGCGCCGCGCTTTTGCTGGGGCTTTGGGGCGGCGGATTGCCGATGGCGCTGGTGGTGACGGCGGTGCTGACCGGGGTGATCTGGGTGGTCCTGCGCCGCTTTTTCGGCACCGGCGCGGATGAGGTGAAGATCTGGACACGCGACATCAACGACAACGACCGCTAGGATTTACCGGCGCCAAGCTGTTGCTGATCCATGGTGACCGGCTTTTGACCTGTCTGCGCGACGATTATGACTGGATCCCGTTCCCGGCGCATTGGGATCTGCCCGGCGGTGGCGCGGAACCGGACGAGACGCCCGTGGAATGCGCGCTGCGCGAATTGACCGAGGAATTCGGCCTGTCGCTTTCGGGCGACCGCCTGACCGGGCACCGGTTTCCCGGCCTGAACGACGCGGTGCGGGCCTCCTGGCTGTTTCGGGGTTCGCTGACCGAGGCCGAGATCGCCGCGATCCGCTTTGGCGATGAAGGACAGGAATGGCGGATGATGCCGCTGGACGAATTTCTGGCCCATCTCCGCGCGGTGCCATATCTGCGCCAGCGCGTGGCGCGGATGCTGGGCCGGGATTAGCGATCCGGTCCGGCCGCTCTAATGCGGGCGCACCATCGCGGTCATGGCGCGCACGACCGGACGCAGCGCCTTGCCCTTGACCGCCCAGCTGGTGGCAAAGGCGAATGTGGCCAGCGCCTCGAGCCAGAAGATCGGGCGCAGTGGCGCCAGACGCATATCCAGCCCGGTCACGATCATCAGCCCGATGGCGCCGATGGCCGCGATGATGGTCCAGCCACAAAGCCGATAGATCACCTGCGCGGCATGTTCATCGCCGGTGATGTCCCGGCCGCGCCGGAACAGGACCAGACAGTAAAAGGCCAGCGCCGCGAAAAACATCGCAGTCGCCACGGCATGCAGCGCCGCGCTGGGACCATCGGACAGCAGGCATTGCAACAAGGTGCAGCCCGGCGCGGCCCCGCCCGGCGGGTTGGTCGGGGCCAGCGCGATCAGCGCCGCCGCGACCGAGGCGATGCGCGCCACCAGCTTGTCGGTGATCATCCGGCCGGGGTCGCGATAGCCCTCATAGCTCCAGAGAAAGACGGCCTGCGCGCAGAGCGTGCCGACAAAGATCTCGCGCATGGGGGAATAGAAATAGGCCGACATGCTGGCCCGCAGATTCCCCGCGATCAGCCCGTAAAGCGCCAGCGCGACGGGCAGGAAAAACCCCAGCGCACCGATGGCGCGCCGCACCGAAAGAAAGGACAGCACAAGATCGTTCTGCGCCGCCTGCCGCGCCCGGCTTGCCCCGTCCTGCATCGTTTCCCCCCAAGGCTGTGCCCTGCCCGGCGAGGCTGGGGCAGGGCGGGGCCGGGGTCAAGCCCGGGGCAGTTCGGCGGCGATGGCCAGGGCCGCCGCGCGGGGATCCGCCGCCTGCCAGATCGGGCGACCGACGACGATATGGTCGGCGCCGTTGGCGATGGCGGTTGCGGGGGTTTCGATCCGCTTCTGGTCGCCGGCGTCGCTGCCGGCCGGGCGCACGCCGGGGGTGACGATCAGCCGGCCCGCCGCCTCGGGCAGGGCGCGGATCAGCGCCGCCTCGCGCGGGCTGGCGATGACGCCATCGGCGCCCGCCTCGAGCGCACGCGCGGCGCGGGTGGTGACGATTTCGGTCACATCGCCCGGCACGATCATGCCGGCATCCAGATCGGCCCGGTCGAGCGAGGTCAGCACCGTCACGCCCAGGATTTTCAGCCCCGATCCGGCCGCGCCCTCTTTGGCGGCGCGCACGACATGGGGGTCGCCATGCACGGTCAGGAAATCCAGATCGTATTGCGCGATGCCGCGCACCGCCGCCTCGACCGTGGCGCCGATGTCAAAGAATTTCATGTCCAGAAAGATGCGCTTGCCATGTTCCTGTTTCAGCTTGTTGGCGAGCGCAAGGCCGCCCCCGGTCAGCATGCCGAGCCCGATCTTGTAAAAGCCGACCGCATCCCCGATCCGCTCGGCCAGCGCCAGCCCCGCCAGCGCGTTCGGCACGTCCAGCGCCACAATCAGACGATCATCCATTTTCCACCTCGGCTTGCGACAAACGGCCTGCTTATAATGGGGAACCCACAGGCTTGAAACCCCGTTTGTTCCTGCCCATTTGTGATCACGGACCCGAACCGGGCCGTGCCGAAACGGGCGGTCCAAGGCGGGGGCTTATAAGGGAAAATCTTCATGGATATGGAAAAATTTACCGAACGGTCGCGCGGATTTCTGCAAGCGGCGCAGACGATCGCGATCCGCGAGGAAAATCAGCGCGTGATGCCCGAGCATCTTTTGAAGGCGCTGATGGATGACGAACAGGGTTTTGCCAGCAATCTGATCACGCGGGCCGGGGGCGATGCGCAGGCCGTGCGCAATGCCGTCGATCAGGCGGTGTCGAAGCTGCCCAAGGTGTCGGGTGGCCAGGGACAGGTCTATATCGACCCCAGCATGGTCCGCGTTCTGGACGAGGCCGAAAAGCTGGCCAAGAAGGCGGGCGACAGCTTTGTTCCGGCCGAACGCGTGCTGACCGCGCTGGCCGTGGTCAATACCCATGCCCGCGACGCGCTGAGCGCCGGCCATGTGACCGCGCAGGCGCTGAACGCCGCGATCAACGACATCCGCAAGGGCCGCACCGCCGACAGCGCCAGCGCCGAGGACAGCTATGAGGCCTTGCAGAAATATGCCCGCAACCTGACCGAGGCTGCCGCCGACGGCAAGATCGACCCGATCATCGGCCGGGACGAAGAGATTCGCCGCGCCATGCAGGTGCTGTCGCGCCGCACCAAGAACAACCCGGTGCTGATCGGCGAACCCGGCGTCGGCAAGACCGCCATCGCCGAAGGGCTGGCCCTGCGCATCGTCGATGGCGACGTGCCCGAATCCCTGCGCAACAAGCAGCTTTGGGCGCTGGACATGGGCGCGCTGATCGCCGGGGCGAAATATCGCGGTGAATTTGAGGAACGGCTGAAGGCCATTCTCAAGGAAATCGAGGATGCCGCCGGCGAGGTGATCCTGTTCATCGACGAGCTGCATGTTCTGGTCGGTGCTGGCAAGACCGATGGCGCCATGGATGCCGCCAACCTGATCAAGCCCGCGCTTGCCCGGGGCGAATTGCATTGCGTCGGTGCCACCACGCTGGACGAATACCGCAAGTATATCGAAAAGGACGCGGCGCTGGCCCGGCGTTTCCAGCCCGTTCTGGTCGAGGAACCGACGGTCGAGGACACGATCAGCATCCTGCGCGGCATCAAGGAAAAATATGAGCTGCATCACGGCGTCCGCATCAGCGACGCCGCGCTGGTGGCTGCCGCGACGCTGTCGAACCGCTATATCACCGACCGTTTCCTGCCCGACAAGGCCATCGACCTTGTGGATGAGGCCGCGTCGCGTCTGCGCATGGAGGTCGACAGCAAGCCCGAGGAACTGGACGCGCTGGACCGTCAGATCCTGCAAATGCAGATCGAGGCCGAGGCCCTGAAGAAAGAGGATGACGCCGCCAGCAAGGACCGTCTGGAAAAGCTGGAAAAAAGCCTGTCCGAATTGCAGGAACAGTCGGCGACGATGACCGCCCGCTGGCAGGCCGAGCGCGACAAGCTGGAGGGGTCGCGCAACCTGAAAGAACAGCTGGACCGCGCCCGCGCCGAGCTGGATCAGGCCAAGCGCGAGGGCAATCTGGCCCGCGCGGGTGAGCTGTCTTACGGCATCATCCCCGGGCTTGAGAAAAAGCTGGTCGATGCCGAAGGCAGCGATGACGGCCCCATGGTCGAAGAGGCCGTCCGCCCCGAGCAGATCGCCGAGGTGGTCGAGCGCTGGACCGGCATCCCCACCAGCAAGATGCTGGAGGGCGAGCGCGAGAAGCTGTTGAAGATGGAAGAGGTGCTGGGCAAGCGCGTCATCGGCCAGTCCGAGGCGGTGACGGCGATTTCCAACGCCGTGCGCCGCGCGCGGGCCGGGCTGAACGACGAAAAGCGGCCGCTGGGCAGTTTCCTGTTCCTGGGCCCGACCGGCGTCGGCAAGACCGAGCTGACCAAGGCCATCGCGCAATACATGTTCGACGACGACAATGCGATGACCCGCATCGACATGTCCGAATTCATGGAAAAGCACTCGGTCAGCCGTCTGATCGGTGCGCCTCCGGGCTATGTCGGTTATGATGAGGGCGGCGTCTTGACCGAGGCCGTGCGCCGTCGTCCCTATCAGGTGATCCTTTTCGACGAGGTCGAAAAGGCGCATCCCGATGTCTTCAACGTGCTGTTGCAGGTGCTGGACGATGGACAGCTGACCGATGGTCAGGGCCGCAAGGTGGATTTCAAGCAGACGCTGATCATCCTGACCTCGAACCTTGGGGCACAGGCCTTGTCGGCGCTGCCCGACGGGGCCGACAGCTCACAGGCGCGGGCGCAGGTGATGGACGCGGTGCGGGCGCATTTCCGCCCCGAATTCCTGAACCGCCTGGATGAGATCATCATCTTCCACCGCCTGACGCGGGAAAACATGGATGGCATCGTCAAGATCCAGCTCTGGCTGTTGGAACAGCGTCTGGCGCAGCGCAATATCAAGCTGGACCTCGACGAGGCGGCGATGAAATGGCTGGCCGATGAAGGCTATGATCCGGTCTTTGGCGCCCGGCCGCTGAAACGGGTGATCCAGCGCAGCCTGCAAAACCCGCTGGCCGAGATGATTCTGTCGGGCGACGTGCTGGATGGTGAGACCGTTCCGGTCAGCGCCGGTCCCGACGGGCTGATCGTCGGCAACCGTGTCACCGGCACAGGGCTGGGCGAGGCGGGCGAAAAAGGGCCGCGCGCGCCCCTGCACTGAACCCGGGCGGATCCGGTAAGCAATTGAACGGGGCGGGAAAAACACCCGCCCCGATTTCGTTACAAGCTTTGGAATCACAAGTAATTTCATATGTCTGCGCGCCCGGTCATGGCATAATGCCGCCAACCTAAGGGGGAATGCAGATGAAGCTGAAATGGTCCGATGTCACGCCGAGGTCCGAATATCTCAACCGCCGCGCCTTTATCGCCGCCGGCATGGCATCGCTGGCGACGCCGGCGCTGGGGCTGACGGGGGCGCCGTCGGCGTTCTCGACGGACGAAAAGCCCAACAGCCTTGAAGATATCACCAATTACAACAACTTCTACGAGTTCGGCACCGGCAAGACCGATCCGGCCGAATATTCCGGCAGCCTGAAGACCAAGCCCTGGTCGGTGACGATCGACGGGCTGGTCGCGCGTCCCGGCAGCTATGCGCTGGAGGATCTGGCACCGGATTCCGCGCTTGAAGAGCGCATCTATCGCCTGCGCTGTGTCGAGGCCTGGTCGATGGTGATTCCCTGGCTTGGTGTGCCGCTGGCCAGCATCCTCAACAAGGCCGGCGTGCAGCCCGGCGCGAAATACGTGGCCTTCCGCACGCTGGAGGATCCCGACCAGATGCCGGGTCAGCGCAGCGCGATCATCGACTGGCCCTATCGTGAGGGGCTGCGCATCGACGAGGCCATGCATCCGCTGACGATCATGGCGACCGGGCTTTACGGCGAGGTGCTGCCCAATCAGAACGGCGCACCGATCCGGTTGGTGGTGCCGTGGAAATATGGCTTCAAGTCGATCAAGTCGATCGTCAGCATCACCTTGACCGACAAGCAGCCCGAAACCAGCTGGCAGATGCTGCAACCCAGCGAATACGGGTTCTATGCCAATGTGAACCCGCAGGTGGACCATCCGCGCTGGTCGCAGGCCAGCGAACGGCGGGTCGGCGCGGGTCTGTTGGCCGGGCGTCAGGAAACGCTGATGTTCAACGGCTATGGCGATCAAGTCGCCAACCTCTATTCCGGCATGGATCTGGCGAAATACTACTGATGGTACAATCACTGAACCGCGCGCTGCGCCATGTCCCGGTCTGGGCGGTCTGGCTGGTCGGGCTGATTCCGCTGGCGCTTCTGGTCTGGGACACGGTGCAGGGGCATCTGGGCGTCGACCCGGTGCGTGACATCGAACATCGTCTGGGCCGGACCGCGATCTATTTCCTGATCGCCACGCTGGCGGTGACGCCACTGCTGCGGCTGGCGCGGGTAAACCTGATGCGGTTCCGTCAGGCGCTGGGGCTGATCTGTTTCACCTATCTGGTCTGTCATCTGGCGGCGTGGGTGGTCTTTGACATGGGCCTGCTCTGGGGACAGATCGTCAAGGACGTGATCAAGCGCCCCTATCTGATCTTTGGCATGCTGGCCTTTGCGATGCTGCTGGCGCTGGCGGTGACCTCGAACCGGCTTTCCATCCGGCGCATGGGGGCGGGGTGGCGGCGGCTGCACAAGCTGATCTATCCGGCGGCGATCCTTTCCGCGGTGCATTGGCTCTGGGCGTTGAAGGTCTGGGAATCATGGCCCCTGATGATTCTGTCAGTGATTCTGACGCTTCTTTCCCTGCGTTTGCTGGGAATTTCGCGGTTCCGGCGTGCGCCGCGCCCGGTTCCGGGACGGGGATGATCCCCTGCGCCGGTCCGCGAAAAGGGCCGGCGCCACATCGCAACCCCGAAATAATCCCATAAATTTCAGTGCGTTGTATGTTTTTCTCAGTTTTCCTTCTTTTTTCACTTGCGGGCGGGTTCGGTGGGGCCTAGATACCCGCTCACCGAGACGGCGACGCTGGATCGGACGGCCTGGAAGGGGCGGCG